>JAQUDN010000083.1 GCA_028685665.1 Burkholderiaceae bacterium | reverse complement strand
ACGGGCATGGCAAACTGGGGCATCTTGAGACTGTGTTGCGCCAGCACCTGTTTGAACGCGGCGCTGATGCTGGCCTTGTCCCAGGCGCACGCAGCCAGGGCCTGGGCCAAGGTGTCGATGGCGGGGGCAATGGCCTCGGTGACATGCTGGGCCCGCTCGGCCTCGGCAGGGACGACATCGCCATAAAACACCCGAGCCCAGTCGGCCAGGGCCACCGTCGTATCGCAGCGGTCTTTGAACAAGGCCGCAATGCGTGGCAAGCGTCCGTCCTGAAGGTCCGCAGCGGCGACGCCGCGCTTTTCCAATTGCGGCGCCACCAAGGCCGCCAAAGCCTCATCGCCCATGGCTTTCAGGTGCTGGGCATTCACCCAGCGCAGCTTGGCTTCGTCGAACTGGGCGGCGCTGCGGCCCAGGTGGTCGAGATTGAACCATTGCAAGAACTGCGCACGGCTGAAAATTTCGTCATCGCCGTGGCTCCAACCCAGACGGGCCAGATAGTTGACCATGGCCTCGGGCAGATAGCCCTCGTCGCGGTACTGGGTCACCGGCTTGGCGCCATTGCGCTTGCTCATCTTCTCGCCCTGCTCGTTCAGCACGGTGGGCAAGTGGGCATAGACCGGGGGTTCTTTGCCCAGGGCCTGGAAGATATTGATCTGGCGCGGGGTGTTGTTCACATGGTCGTCGCCACGGATCACGTGGGTGATGGCCATGTCCATGTCGTCCACCACCACACAGAAGTTGTAGGTGGGCGTGCCATCGGGGCGGGCAATGACCAGATCGTCCAGTTCGTCATTGCGGATCTCGATGCGGCCCTTGACCTTGTCGTCCCAAGCCACCACGCCGCCCTGCGGGTTCTTGAAGCGCAGCACGGGCCGCACGCCTTCGGGCACCGGCGGCAAGGTCTTGCCGGGCTCGGGGCGCCAGGTGCCGTCGTACCGTGGTTTTTCCTTGGCGGCCATTTGCTGCTCACGCAAGGCATCCAATTCGGCGACGCTCATATAACAAGGATAGACATGGCCCTGGGCCTGCAAATCGGCCAACACCGCCTTGTAACGGTCCATGCGCTGCATTTGGTAGAAAGGGCCTTCGTCGGGCTGCATGCCGAGCCAGTCCATGCCTTCCAGAATGACATCCACCGCCGCCTGGCTGGAACGCTCCAGATCGGTGTCTTCGATGCGCAGAATGAAGTCGCCGCCCGTGGCGCGGGCGTAAGCCCAGGGGTAGAGCGCCGAGCGGATATTGCCCAGATGGATGAAGCCCGTCGGCGAGGGCGCAAAACGGGTGCGCACATGCACGGGGGCGGAAGCGTTCTGATCGGTCATTGCGAATGAGGCCAGCCCTTTACGGGGCTGACATTCCATGGTGAATGTATTTCAGGCTGCCTGAACCACAGCGCTTGGCAGGATGCCGAAGGGGCTGCAGACACGGCAGGAGGGCCAGCGCTGCACAAGGCGCCAGCCCTGGCAGACTCAAGCCGCTTGGGAATTGGGCAAAGCCAGACGCGAGGTGTCTTCTTCGCCTTCTTCGGTACCCACACGGTCTGCGTTCATGCATGCAATGCTTTCAGCGGTGATGTCGCCCGTGACATACACCCCGTCAAAACAGGACGCATCAAAACCGGCAATCGCAGGGTTCAGGCAGCCCACAGCCGCCTTCATGCCCTCGACGTCCTGGTAAATCAGGGCGTCGCAACCAATCACTTGCCGGACCTCTTCGACGGTGCGGCCATGGGCCACCAGCTCACCATTGGTGGGCATGTCGATGCCATACACGTTGGGGTAGCGCACGGGAGGGGCCGCACTGGCCAGATAGACCTTGAGCGCTCCGGCGTCGCGGGCCATTTGCACGATTTCCTGGGAGGTGGTGCCCCGCACGATGGAGTCGTCCACCAGCATGACGTTGCGCCCCTTGAACTCGCTGGCGATCACGTTGAGCTTCTGGCGCACGGACTTCTTGCGCACGCCCTGCCCCGGCATGATGAAGGTACGCCCCACATAACGGTTCTTGACAAAACCTTCGCGGTAAGGGATGCCCAACAGATGCGCCAGCTGGGTGGCACTGGGCCGGCTGGATTCGGGGATGGGGATGATCACATCGATCTCGCTGGGCGGCACGGTGGAAATCACGCGCTTGGCCAGAGACTCGCCCAGATTGAGCCGCGCCTGGTACACCGAAATACCGTCCAGCACCGAATCCGGGCGCGCCAGATAGACAAACTCGAAGATGCACGGGTTGAGCTGCGGGGACTCGGCGCACTGCTGGGCATGTACCTGGCCATCGGGTGTGACAAAAATCGCCTCGCCTGGAGCGATATTGCGATCCAGCACATGGGACGTGCCTTCCAGGGCGACCGATTCGCTGGCCACCATGACGGTGCCATCCTCGCTGCGCCCCATGGCCAGGGGACGGATCCCGTGGGGATCGCGGAAAGCCACCAAGCCATGGCCGGCGATCAAGGCGATCACGGCATAAGAGCCCTTGACCCGCCGATGCACAGCGCGCACCGCCGTGAAAATGCTCTCGATCTGCAAGGAGGTGCCACGTGTGGCGAGTTCGAGTTCGTGCGCAAACACATTCAGCAGCACCTCGGAATCGCTGTCCGTGTTGGTGTGGCGGTGGTCGGTCAGGAAGAGCTCCGAACGCAGGACACGCGCATTGGTCAGATTGCCGTTGTGGACCAGAACAATCCCGAAAGGGGCGTTCACGTAGAAAGGCTGCGCCTCTTCTTCGCTGTAGGCATTGCCCGCGGTGGGGTAACGCACCTGGCCCAGGCCGACATTGCCGGGCAGCGCACGCATGTTGCGCGTGCGAAAAACATCACGCACCATGCCTTTGGCCTTGTGCATGAAGAACTTGCGTTCCTGCTGGGTCACGATGCCGGCAGCATCCTGCCCACGGTGCTGCAAGAGCAGCAAGGCATCGTAAATAAGCTGATTAACAGGCGCAGAGCTGACAACGCCGACGATTCCACACATAGTTCGATTCCATCTATTCGCGGGAGAAGCCCCGCAAGCACCACACGGCAGCGGCTTCTGGCCGCTGCCCTGTCACGAAGGAAGATGCCTTCCAAACTCTTCTGGCAATGCAGGCTTGAGGCCCTTGAGCGCCTGGCCCAGCCAAGGGACTCCTTGCGACTCTTGCCACCAATCCGCCTCATGCACAGGGGTGAGCCCGGCCACCACCGCCACGACCAGCAGCAAGACCAGGCCACGCAAAACACCAAAAATCGCTCCGAGGGCCCTGTCCGCAGGGCGCAGCCCCATGGCCGTCACCAGCTGCTTGCCCAGCCAGGACACGAATCCGCCGGCAAACAGGGCCAAGGCGAACACCCCCAAAAAACCCGCAGCGTAGCGCAGCGCCGGGCCGCTCTCCCCCAAGGGCAGAAGGGCCCCCAGATCGGCAGCCCACCACTGCGCGACCCAGAACGCGCACACCCAGGCCACCAGGGACACCATCTCGAAGACCAGGCCGCGCCATGCCCCTATCAGCATGGACGCCAGCAAAACCGCCATGAAAATCCAGTCCAGGGTGGCCATGGGATGCAAATCGGAGCGCAGGTATCCGCGGTCGGCCATCAAAACGGCTGGACCGCCGCAGACAGGTCCAGGCCCTTGACCCGGGCAGCCGCTTTGTCGGCCTCGGCACGGTTGGCAAAGGGGCCCACGCGGACCCGGGTGCGCTTACCGTCCTTGGTTTCCACGACCTGGGTGTAGGTTTTGAGTCCGGCGCGCTCCAGCTTGCCACGCGCCTCACGGGCCTTTTCAGCATCCGCAAAAGCCCCGACCTGGACGATGAAACGCTCGTCGTCCGTGCGGACCGCCGCCGATTCCGCAGGGCGCCCTTCTAACAGCGCACGCGGACGGGCGGAGTCATCGCTCGCAGCGGGTTTGCGCTCCGGCGCGGGGGCCGGCGGCGCTTTTTTCGGCTCTGGCGCAGGGGGTGCTGGCGGTGGCTTCACCGGCTCGGGCGCGGGCTTCTTCGGCTCGGGCGCGGGGGGCGTTGGCTTCTTCGGCTCGGGCGCAGGGGGCGTTGGCTTCTTGGGTTCTGGCGCAGGCGGCACGGGCTTTTTGGGCTCTGGGGCGGGAGGCGCCGGCTTCTTGGGCTCGGGCACAGGCACCGGGAGCACGGGCTTTTTCGGCTCGCTTTTGGGCGCAGCACTGGCTTCGGCTTCTTTGGCCACCGGCTTGGCAGGGCTGCGCGTGGCCGACACCACTTCTTCGCCCTCAGCCAGGCTGGCCTGGACGGACTCCCGCCCGGCCGCAGGACGGGGCGGCACCGAAGCCCCTGGCTTGGCCGCCAGCAGTTCCGCACGGGCCGACGGGGTGCGATCCGGCTCGGCAGGAACCACCAGCGGAGCGACTTTGTTGCGGTCCGGAATTTCGATAGGGATGTCGACAGGAATCGGGCGGGGCTGGGTGTCGAAAAGCAGCGGAAAACCCACCACCCCGAGCAGAACCAGCACAGCAGCACCCATCAGGCGATGGCGCGCACGTCGGCGCATCACTTCGATGCTCTCGGTCTGGGGTGTTCGGGAGCGCTTGCCCGGTGGGTCGGACGGCTCGCTCTGACCGGGCCATCGAAATGTGAAAAATGCCATGGATGAGAGACTCTTGCCGACCTTATGCGCCCAGGTGTTTGGCCTGCAGCCGGGGTGTGCCGTTGATCAGCACGCCGCCCACGGTGTAAAACGAACCAAAGACCACGATTCTATCAGCGGGGTCCGCGGCCAAAACAGCCGCCTCCAGGGCCTGCATCGGGCTGGCATGCACACTGCAAGGCACCGGCGAACGCCCCCCAGCAGCCTCTGGCAGGGCCTGCCACTTTTGCAGCAAGGCGGCCGCCGTATCGGCACGGGGGGTCGGCAAGTCGGTGAAGTACCAGCGATCGATCAAGGGCCCCACTTTGGCCAGCATGGGCGCCAGGTCCTTGTCGGCCATGGCGCCAAACACCGCGTGGGTGGTCGGGAAAAAGCCCATGGCATCGAGGTTGGCCGTCAAGGCGGCCACCGAATGCGGGTTGTGCGCCACATCCAGCACCAGCGTGGGCTGGCCGGGAACGATCTGGAAACGGCCGGGCAACTCGACCAGGGCCAGGCCATTGCGCACGGCCTGGGCCGTGACGGGGATGCGGTGGCGCAAGGCCTCGAAGGCTGCCAGCACCCCCGAGGCATTGACCAGCTGGTTCGCGCCCCGCAGGGCCGGATAGGCCAGGCCGGCATAGCGGCGGCCCCGCCCCGCCCAGTTCCACTGCTGCTTGTCGCCGGAGAAGTTGAAATCGTGGCCAAAACGCCACAGCTCCGCGCCGATCTCACGGGCATGGTCGACCACGCTGTGCGGCGCCATGGGATCGCTGACCACCACGGGACGGCCGGTGCGCATGATGCCGGCCTTTTCGCGGCCAATGCTTTCGCGGTCGGGCCCCAGAAACTCGGTGTGGTCGATGTCGATGCTGGTGATGATGGCGCAGTCGGCATCGATGATGTTGGTGGCATCCAAGCGCCCGCCCAAACCCACTTCCAGGATCGCGACATCCAGCGCGGCCTGGCTGAGCAGGCTCAGGATGGCCAGGGTGGTGAACTCAAAATAGCTCAGGGAAACTTCAGGGCCGTTTTGGCATCTGGCGCTCTCCACGATTGCGAAATGCGCTATCAAATCAGAAGCACTGACGCTTTCACCGTGCACCCGGCAGCGCTCTTCGAAGTGCACCAGGTGCGGCGAAGTGAACACGCCCGTGCGGTAGCCGGACTGCAGGGCCACGGCTTCGAGCATGGCGCAGGTCGAGCCTTTGCCGTTGGTGCCGGCCACGGTGATCACCGGGCAGTCAAAGCGCAGCGCCATGCGCTGGGCCACTTCGCGGACCCGGTCCAGGCCCATGTCGATGCCGCGGGGATGCAGTTGTTCGCAGTGGTGAAGCCAGTCTTCGAGGGTGTTCAATTTGGTGTGCATACGCCTGCTATTGTCGCCCAGGCCCTGTGGAGGGCATGATGCGGCGCATGACAAGTTCCCACATCACGGTTTACGGCATTCCGAATTGCGACACGGTCAAGAAAGCCCGGGCCTGGCTCACCAGCCAAGGCCTGGCCTACGACTTTCATGATTTCAAGAAACAGGGCGTTCCCGCCGCCGCCTTGCCCGGCTGGCTGGCCGCCGTCGGCCGGTCCAAGCTGCTCAACCGCCAGGGCACCACCTGGCGCAAGCTCGACCCGCAAACCCAGGCGGCCGTCACGGACGACCTCCGTGCCAGCGAACTGATGCAGGCCCACGCGAGCGTCATCAAGCGCCCCGTGGTCGAATGGCGCCAGGGCGAACGCACGCAGATCACGGTCGGCTTCGACCCCGTGCAATGGGAAGCGCTGCACACCGGCGCCCAGCCCGACTGAACCACCCCCTCGCCCCCTGCGGCGGCCTGGACGGGCCGCTGGCTCAACCTTCGGCCGCCGCGGTGCGTTAAGGCGGAACCGAAAGGAAGAAAACATGCAAAAAATTGCGCTCTTGTGCGGGCTGGCCCTCGTCGCCCCGCTGGCACAGGCCCAGATCCCCAGCCCCTCCCAGGAACAGGGCCGGGTGCTGTCGGTGACCCCCGTGGTCCAGCAGGTGGGCATCCCGCAGCAGGTCTGCAGCCCTGAAACCGTCTACCAGCACGCCCGGCCTTCCGGGGCTGGCGCCCTGCTGGGGGCCATTGCCGGTGGCGCCGTGGGCAATGCCGTGGGCGGCGGTGGTGGACGGGCCGCAGCCACCGCGCTGGGTTTGGTGGGCGGGGCCTTGCTCGGCAACCAGATCGAGGGCCCTGGCGCAGCGCAGTACCAGACCGTGCCGCGCTGCACGACGGAAATCCATTACGAAAACCGCACGCTGGCTTACGACGTGGTCTACGAATACGCCGGGCGGCCCTACACCACGCGCACCGCGAACGATCCGGGCCCCTGGATCGCCGTGAGCGTGCAGCCGCTGGCCACCCGACCCGGGCCGGCCTATGCGCCCCCGCCCCCAGGCTACGGCCCTGCAGGCTGGCCCGCCAGCGCGCCCCGTCCGGGCTGGGGGCCGCCCTCTTACCCCATGCCCGCTGCGACGCCTCCGGGGTATGGCCCACCGCCCGCCACGGTGATCGACGACGAAAGCGGACGACCCTACACCCCACAGCGCGCTCCCTACGGACGGTGATCCGCCCCTGCGCGCGCAGCGCCTGGGAAAGGCGCTGCCCGGGCCGGGCCCCAGCCCACAGCACGGGCCACGCGCAGCGCCGACCCCGGCCATGCCTGCCCTAAAATCGCCGCTTTTACCTACTCCCCGCTCTTCCATGACCACCGCAAAAATCGACGGCGTTTCCGTCACCACCCAGGCCAATGTGTATTTCGACGGCAAGTGCGTCAGCCACGGCATCACCTTGGCGGATGGCACGAAGAAATCCGTGGGCGTGGTCCTGCCCGCCACGCTGACCTTCAACACCGGCGCTCCTGAAATCATGGAATGCGTGGCCGGTTCCTGCGAGTACAAACTGGCGGGCAGCGACACCTGGGTCCGGTCCGCCGCCGGCGAACAATTCAACGTGCCTGGCAACTCCTCCTTCGACATCCGTGTGACCGAGGCCTACCACTACATCTGCCACTTCGGCTGATCCAGACCCCACCGGAACCTTTGCACATGGCCACCATTCTCCAAAACCTGCCCGTCGGCCAAAAAGTCGGCATCGCCTTCTCCGGAGGCCTGGACACCAGTGCTGCCCTGCACTGGATGAAGCTCAAGGGCGCCCTGCCCTACGCCTACACCGCCAACCTGGGTCAGCCTGACGAGCCCGACTACGACGCCATTCCCCGCAAGGCGATGGAATACGGCGCCGAACAAGCCCGCCTGATCGACTGCCGCACCCAGCTGGCCCACGAAGGCATTGCCGCCCTGCAGGCCGGCGCCTTCCACATCAGCACCGCAGGCATCACCTACTTCAACACCACCCCGCTGGGCCGCGCCGTCACGGGCACCATGCTGGTGGCCGCCATGAAGGAAGACGACGTCAACATCTGGGGCGACGGCAGCACCTTCAAGGGCAATGACATCGAGCGTTTCTACCGCTACGGCCTGCTCACCAACCCTGCGCTGAAGATCTACAAGCCCTGGCTCGACCAGCTGTTCATCGATGAACTCGGCGGCCGCGCCGAAATGTCGGCTTTCATGACGCAGCATGGTTTTGGCTACAAGATGAGCGCCGAAAAGGCCTACAGCACCGACTCCAACATGCTCGGCGCCACCCATGAGGCCAAGGACCTGGAGCACCTGAGCAGCGGCATCAAGATCGTCAACCCCATCATGGGCGTGGCGTTCTGGAAGGACGACGTGGTCGTCAAGGCCGAGGAAGTGTCGGTGCGCTTCGAAGAAGGCCAGCCCGTGGCCTTGAACGGCGTCGAGTTCAACGACCCCGTGGCGCTGATCCTCGAAGCCAACCGCATCGGGGGCCGCCATGGCCTGGGCATGAGCGACCAGATCGAAAACCGCATCATCGAAGCCAAGAGCCGCGGCATCTACGAAGCCCCCGGCCTGGCCCTGCTGCACATCGCCTACGAGCGCCTGGTGACCGGCATCCACAACGAAGACACCATCGAGCAGTACCGCATGAACGGCCTGAAGCTCGGCCGCCTGCTCTACCAGGGCCGCTGGTTCGACCCCCAGGCCATCATGCTGCGCGAAACCGCCCAGCGCTGGGTGGCCCGCGCCGTGACCGGCACCGTCACGCTCGAGCTGCGCCGTGGCAACGACTACTCGCTGCTGAACACCGAGTCGCCGAACCTGACCTACGCCCCCGAGCGCCTGAGCATGGAAAAGGTCGAGAACGCGCCCTTCACCCCGCTGGACCGGATTGGCCAACTGACCATGCGCAACCTGGACATCGTCGATACGCGCGACAAGCTCGGCGTGTACGCGCGCGCGGGCCTGCTGGCCTCGGGCGCAGAAAACGACCTGCTGCGCCTGACCAGCTCCGAGCCGCGCTGAACGATCGTTGTCTCCTGCAGGCCGCCCCCAGCGCATGGCGGGCGCCCCCCCATCCCCGCACCAGCGCTGCGGGGCCATTGACCGCTCTTTTGACCACCAGCGCTTGCCCAGCGGACGTCAAAAGCTATCGTAATGAGAGCACCATGAAACGACTGCTGGCACCACTGGTTCACACAGTCATCGCTGCGGCGGCATGGGGGGCCCTGCTGCCAGCCTGGGCCCTGGACCCCCCCAAGGGCAAAGTCATCCTGACCCTGTATGGCAAGCTCGGAGAGCGCAACCGGGTGGACACGGCCGTGTTCGACATGGCCATGCTGGAGAAGCTCCCCCAGCACAGCTTCACCACGTCCAGCCCCTGGGACGCCCTGCCCACCAAGTACACCGGCCCCCTGCTGCGGGACATCCTGGCGGCCGCCAAGGCCCGGGGCCGCACCGTACACGCCCAGGGCCTGAATGACTACCGCACGGCGATTCCGCTGGACGATGCATACAAATACCCGCTCATCGTGGCCCACCACATGGACGACCGGCCCATCCCCGTGCGGACCAAGGGCCCCTTGTTCATCATGTACCCCTTCGATGCCCATGCAGCCCTGCGCTCGGTGCGCTACTACGAGCGCTCGGTCTGGCAACTCAAATCCTTGACCGTCGAATAGCCCGCGCATGCCAGCCCGAAAAGCCCAAAGACAATACTTTGTGTGGCTGGCGCTGGGCACAGCCAGCATGGCCATCGCCATGGCGGTTCTGCTGGTGGCCCAACTGGTGCAAAGTGCCACCATCCAGCAAAGCGCCACGCTGCGCATGGACTCCCTGACGGCGATGGCTTTTCATGCCGAACGCGAATACCTGCGGCTGCGCCAGTCGCTGGACCATATGGTCCACACCCCTGAAACCAGCGCCGTCGATGACCTGCGGCTGCGCTACGACATTTTCATCAGCCGGCTGAATCTGCTGCATGCCAGCCCGAGCTTCTCGGTGCTGCGCGGGCAGATGGAGTACGCCTCCCTGATGCCGGAGCTGGGCGAAATCACGGACCGCCTGGAAAAAGCACTCGACCGATCGCCCCTGCAGACCGATGAACTGGCGCTCCTGCTGACCGATTTCAACGCCATCGGCCCCGACTTCCAGGCCCTGAGCGTGGCAGCCAACTCCGGCACCTCGCAGCTGCTGGAACACCAGAAGGACACGCTGCTGCAGCAAAACGAGCGCATCGTCTGGCTCATCGTGGCCCAGATGCTGCTCTTGCTGGTGGCCTCGATGGCCCTGTGGGGGCGCCAGCGCAAACAGGTCCGGGATCGCCGGGACCTCGAACAATTGACCGAAGAGCTGCGACAGGCCACGGCCCAGGCCGAAAACGCCAACCGCAGCAAGAGCCAGTTCCTGGCCAATATGAGCCACGAACTGCGCACCCCCTTCAATGGCATGCTGGGCATGCTGCATCTGCTGGAAAGCACGCCGCTGAATCGGCAGCAGACGGAATACCTGCAGACCGCCCGCGATTCGGCCAAACACCTGCTGAGCCTGCTGAACGACCTGCTGGATGCCTCGGCGCTGGAGGCGGGCAAGATGGGCATCCACGCAACACCCACGCACCTTCCCACCGTGCTGCAGGAGGTCGAAGCCCTGATGCGGCCGCTGGCCCTGCGCAAGCAGCTCAGCCTGGCCTTCGCCCACTCCACGCCCGGACCCGAATGGGTGCTCGCCGATGGCACCCGCCTGCGCCAGATCCTGCTGAACCTGGTCTCCAACGCCATCAAGTTCAGCGAACAAGGCGAGATCCGCGTCACCACGGCACGGGCCGACACAGCCCCCCTGGGCCCGGGGGCCGTGGCCGCCTGGCGGGTGCAGGTCATCGACCAGGGCATTGGCATGGATGCGGCCACCCAGTCGCGCCTGTTCCAGCGCTTCAGCCAGGGCGACGCCAGCACGGCCCGGCGCTTTGGGGGTACCGGTCTGGGCCTGGAAATCTCGCTCAGCCTGGCCCGGCTCATGGGCGGGAACATCACGGTCCAAAGCACCGCAGGCCACGGCAGCACCTTCACCCTCGAACTGCCTTTGCCGTGCACGGAAGCGCCTTACCCCCCCGATGCCCCCCCCACCGAGTGGCCCGCACCGCCCCCGGCCACACAGGGCGCAGGACAACGGCCGCTGCCGAGCCTGGACATCCTGGTGGCCGAAGACCAGGCCGTCAACCGCCACTACATCTCTGCGCTGCTCCAGCAAATGGGACACACCGTGCGCCTGGCGCACAACGGAGAACAGGCCGTGGCCGAAGTGGTGCGCAAGACACCCGATGTGGTGTTGATGGACCTGCACATGCCGGTCATGGACGGCTTGCAGGCCACGCAAGCGCTGCGGTCCCGCACGGGACCGGCGGCCGAGGTGCTGATCATCGCCCTGACCGCCGACGCCTTCCCGGAAACCCGGGCGCAGGCCCTGGCCGCAGGCATGGATGACTTTCTCTCGAAGCCCGTCAGCGCCCCCGAAATCGAGCACCGGCTCACGGAATGGTTCGGCTCGGCAGAACAAGTCCCCGCACCAGACAGGCCCACCCCGCCTGCCGCAGCCCAGACCGCCAGCGAAGGGGCCGTGGTCGATGTGCTGGACATGGACCAGATCGGTGAAATCTGCGCCGCCATCTCGCTGGAAGGCTACCGCAGCCTGCTGGACCAGCTGTTTCTGGACCGCGCGGGCACCCTCGACCCCGTGCTGGCGCCTTTGCGGGAGCACCGCACCGCGGCCCTGCAGCCCCCCGCACACGCCCTCAAAGGCAGCGCCGCCTGCCTGGGGCTGCGGCAACTGGCGGACTGCGCCCGGCACATCGAACACTCGGGGGCCGACTTCAATCCCGCCGCCTGCGAGCGCTCGGCCCAGGCCGTGCAGGCCGCCTGGGACAGCGCACAAGCCCTGTGCCAACGGATGGGACTGAGCACGGAAAATTTGCAGGCATTCGAGCCCCAAGGCTGACAGGTTGGACGTTTCAAGCTATTAAATAAATAGCATTGCCCGACCAAGGGACCGGCCTCGGCACCTCCGGGGGCCAAGAAGAGGCGTCAGACCACCACCGGCTCAGGCTCCAGCCGAATGCCGAAACGCTCATAGACACTGGTCTCGATGGCCTTGGCCAAGGTCATGACCTCGCCGCCGGTCACGCTGTCGGCCCCCTGGCCCCGGTTGACCAGGACCAGGGCCTGTTTTTCATAGACACCCGCCTTGCCGATCGATTTGCCCTTCCAGCCGCAGGCATCGATCAGCCAACCCGCGGCCAGCTTGATGCGGCCGTCGGGCATGGCGTAGTGCACGATCTTCGGGTCGCGGGCGATGATGTCGGCGCATTGCTCGGGCGACACCGAAGGGTTCTTGAAAAAGCTCCCCGCATTGCCCACCACCGCCGGATCGGGCAGCTTGGCACGGCGGATCGCACAGACCGCGTCAAAAATCTGCTGCGGCCCCACGGCCCCGCCCCGCTCCGCAAAGTAGCGCTCCAGATCGGCATACCCCAGCACAGGCTTCCAGGGGCGCGGCAGGCGAAAACGCACGTGGGTGATCACGGCCCGTCCGGCCAGGCCCATGCCGCGCGGCAAACCGCCCCGCGCTTCAGACGGCGCCGGCGCATGCTTGAACACCGAATCGCGGTAGCCAAAAGCGCATTGGGCGGCATCCAGGGTAAAGGACTGTCCGGTGGCCAGGTCCACCGCATCCAAGGACTCGAAACGGTCCTGCAGTTCCACCCCGTAGGCACCGATGTTCTGCACCGGCGATGCGCCCACGGTGCCGGGAATCAAGGCCAGGTTCTCCAGCCCGGGATAGCCTTGCGCCAGCGTCCAGGCCACGCAGTCGTGCCAGACCTCGCCGGCACCGGCCTCGACAATCCAGGCCTTGTCGGTCTCGGCCACCAGGCGCAGGCCCCGGATCTCCACCTTGAGCACCAGGGGCTTGACATCGCCAGTCAACACCACATTGCTGCCGCCGCCCAGCACAAAGAAGGGGCGATCGCGCAGCACGGGATCGGACAAGAGCGCCTGGACATCGGCCACCGAATGCACCCGCACCAGGGTCTGGGCCCGGGCGGCAATGCCAAAGGTGTTGTAGGGCTGCAAAGGGGCATTTTTCTCGACTAACATCGGCCGGATTGTCGCACCGAGCCCCTGCGGCCCCCGGTGATTTACCCCGCGTTCCCCGAGACCGAGAATAGCCATGCCATCTTTTGATACCGTCTGTGAAGCCAACCTCGTTGAAGTGAAAAATGCCGTGGAAAACACGGCCAAGGAAATCGGTACCCGCTTCGATTTCAAGGGCACCGCCGCCAGCATTGAGATCAAGGACAAGGACATCACCCTGATCGGCGATGCCGAGTTCCAGCTCACACAGATCGAAGACGTGCTGCGCAACAAGCTCACCAAGCGCAACGTCGACGTGCGCTTTCTGGACCTGGGCGATGTCCAGAAAATGGGCGGCGACAAGGTCAAACAGGTCATCAAGGTGCGCAACGGCATCGAAAGCGAACTGGCCAAGAAAATCCAGAAACTCATGAAGGAAAGCAAGCTCAAGGTGCAGGCCGCGATCCAGGAAGAGAAAGTGCGCATCACCGGCGCCAAGCGCGACGACCTGCAGGCCGCCATGGCCCTGATCCGCAAGGACGTGGCGGACGTCCCGCTGTCGTTCGACAACTTCCGGGATTGAGCAGGTCCCACGGGCCCCTGCCATCTTGGCGTTGTTCATCCGTGTGACATATTGAAAGTAAACAATCAGGATGCTCTTCAGTGTGGGGAAGGCTCTTGCCTTTGAACCCCACGGCTGGGGCTACATCGTTGCGTTTATCTTTTGAAAGAATTCACATGGCATTCCTGAATATTGGCTCTGCGGCTCTGACAACTCCCTCTATTTCGCTGGATCTCTCGCAAGCGCTGAAGAGCCTGCCCGCCCTGAACAATCCCGGTCTGCCACTGAACACCCCGGCCATCGCCAACCCCAGCACCCTGCTGGGCGCCCTGCCCGTCGCCGACCTGACCAAGCTGCTGGGCACCCTGCCTGCCGCCGACCTGACCAAGCTGCTGCCGGCCCTGCCGACCGCGGATCTGCAAAAAGCCCTGAGCACCTTGCCCACGGCCGATCTGACCAAGGCCCTGAGCACGCTGCCTACCGCCGATCTGCAGAAGGCCCTGGCGACTCTGCCGGCCCTGTCCAGCCTGCCCACCGCCGACCTGA
>JAQUDN010000253.1 GCA_028685665.1 Burkholderiaceae bacterium | reverse complement strand
GCATCAGATTGGGGTCGCCGTCGGCAATCGCATGCGCCTCGCCCTTTTCGCAGGCCAGGCCGAGCATGTCGGCGGGGAACTGGCGCCAGTTCACGTCCTTCTCCGGGTCGAGCCCGGCCTTGACCAGCAGCACCGAGAAAAAGTTCTTGCCGGGGCTGTTCAGGTCCGACACCGCAATGGTCTTGCCCTTGAGCCCCTTGAGCGTGGTCACGCCCGCCGGGCTGTAGCCCACCATGCGCACACAGCCCCCGTGGCTGGCGCCGACCAGCTTGACGTCCAGGCCCGACTCCAGCGGCTTGATCCAGCGGTGCACCATGCCCAGGGCGGCATCGGCCTTGCCGGTGGCGATGGTTTCGAGCAACTGGTCGGTCGACCCCGCAAAGTTCACCAGCTCGACCTTGAGGCCGTGCTTTTCAAAAATGCCGCGCTCCAGCGCCACGGGGGCCGCCGACAGGCAGACCGCGTTGGCATTCCAGGCCAGCTTGAGGTCTTGCAGGGGTTTGGCGGCCAACACCTGGGTGCCCGCCAGGCCGGAAGCGCCCACCACGCCCGTGGCGCCAGCGGCGCGCAGCCACTGGCGACGCGACCAGGCACCAGAAAAACCAGGGGTATCGAGGGTCTTAGACATCCATCATTCCTTTCAAAGGTCCGCAGGGGGAGTCAAGAACACTCAACTCCAAACAGGCCTGTATTGCACTGAATTCCCCCCGGAAACAGAACGAAGAAAACCAAGCATGCTTATGCAAAAAACCGGCTACTTCCTGCGCCCGCGCGGGTGTGAAATGCGGTTTTTTGCACCCTGTCCGCCATGCGTTCTTCTTTGCCTGCACCCTCCCTGAGCCCTCTGCGCCACTTTGTCCAGGACCTGGCAACCCTGCTCGATCAACAGCCCGGCGAACCGGCCCTGCTGGAGCAGGGCGGCGCCTTGCTCGCCGAACTGGTCGCCCACGACGACTGGCTCCCCGAGGCCTACGCCCAGGCCTCCCCCGAGCGCTACCAGCAGCACCTGCTGCACGCCGATGCGCTCGGGCGCTTTTCGGTGGTCAGCTTCGTCTGGGGACCGGGCCAGTTCACGCCCATCCATGACCACACCGTCTGGGGACTGATCGGCATGCTGCGCGGCAGCGAGGTTTCGCAGGGCTATGCGCAGGACCCCCAGGGCCGCTGGGTCCCGCAAGGGGCTCCTCTCACGCTGCACCCAGGCCAGGTCGAAGCCGTCTCCCCCCGCATCGGCGACGTGCACCGCGTGCACAACGCGCTGGCCGACCAGACCTCGGTGAGCATCCATGTCTATGGCGCCAATATCGGGGCCGTCGAGCGGGCCGTGTACCTGGAAGACGGCACGCGCAAGCGCTTTGTCTCGGGCTACAACAACCACAGCCTGCCGAATTTCTGGGACCTGTCGGCCGAGAAAAACGCGGCGCTGCAAGCGGCCTGAACGCCCGGGGCCGCGCTGCGCCCATCGCCATCGCCATCGCCTTTCCTTCTGTTCTTTCCACTCCCCTGCCCTTTCATGACCGCTCCCCTGCCCTTCCAGACCCCCCACGATGTCCGCCAGGCCTTGCTGGCCCGCGCAGAAATCGCCCTGCTCGATGTCCGCGAAGAAGACCCCTTTGCCCAGGCCCACCCGCTGTTCGCCGCCAACTTTCCGGCGGGCCGGCTGGAACTGGAGGCCTGGAGCCGCATTCCCCGGCGCGACACCCCCATCGTGGTGTATGACAACGGCGAAGGCCTGGCCGAACCGGCCGCCCGCACCCTGCAGCAGCTCGGCTACACCCGCGTGGCGCTGCTGCAAGGCGGGCTGCAGGGCTGGAAAGACGCCGGCGGCGAGATCTTCATCGACGTGAACGTGCCGAGCAAAGCCTTTGGCGAGCTGGTCGAATCCGTGCGCCACACGCCCTCGCTGCCCGCCGAAGCCGTGCAGGCCCTGCTGGACAGCCAGGCCGATGTGGTCGTGCTGGATGCACGCCGCTTCGACGAATACCAGACCATGAGCATCCCCACCGGCATCAGCGTGCCCGGCGCAGAGCTGGTGCTGCGCGCCCGCGCCCTGGCGCCCGACCCGGCCACGCGCATCATCGTCAACTGTGCCGGCCGCACGCGCAGCATCATCGGCACCCAGTCGCTGGTGAATGCGGGCCTTCCCAACCCCGTGTCGGCGCTGCGCAACGGCACGATCGGCTGGACCCTGGCCGGCCAGACGCTGGACCACGGGGCAGACCGCCGTTTCGGCGACGTGGACCCCGCGCAGCAGGCCGAAGCCGCGCAGTCCGCCCGCGCCGTGGCCGACCGCGCCGGGGTGCGCCGCGCACAGAGCGCCGACCTGGAGCGCTTTGCCGCCGAAAGCGCTCGCACCACCTACGCCTTCGACGTGCGCACGCCCGAAGAATTCACCGCCGGCCACCTGCCCGGCTTTCGCAGCGCCCCCGGCGGCCAGCTGGTGCAGGAAACCGACCACTCGGCCCCGGTGCGCGGCGCGCGCATCGTGCTGGCCGATACCGACGGGGTGCGCGCGAACATGAGCGCCTCATGGCTCGCGCAGATGGGCTGGGAGGCCTGGGTGCTGGACGGCGTGCCCGCCACGGCCTTCAGCGAACGCGGCGCCCCGCCCCAGGACTACCCGGAACCCGCCCACGAAAGCCCCTGGGCCTGGGTGGAGCCCGCCGAACTCGCCCAATGGCTGCAGGACACGCCCCCCGGGCACACCGCCATTCTGGACACCACCACCAGCGCCAACTACACCCTGCGCCATCTTCCCGGCGCCTGGTTCGTGCTGCGCTCCGAACTGGCACAGGCGGTGGCGCGCATCCCGAAGGCCCAGCGCTATGTGCTGACCTGCGGCAGCAGCCTGCTGGCGCGCTACGCAGCCGCCGACCTGGCCCGCCTGACCGGGGCCGAAGTGCATGTGCTGCGCGGCGGCACCCTGGCCTGGATCCAGGCCGGCCTGCCCCTGGAACACGGCGCAAGCCACCTGGCCTCGCCGCGCACCGACCGCTACCGCCGCCCCTACGAAGGCACCGACAACGCCCGGGAAGCCATGCAGGGCTACCTGGACTGGGAGTTCGGCCTGGTCGAACAGCTCGGGCGCGACGGCACCCATGGCTTTCAGGTGATCTGACCCCAGGCCCTGAGGGGCCCGGCCCCCAGGCACAAGGCCGGCGAGCCCCCTCCGGGCTGACCGGCCTTGAATGCTTCTAAAAAGAGAGCATCCAGCGCAATATGGACAAGGGCTGGAGCCCTTTTTTCCTAGATGGTCGCCACCGGAACTTCACCGACCGTGGTCGCCTGCTCCGCGGCGGCGCGCCGGGCGGTGTAGCGGTTTTCGGGCACGGGCAGGCCCAGGTTGCCCCGGAACGTGCCCGAGGCATAGGCGGTGC
>JAQUDN010000082.1 GCA_028685665.1 Burkholderiaceae bacterium | reverse complement strand
ATGGTTTCGATCAGCATGGCGCGGGCGGCGCTGCCGGAAAACGGTTTGACCAGCGCTGTGGGCAGGGCGTCGACAAAGCGGGCATCGGTCCCCAGCCATTCCACGCACCAGCGGATGCCTTCGAGCACATAGCCCAGGGCGCCCGAGGCACGGAACACCCCGACGGCGCACAGCATGGCCACCAGGTAGGGCAGCAGGCCTTTGGCGACGTCGAAGCCTTCGCGCGCACCTTCGATGAAGGCTTCGTACACAGCCACCTTGCGCCAGGCGCCCACCACGACGAAGAGCACGATCAGCGCAAACAGCGTCAGATTGCCCAGCAGCGATGACAGCTGCGCCAGCGCGGCGGTGCTGAGGGTGCTCAGCAGGGCCATGAACCCGCCCAGCCCCAGGGCCACCGGCAGCAGATAGGCCAGCACCACGGGGCTCCACAGCGGCAGGCGCTGCACCACCGCCACGCTGAGCAGCCCCACCAGGGTTGACGCCGAGGTGGCCAGCAGGATGGGCAGGAACACCAGGGTCGGGTCGGGCGCACCTTGCTGCATGCGGTACATGAAGATCGTCACCGGCAGCAGCGTGAGCGAGGAAGCGTTCAGCACCAGAAACAGGATCTGGGCATTGGTGGCCGCTTCGGGCCGCGGATTCAAGGTCTGCAGCGCCCGCATGGCTTTGAGGCCCATGGGCGTGGCGGCGTTGTCCAGCCCCAGGGCGTTGGCGGCAAAGTTCAGGGTCATCAGGCCCAGGGCGGGGTGGCCGCTGGGCACTTCCGGCATCAGGCGCCGGAACAGCGGGGCCAGCCAGCGTGCCAGGGCGTCCACGATGCCGGCTTTTTCAGCGATGCGCAAAAAGCCGAGCCAGAGCGTGAGCGTGCCGAACAGCAGCACCATGACCTCCACCGACAGCTTGGCCATGGCAAACAGGGCCTCGACCATGGCAGCAAAAATGGAGGCTTGGCCTGCGACCAGCCATTGGGCGAGTGCGGCGACGGCGGCGGTCAGGAAAAATCCCAACCAAAGGGTATTGAGCATCGGGTCTCCGGGGTAGGGCGCTGCGATGGTAGCCAGATTTCAAAGGCCCCGGGCCGCTGTGCGGGCGGACGGTGTATAACCTACACCCCTTCGGTCTTGCGCCCCGTCTTTTTCAGGCGGCGCGAGGGCCACCACCCGCCCCGGCCTTGAGCGCCTGGGGCGCACCAACACCAAGGAACATCGAACATGGGCGCGCAGTGGAAAGCAAAAGGCAAGGCACAGGTTGCGGATGCCAGAGGCAAGCTGTTTGGCAAGCTGGTCAAGGAAATCACCGTGGCTGCACGCGGCGGGGCCGATCCCGCCAGCAACGCCCGGCTGCGCCTGGTGGTGGAGCAGGCCCGCAAGGCCTCGATGCCCAAGGACACCCTGGAGCGCGCCATCAAGAAGGGCTCGGGCACGGGCGCCGATGCCGTGAACTACGAGCGGGTGATCTACGAGGGCTTCGCGCCCCACCAGGTGGCGGTGATGGTCGAGTGCCTGACCGACAACGTCAACCGCACTGCCCCGCAAATGCGCGTGCTCTTCCGCAAGGGCCAGCTGGGCACCTCGGGCTCGGTGGCCTGGGATTTCGACCATGTGGGCACGATCGAAGCCGAACCGGCCCAGGCCGGGGCCGACCCCGAGCTGGCCGCCATCGAGGCCGGCGCGCAAGACTTCGAAGCCGGTGACGAAGAAGGCACCACCACCTTCTGGACCGATCCGGCCGACCTCGACCTGGTCAGCCGCGCCCTGCCAGCCCACGGTTTCAATGTGCTGTCGGTCAAGCTGGGCTACAAGCCCAAGAACCCCGTCAACCCGGCCAACCTGACGGCGGAACAGCTCGAGGAGGTCGAAACCTTCCTGGCCGCCATCGACGGCAATGACGATGTGCAGAACGTGTTTGTGAGCCTGGGGGCTTGAACCGGCTTTCAGGCGCTGGCCGGGGCCTCAGGGTTTGGGTGTTCCATCAGCCTGCAGCCCTCTGTGGGTCTGCGGAATGTGCTCTTGAATGCATAGCAAAGTAAGCCGATGACCGACCACTACACCGCCCTGGGGCTGGCGGCGAATGCCTCCCTGGCCGAGATCAAGAAAGCCTTTCGCCAGAAGGCCTCCTTCTACCACCCCGACCGCAACGACGCCCCGGACGCCGCCGAGCGGTTTCGGGCCGTGCAAAAGGCCTACGAGGTGCTCTCCGACGAGGAGGCGCGCCAGGCCTACGACGACAACCGCCGCCGCAATCTGCTCGACGATCCGCTGGAGACCGCGCAGGAGATCTGGCAGGCCTATTTCAGGAGCATCCTTCCCCCATGAAACTCTCCCCTTATTTCCATGACCTGCGCTCGGCCTACCAGGCCGAACTCGACGATCTTGCGCAGGACTCCGAAGGCCACAACGTCCTGCGCCAGCGCCTGGCGGAAAAGCGCAAGGAGATCGGCTTTCTGGTGCAGATGATGGAGCTGGCCCCGGAAATGGTGGCCGTGGTCTTTCACCAGGGCTTTCGCTTTGCCCAGCCTGCCGCCCTGGAGCGTTTGCTTGCCAGCCCGGCCGAGGCCGTGCCCGACTGGCACAGCCTGGGTGCGGCCATCACCCTCGAACCCTGGGCCCAGGGCCTGGCCAAGACGGTGCTGCAAGAGCCGGCGGGCGCGCGCTTCCTGGCCGTGGCGGCGGGGCTGGAGTATCTGCACCAGCATGCCCGTCTGGCCCCTGCGGCCGCGCAGGAGTCCTCAGAGGACGAGGGCGAGGGTGAAGGCGCCGAACGCGACGACCAGGACGACGATTTCAACGCCCTGGATGCCGACGATGCCCGTGACTCCGCCGACCGCCGTACCCGTGAGGAAACCAGCGCCGACTGGTTGGCCGATCAGGGTTTTGACCGCAAAGAATGAGCTCTGATCTATGAACCACCTGGCCCTCATCACCCAAACCCGCAGCCTGATTGCCGCTGGCGACATCGTGGGCGCCGAGTCGGCCCTGAGCGAGCTGGCCGATACCGAAGGGGACCGTGCCCTGATGGTGGTCCTGGAGCAGTTGGCGCCCAAGGACATCCTGGCCGTGATGCGCGAGTACGACGACTCCAAGGCCTCGGTGGTGAACCTGCTGGTCACGCCCGAGCAGTTTGCCCGCGCCATGGTGCTGGAAAAGCAGTACAAGGACCTGACCCACACCCACCTGCGCAGCATGGTGAATGCCGTGATCTTCCGCGACGATGCCGATCCGCTGGAGTTCCTGAACGCGATTGGCGACCTGGAAGGCGGCAGCGAGGCCCTGGCCAATTACTTTGCCGAAAAATGGAGCCGGATCGAGGCCTTTGCACGCACCGGGACCTTCGACGCCACCGACGACTACGGGCTGATCCTGTCCGAAGACGAGTTGATGGCGTCGCTGTATGTGCAGCCGCGCGTGCAGCTGGACGAAGTGGCCGATGGGGACTGGATGCAACTGGCCTGGCTGCTGCGCTACGAATGCCGCGACCTGTTTGTCGAAACCCTGCTGGTGCTGCGCGCCAAGGCCCGGGCCCACGACCTGGGGCTCGATGAGGGCGAGGAGTTCGAAGAAGACGACGGCAAGGTCGAAACCAGCGACACCGACCGGGGCAAGGCCACGCCCGTGGCCCGGGTGTCGGACGAGGAGTCGGCGATTTGACCTCCGGCGCCATGTCCCGTCCTTCCTCTGCTTCCTCGTCGGCCTCGGCGCTGTCGCTGCACGACGCCCGCCCGTTTTTCGAAAAAGCCCTGGCCTATGGGGTGCAGCACGGCCTGATCGATGGCGCCAGGCGGGCCGCCCTCTGCACCGACGCGCCCAAGGGCATGGTGCAGATTGCCCGCTACTTCGGCAGCGAATTCCTGCGCCCCGACCTCGAAAAAGCGCGTGAGCGCATGGTCAATCTGATCAGCCTTTTCCTGGAAGACCATTGCGAAGGCGACCTGCGCCGTGCCGCCGAATCGCTGCGCGACCACAGCCTGCTGTCGCGCTCCAAGGGCGGTTCGGACCTGCTCAAACAGCTGATCGCGCTGCCGCAGAACACCCATTTCGCGCTGCACGAGCGGGGGGGCTTCACCGATGCGCAGAAACCGCTGCTGGCGCAGTGGACCCTGAAATCCCTGGCCGACTACCGCGCCGAGCTGGTCCAGCGCCGTCGCATGGCCCAGACGGTGGACGCCGCCCTGTGGCTGGCGGCGCAGTACGACCTGGACGCCGAGGAGCTGGAAACCGCCGGCACCGACGCCGAAGCGGTCATCCGCACTGCGCTGCTCTGGCAGGCCCTGGCCCCGGACCAGGGCGAATGGCCGCACACCGTGGCTTTTGAGCAGCGGCTCAAGGCCTGGCGCAAGAACGCCGCGGCCAAGAATACTGCCCAGGCGGGCACCCCAGCGGCGTCTCCCAAAGCCGCGTCTCCCGTCCTGGCGGCGCCCCCGGGCCTGCCGGCTGCGCTGCGCCCAGCGGTGGAGGCGCTGCTGCCTTCCGTCCAGGCCGAGCTGCCCCGCCTGCTGGATTCCCGCCAGCCGCTGGCCCCGCTGCTGCGGGCCACTGCGCTGTTCCGCATGCGTTTTTTCCTGATCGACGACCCGCTGGCCGAGGTGGAGCAGTTCCACCACCTGGGCCTGGACGACGACGAAGCCCCCCAGCCCGCCAGCAAGACCTGGCAGAAGCTGACCCAGGGCCACGAGGACGAGCATTCCCTGCTGACCCTGTGGCTGTGCCTGGCCGCCGGCAGCCCGCGCAAAACGCTGCTGACCGAAAAAACCGCCGCCAGCGTGGTGCGCCGCCTGCGCAAGCACGGCGCCGACCCTGCCAAGGCCCGGGAGTTCATCACCGCGCATGCCCCGGGGGCCTTCCAGGCCGACTACCTGGCCATCTGGGACCACTTCTGGCAGGACGCGCAGAACACCCTGCTCAGCGACAGGGACTACCAGCTGCACGACGCCCTGGCGCTGCTGCGCCGGGAATGCCACGTGGCGGGCTGACCCCCGCAGCGCCTGGGCTTTGCAGGGCCCAGGGCCCCTGCGGCGGGCGGTTCGCGGGCCTGTTTGCGGGCTTATTTGTAAAAAGCCTCGACCTTGCCCTTCAGGGTGATCAGCAAGGGCTTGCCCTTGCGGTCCAGGGTCTTGCCTGCGGGCACTTTGACCCAGCCTTCGCTGATGCAGTACTCCTCGACATCGAAGCGCTCTTTGTCGTTCAGGCGGATGCCGATGTCTTGCTCGAACACGGCGGCCACGTGGTGGGGGCTGCGGGGGTCAATGGACAGGCGGTCGGGCAGGGCGGGGGCGGAAGTGCGGGTGGTCATGGAAATGGGGGCCGATCAAAACGAAACACGAAGACGCAAAAGCTGCGATTTTCGGTGATTTCCGGGGGGCGAAACCGTTCGCAGGGGCCAGATCGCCGGCGGCCGATGGCCTTGCCCGAGGGCTCAACGCCGGCGCCCGCCCAAAATACCGCCCAGCACGCCGCGCAGGATTTCACGCCCCAGGGTGGTGCCCATGGTGCGCACGGCCGATTTCGCCAGTGTCTGCGCCAGGCCGTCTCGCCGCCCTCCGCGGGGGCCAGTGCTGCCAAACAACACCTCGTTCAGCCCGCCCAGCAAGCCGCTGCCGGCCTCGCCGGGGGCTTGCGCGGGCTCGGCGGCCGGTCCTGTGCCGGGCGCGGCGGCGCTGGCAGGGGGGCCGCCCTGGAGTTTTTCGTAGGCCGATTCACGGTCCACCGTGTTTTCGTACACCCCTGCGACCAGCGAGTTCTGCCGCAGGGCCTGGCGCTGTGCGGGCGTGATGGGGCCGATCTGGCTGCCCGGGGGCAGAACGTAGACCCGTTCGGTGGGGCAAGGGCGGCCTTTGGCGTCCAGAAAACTCACCAGCGCTTCGCCCACGGCCAGTTCGGTGATGGCCGCTTCGATATCGAGTCCGGCCTGGGGGCGCATGGTGGTGGCTGCCGTTTGCACGGCTTTCTGGTCGCGCGGGGTGAAGGCGCGCAGGGCGTGCTGTACCCGGTGGCCGAGCTGGGACAGCACCTTGTCCGGAATGTCGAGCGGGTTCTGGGTCACGAAGTACACGCCCACGCCCTTGGAGCGCACCAGGCGCACCACGAGCTCGATGCGTTCGATCAGCACCCGGGGGGCTTCATTGAAAAGCAGATGGGCCTCGTCGAAGAAAAACACCAGTTTCGGGACCTCGGGGTCGCCGATTTCGGGCAATTGCTCGAAAAGCTCCGACAGCATCCACAGCAGGAAGGTGGCGTACAGGCGGGGCGCGTGCATGAGCTGGTCAGCGGCCAGCACGTTGACCACCCCTTGGCCGTCCACGGTCTGCATGAAGTCCTGGATGTTGAGCATCGGCTCGCCGAAGAACTGGCTGCCCCCCTGTTGCTCGATCTGGAGCAGGCCGCGCTGGATGGCGCCGATGCTCGCGGCGCTGACGTTGCCGTAGGCGGTGGTGAAGTCGCGGCTGTGTTCGCCCACGTGCTGCAGCATGGCGCGCAGGTCCTTCATGTCGAGCAGCAGCAGGCCCTGGTCGTCGGCCACCTTGAAGACCAGCTGGAGCACGCCCAGCTGGGTTTCGTTGAGGTTGAGCAGGCGCCCCAGCAGCAGGGGCCCCATGTCGGACACCGTGGCGCGCACCGGGTGGCCTTGCTCACCCCACACGTCCCACAGCGTGGTCGGGCAGGCCCACGGGGTGGGGGCGGGCAGGCCGCGCTCCTGCAACACGGCGGCCATCCTGGCGGGCACATGGCCGGGCTGGCTGATGCCGCTGAGGTCGCCTTTGATGTCGGCCAGGAACACCGGAACGCCGATGCGCGAGAAGTTCTCGGCCAGGGTCTGCAGCGTCACGGTCTTGCCGGTTCCCGTCGCGCCGGTGATCAGGCCATGGCGGTTGGCCATGTCGGGCAACAGAAGGCATTGTGTGGACGCGTGCTGTGCAATCAGGAGGGGTGGGGCCATGGTGTGCAGAGGAAGGTGGCGTAAAAGTAAAATCGCGGTTCTAGATTAAATCAAGAGCAAAAGGACTTTACGTGGCAGGACACAGTAAATGGGCGAATATCCAGCACCGCAAAGGGCGGCAAGACGAAAAGCGCGGCAAGATCTGGACACGCATCATTCGTGAAATCACCGTGGCTGCACGTGCCGGTGGCGGCGACCTGAGTGCCAACCCGCGCCTGCGTCTGGCTGTGGAAAAGGCCAAGGCGGCCAATATGCCTGCCGATCGCGTCAAGTACAACATCGACAAGGCCACGGGCAACGCCGAGGGCGTGAACTACGAGGAAATCCGCTACGAAGGCTACGGCATCGGCGGCGCGGCCATCATCATCGACACCATGACCGACAACCGTGTGCGCACCGTGGCCGATGTGCGCCACGCCCTGAGCAAGCACGGCGGCAATATGGGCACCGAGGGCTCGGTGGCGTTTCAGTTCAAGCACTGCGGCCAGCTGATTTTTTCGCCCGGCACCAGCGAAGACCAGGTCATGGAAGTGGCCCTGGAGGCCGGCGCTGACGACGTAGTGACCGACGACGATGGCGCGGTGGAGGTGCTCACCACGCCCGGCGCGTTCGAAGCCGTCAAGCTGGCCCTGGAGGCTGCGGGCCTGGCGCCCGCGGTGGCCGAGGTCACAATGCGCCCCGAAAACACCATTGCCCTCGAAGGCGATGATGCGGTGCGCATGCAGAAATTATTGGACGTCCTGGAAGACCTGGACGATGTGCAAGAGATTTACCACAACGCGGCGCTATGAAAGTCCTTGTCATTGGTGGCGGCGGCCGTGAACACGCAATGGCCTGGAAGCTCAGCCAGTCCCCCAAAGTCACCAAGGTGTATGTGGCCCCCGGAAACGGTGGCACGGCCTTGTCGAACAAGCTCCACAACGTCGACATCACCGACGTGCAGGCCTTGCGTACCTGGGCGCAGGCCGAGAAGATCGCTCTGACCGTGGTCGGTCCCGAGGCGCCCCTGGCTGCCGGCGTGGTCGATGAGTTTCGCGCCCACGGCCTGCGCATCTTTGGCCCGACCCAGGCGGCGGCCCAGCTCGAAAGCTCCAAGGCGTTCTCCAAGGCCTTCATGAAGCGCCACGGCATTCCCACGGCGGCCTACGACACCTTCACCGACCCTGCCGCCGCCCATGCCTATGTGGACCGGATTGGCGCGCCCATCGTGATCAAGGCCGATGGCCTGGCGGCGGGCAAGGGCGTGGTCGTCGCCATGGATCTGCAGGAAGCCCACGAGGCCGTGGACTTCATGCTGGTGGACAACAAATACGGCGTGGCGCACAACGAGGGCGGTGCCCGGGTGGTGATCGAGGAATTCCTGGCGGGTGAAGAAGCCAGCTTCATCGTGCTGTGCGACGGCAAGAATGTGCTGGCACTGGCCACCAGCCAGGACCACAAGCGCCTCAAGGACGGCGACGAAGGCCCCAACACCGGGGGCATGGGCGCCTACTCGCCCGCGCCCGTGGTGACGGCCGATGTGCATGCCCGCGCCATGCGCGAGATCATCCTGCCGACCATCCGCGGCATGGAAAAGGACGGCATTCCCTACACCGGCTTTTTGTACGCCGGCCTGATGATCGACGCCAAGGGGCATCCCAAGACGCTTGAATTCAACTGCCGCATGGGCGACCCCGAGACCCAGCCCATCCTGATGCGCCTCAAGAGCGACCTGGCCGATGTCCTGGGCGCTGCGGTGGACCGCAAGCTCGACCAGATCGAGTTGCAATGGGACCGCCGCACGGCCCTGGGCGTGGTCATGGCCGCGCACGGCTACCCCGAGAACCCGCGCAAGGGCGATGCGATCACCGGCCTGCCCGCTGAGGCCGACGATGCCGTGGTCTTCCACGCTGGCACCGCGCTCCAGGACGGGGTGGTGAGCGTCACGGGGGGCCGTGTGCTCTGCGTCACCGTGCTGGCCGACAGCGTCAAGCTCGCCCAGAACCGGGCCTACGATGTGGCCCGCGACATCCACTTCGATGGAGCGCAATACCGCCACGACATTGGCCACCGGGCCCTGAAGATCGGATGAGTGCGCCCCTGAACACCGCCGACACGGTCGCCCGCGTGCGCGCTTACCTGCAGGGCCTGCAGGCGCGCACCACGGACGCACTGGAAGCCGTGGAAGGCGAGGGCGGCGCCCGCTTTCTGGCCGATGCCTGGCACAAGGCTCCGGGCGAAACCCTGCAGGGCGAGGGCCTGACGAAAATCCTCGAAGGCGGGCGGGTGTTCGAGCGCGCAGGCTGTGGCTTCTCGCATGTGCGGGGCCCGCAACTGCCCCCGTCTGCCACCCAGCACCGGCCAGAACTGGCGGGGGCGCCTTTTGAGGCCATGGGGGTGTCGCTGGTGTTCCATCCGCGCAATCCGTATGTGCCCACCGTGCACATGAATGTGCGCATGATCGCCGCTGGCCATCCCGGGCAGGCGCCCGTGTGCTGGTTCGGTGGCGGCATGGACCTCACGCCGTACTACGGATTTGACGAGGATGCGCGGCACTTTCACCGCAGCTGCCGCGATGCCCTGGCGCCGTTTGGCGACGACAAATACCCCCGCTTCAAGCAGTGGTGCGACGAGTACTTCTTTCTTAAGCACCGCAACGAGCAGCGCGGCGTGGGCGGGGTGTTCTACGACGACTTCTCCGAGCGGGGGTTCGAGCAGAGCCTGGCCATGACGCAAGCGGTGGGCGATGCATTTTTGGGCGCCTACCTGCCCATCGTGGAGCGCCGCGCGGCCACGCCGTATGGCGAGCGCGAACGGGCCTTTCAGCTGTACCGGCGCGGGCGCTACGTGGAGTTCAACCTGGTCTGGGACCGGGGCACCCACTTTGGCCTGCAGTCGGGGGGGCGCACCGAGTCCATCCTGCTGTCCATGCCGCCGTTGGCGGCCTGGTCTTACCAGCGCGAGGATGCTTTCGACTCGGCAGAAGCCGAACTGACCCGGCAGTTTCTGGTCCGGCGCGATTGGCTGGCCGGCACGCCCTGAAGGGGTCTTGCAGCGTAAAAGCTATAATTTCTATAGCTGTGAGCGCTGAATCGACCTGCGCAAGAGGCTCAAAACACCCTGAATGCCTCTGCGCACCAGCGCCTTTCCCACGGCACCACCCCTCTGGTTGCCTGCGCCATTGCGCGCTATATTGATCCCTTATTTTTCTATTGCACCGCCTGATGACCACCTCCCCCAAATCGGAAACCGCCGCCAAAAAAGACGTCACCAAACTCCAGCGCGCCATTGTGGACGGCCTGGAAGATGTCAAGGCGCAAGACATTCAGGTGTTCAACACCGAGCACCTGTCCCCCTTGTTCGAGCGGGTCATCGTGGCGTCGGGCACCTCCAACCGCCAGACCAAGGCCCTGGCCTCCAGCGTCCGTGACGCGGTTCGCGAGGCGGGCTTCACCAAGCCGCGCATGGAAGGCGAAGACAACGGCGAATGGATCATCGTGGACTGCGGCGCCGCCGTGGTGCACATCATGCAGCCCACGATCCGCCAGTACTACCGCCTGGAAGAGCTCTGGGGCGAAGTGCCCGTGCGCCTGAAGCTGGGCGCGGCCAAGCCGGTGTCCAGCGCCGCGGCCGACCTGGCCGAGAAAAAGTCGGCCCAAAAAGCCGCGAAGTCCGATGCCAAATCGGCCGCCAAGGCCCCCGCGCGCGCGGCAGCCAAGAAAGCCGCCGCCCCCAAGCCCGCCGCCCGAAAGACGGCTGCTGCCAAGTCCACCCCCGTGAAGGCCGAGCCCAAGGCTCCGGCCAGGACCGCCGCGAAAACGGCCGCCAAAACCTCGGCCAAACCGGTCGTGAAAACCGCTGCCAAGACCGCCGCTGCCAAGACCCCTGCAAAAACAGCCGCCAAAACGGCCGCCAAAAAGCCTGCCACCAAGACCGCGATCCAGACCGTGGTCGTCAACAAGCCGGTGGCGGCGAAGAAGTCCACCAAAGCCGCGGCTTCTGCCGGCAGCGCAGCCAAGCCTGCAGCCAGGAAAGCGCCTGCGCGCAAGGCCTGAGGTGGGGTGCCGCGTGACGTCTGCACTTGAAGCATGCGCCTGCTGATTGTGGCGGTGGGCCAGCGGGTGCCCGATTGGGCCCAGACGGCCTACGACGACTACGCCAAGCGCTTTCCGCCCGAGCTCAAGGTCGAGCTCAAGGCGGTCAAGACCGAGCCGCGCGGCTCCAAGACCCTCGAAACCCTCTACGCCGCGGAGCGTGAGCGCATCCAGGCGGCCATCCCGCGCGGAACCCGCGTGGTGGTCCTGGACGAGCGCGGCACGAACCTCACCACCAAGGCCCTGGCCGAACGGCTCAAGGGCTGGCAGCTGTCGGGCGATGACGTGGCGCTGGTGATTGGCGGGCCCGACGGGCTGGACCCCGCCTTTCGCCAGGCGGCGCACGAACGCATCCGCCTGTCCGACCTGACCTTGCCCCACGCCATGGTGCGTGTCCTGCTGATCGAGCAGCTCTACCGCGCCTGGTCGGTCAATGCCGGACACCCCTACCACCGGGAATAGGGTGGGGTGGCGCAGGGTGCTATCTTTTAAGTAGCTACTGGCGCTTGCTGGGTCAGCGCTGGAGCCCTTTTTGACTCCAATATCGCATGCCTGATTTCATTTACCTCGCCTCGCAAAGCCCGCGCCGCAGCCAGTTGCTCGACCAGCTCGGGGTGCGCCATACCCTGCTCTTGCCCCATGCGCAGGGTGACCAAGGCGATGAGGCCGAAGACGCCGAAGCCATCGAGGTGGTGTTGCCAGGAGAGGCCCCCGCCACCTATGTGCAGCGCGTCACGGGCCTGAAGCTCGATGCCGCCGTGGCCCGGCGCGCCCGCCGGGGCCTGCCCGAGGCGCCGATTCTGTGTTCCGACACCACCGTGGCCCTGGGCCGCACGATCTATGGCAAGCCCGAAGACGCGGCCGATGCGCAGCGCATGCTCGCGGCCCTGTCGGGGAAGACGCACCGTGTCCTCACGGCGATCGCCTTGCAGGTGGGCCCACAGCACCGCTTGACCGCCCTGTCGGTGTCGCGGGTGACCTTTGCCGAACCCACGCTGGCACAGATCGCGGCCTATGTGGCCACGGGCGAGCCTGTGGGCAAGGCCGGTGCCTATGGCGTGCAGGGCCGGGCGGCGGCCTTCATCTCCCATTTGAGCGGCAGCTATTCAGGCATCATGGGCCTGCCGCTTTATGAAACCGCCCAGGTGCTGCGCACCGCTGGTTTCCCTCTCTAGCCCCTCTTTCGCGCCCTTCCATGCCTGCCCTGCAACAAGACATCCTCATCAACTGGTCTCCCCAGGAAACCCGCGTCGCGGTCGTCGAAAACGGTGCCGTGCAGGAAATGCACATCGAACGCACGCTGGAGCGCGGCCTGGTCGGCAATGTCTATCTGGGCAAGGTGTCGCGGGTGCTGCCGGGCATGCAGTCGGCGTTCATCGACATCGGCCTGGAGCGTGCGGCGTTCCTGCATGTGGCCGATGTGTGGCATCGCCAGGAGGGCGGTGAGGCCCCAATGTTCGCGCGCAAGGGCGAGCCCCTGGTGCCCATCGAAAAACAGGTCTTCGAAGGCCAGTCTTTGCTGGTGCAGGTCATCAAGGACCCGATCGGCACCAAGGGCGCGCGCTTGTCCACCCAGATCAGCGTGGCCGGGCGCTTGCTGGTGTTCCTGCCGCAGGACGACCATGTGGGCGTTTCGCAAAAGATTCCGTCGGCCGAGCGCGATGCCCTGCGGGCCCGTTTGCAGGCGCTGGTGGGCGAGAAAGCCACGGGCGGTGGCGGCGGCTTCATTCTGCGCACGAATGGGGAAGACGCCTCGGATGCCGAACTGGCCGAGGACATTGCCTACCTGCGCAAGACCTGGGCACGCATCAAGGACGCTTCGCTGAAATTGCCCGCCAAGTCGCTGCTGCACCAGGACCTGGACCTGCTGCAGCGTGTGCTGCGCGATCTGGTCGGCGAGCCCACCCAGACCATCCGGCTCGATTCGATGGAGCAGTTCCAGCGCCTGCGCGCCTTTGGCCAGGAGTTCATGCCTGCGGCCGTGGGCAAGCTGCAGCATTACAAGGGCGAGCGGCCGATTTTTGACCTGTATGCGATCGACGAGGAAGTGGCCAAGGCCCTGGGCCGGCGCGTCGATCTGAAGTCGGGCGGCTACCTCATCGTCGACCAGACCGAGGCCCTGACCACCGTCGATGTGAACACGGGCGGTTTTGTCGGTGCGCGCAATTTCGACGACACCATCTTCAAGACCAACCTGGAGGCGGCCCAGGCGATTGCACGCCAGCTGCGCCTGCGCAACCTGGGCGGAATCATCATTGCCGACTTCATCGACATGGTGCGGGAAGACCACCAGGATGCGGTGCTGGCCGAGTTCCGCAAGCAGCTCGCGCGCGACCGGGTCAAGACCATGTCCGGGGGCTTTTCGCAGCTGGGGCTGGTGGAGATGACGCGCAAACGCACCCGGGAATCGCTGGCCCACATGCTGTGCGAGCCCTGCCAGGCCTGCCAGGGTTCGGGCCAGGTGAAAACCGCGCGCAGCGTGTGCTACGACATCCTGCGCGAGATCCTGCGCGAGGCCCGCCAGTTCAACCCGCGCGAGTTCCGCGTGGTGGCTTCGCCGCGCGTGGTGGAGCTGTTCCTGGACGAAGAAAGCCAGCACCTGGCGGGGCTGTCGGATTTCATTGGCAAACCGATTTCGCTGCAGGCCGAAACTGCCATGGGGCAGGACCAGTACGACATCGTCCTGCTTTGACCTTGGGACTTCTTTGACCGATGTCGCACCCAACCCCCACCCCAGTCCAAGCCCCTGTCCCTGAGGCCGCCACGGCGGTGCCGCCCCCGGAGCCTGTCAGTTTCTGGCAGGCCCTGCTGTTCTGGCTCAAGCTGGGTTTCATCAGCTTTGGGGGGCCAGCCGGGCAGATTGCGCTCATGCACACCGAGCTGGTCGAGCGCCGGCGCTGGATTTCAGAGCGCCGTTTCCTGCATGCCCTCAATTACTGCATGTTGCTGCCAGGCCCTGAGGCCCAGCAGCTTGCCACTTACATCGGCTGGCTCACGCACCGCACCTGGGGGGGGATTGCGGCCGGGGTGCTGTTCGTGCTGCCGTCGCTGTTTTTGCTGATCGGATTGTCCTGGGTCTACATGGCCTTTGGCGATATGCCGCTGGTGGCGGGGCTGTTCTACGGGATCAAGCCGGCCGTGACGGCCATCGTGGTCCAGGCGGCCTATCGGATCGGATCGCGTGCGCTCAAGACCCCTTGTTTGTGGGGCATCGCTGCCG
>JAQUDN010000081.1 GCA_028685665.1 Burkholderiaceae bacterium | reverse complement strand
GTGGCCGTGGCGGCTGATGCCGGCTTTGCGCATGTGGCTGCTTTGGCAGCGGGGGCAGTTCTGGGTCATCGGATCAATATCGCAGAATCGCTGGGTCCGTATAGAAGGTTACCTATTTAGCAATCCCCGATTTTGGCCTCCAGCGCCCTGTAGTAAAGCGCTTTTAGCTATCAAAAAAGGAGCAATCAAAGCGCGTCGGCCGTGCCCAGGATCGCGGTGGACTGGCTGGACAGCGTGCCGCCGTTGCCGTGGGCCAGTGCGGTGGTGGCGCCGGCAATCTGGCGCTCGCCGCCTTCGCCGCGCAGTTGGCGCACGGCCTCGATCAGGGTGAAGATGCCGTACATGCCCGGGTGCACACAAGACAGCCCCCCCCCATTGGTATTGACCGGCAGCGCGCCGCCCGGGGCGATGCGGCCGCCCTCGACAAACGAGCCGCCCTCGCCCTTGGCGCAAAAGCCCAGGTCTTCCAGGAACAGGATGGTGTTGATCGTGAAGGCGTCGTACAGCTCCAGCACCTGCATGTCCTTGGGCCCCAGGCCCGCCATGGCGTAGGCCTGGCGACCGGACTCGCTGGCGGCCGTCACGGTCAGGTCGTGCATGGCCGAGATCTGGCGGTTCCAGCAGGCGGTGCCGTTGCCCAGCACATAGACGGGCTTTTTCGGCAGGTCCTTGGCGCGGTCGGCGCGCACCAGCACGTAGGCGCCGCCGCCGTCGGTGACCAGGCAGCAGTCGCGCACCGACAGCGGATCGCTCACCATGCGGGCGTTCAGCACATCGTCGATGCTCAGCGGGTCGCGCAGGAAGGCTTCGGGGTTCTTCTGGGCCCATTGGCGCGCGGCCACGGCCACTTCGGCCAGCTGGCGGCGGGTGGTGCCGTACTGGTGCATGTGGCGGGCCGCCGCAAAGGCATAGGCACTGGGCGGGTTGAAAGGCTCGTAGGGCGTCTCGTAGGGCTGGGGGTCCATCCAGCGGCGGGCCTGGGCGATTTCCTTGCGGCCGAACGAGGCCGTGCGCTGGGTGCTGCCGTAGCAGACCAGCACCGCATTGCACTGGCCGGACTGCAGCGCCAGCATCGCGGGCAGCAGATGGGCGATGAAGCTGGAGCCCCCGACCATGGTGCCGTCGATGAAGGTGGGGCGGATGCCCAGGTATTCGATGACGGGCATGGGCCACATCACCGAGCCCACGCTGGCGGTGCACAAGCCGTCGATGTCGCTCATCTTCAGGCCGGCATCGGCCACCGCGGCATGGGCCGAGCGGGCGAGCAACTCCATCTCGGTAAAGCCCGGGGCCTCGCCGCAACCAAAGGTGGCGACGCCCGCGATGGCGGCGCTGCCGCGCAGGGATGTCAGGTCGAAACTCATTCTTCTTCTCCCGTTTCCGCGTCACACACGACCAGGCCCTTGCCATCCTTGAGCAGCACGCGGGTCTTCACCCGCTGGCCGATCTGCACGGCGTCAGGAGCCAGGTTCTCGACCCGGCTCATCAGGCGCACGCCTTCGTCGAGATCGACCAGGGCCACGTTGTAGTCACCGCCCTCGGCCGGCTTGCGGCGCACGACGGTCGTGGAATAGACGGTGCCGCGTCCGCTGGGTGCCACGAACTCCACGGCCTTGCTGCCGCAATGCGGGCAGATTTCGCGCGGGTAGTAAATGTGCTGGCCGCAGTCCTGGCAGCGCTGAATCAGGAAACGGCCCTGGTCCAGTTCCGCCAGGTGGCGGCCCTGAACGCCGGCCGGAGGGGTGGCTTGGCTCATGAAAACTCCAAATCGATGGTGCAGGTGGCTGGATGCCAACCCCTCGCCCGCAGGGAGAGGTCGGGTGGGGTCCGCTCAGATCGGGTCCCAGGTGAACACGTCGCCGGAGCGGTCCAGGTCGAAGTAGCTGGCCTTGAGCGCGGGCAGCGCGTGCGCGGCCACGGACTGCGGCGTCCAGCCCTCGCCCCGGTGCACCGAGCGCACGGGGCGCGGCTGGCTCATCAGGAAAATTTCGTTGTTGCGCACCGCGAAGACCTGGCCGTTGGTGTCGGCGGACACGTCGCTGGCCAGGCACACGGCCAGCGGGGCGATCTTGGCGGGGGTCATCTGCTTGATGCGCTCCACGCGGGCCTTCTCGGCCTCGGTCTCGGTGGGGATGGAGCCGATCATGCGGCTCCAGGCAAAGGGCGCGATGCAGTTGCTGCGCACGTTGAACTTCTGCATATCGAGCGCAATCGATTTGGACAAGGCGGCAATGCCCAGCTTGGCAGCCGAATAGTTCGCCTGGCCAAAGTTGCCGATCAGCCCCGAGGTGGAGGTCATGTGGATGTAGTTGCCGCTGTTCTGCTCCTTGAAATGGCTGGAGGCGGCGCGGCTCACGTAATAAGCGCCATACAGGTGGACCTTGATCACGGCATCCCACTCGTCCAGGCTCATCTTGTGGAAGAAGCGGTCGCGCAAGATGCCGGCGTTGTTCACCACCACGTCGATGCGGCCGAAGGTGTCCAGCGCGGTCTGCACGATGCGGTTGGCGGCCACGGCCTCGGCCACGCTGTCGGTGTTGGCCACGGCCTCGCCGCCCAGGGCCTTGATTTCATCGACCACTTTTTGCGCGGGGCCGGCGTCGTTGCCCTCGCCGCTGACCGAGGCACCAATGTCGTTCACCACCACCTTGGCGCCCTCGCGGGCCATGGCCAGCGCGATGTCGCGGCCAATGCCGCCGCCTGCGCCGGTCACGACCACCACTTTGCCTTCGACCATTCCTTGTGTGCTCATCTCTGCTCCTTGCGTGTAAGGGGGTGGCAGAAACCTTTTCCGACACCCATGGGTTCATCTTGACCGAATGCTGCGTGCTGCACCATCACGGATTTCGGTATTGCGCCTTCGTCAAAACCAAAACCTCAGGGGGCAACGGGCCATTGAAACGGCGCGGGCTCCTTGTTCAGGAAAGCCTGCACCGCCGCACGGTGTTCCGGCGTGCCCGTGGCCACGGCCTGGGCATTGGCCTCCTGCTCCAGCAGCGTGGGCAGGTCGTGCCCCGGCATCGCCAGGGAGCGCTTGATCAGGCTCACCGCCGTGGGCGAAGCCCCGACAAAACTGGCCGCCATGGCCTGTGCGCGGGGCAGCAGCGCGGCGGGCTCGTGCAGCTCCATCACGATGCCCAGCCGCAGCGCCTCTTGGGCGCCAATGTCGCGGCCCGAGAGCATCAGCTCCTTGGCGCGCTGCACGCCCACCACGCGCGGCAGGGTGTAAAAAGCCGCGCAATCGGGCACCAGGCCGACCTTGATGAAGGACATCGAGAACTTCGCTCGGGGCGTGGCCAGGACGAAATCCGCCATCAGCGCCAGGCTGAAGCCCGCGCCGGCGGCTGCGCCGTCGACGGCGGCGATCACGGGGCGGTCCAGCGTGACCAGGTCCTTGAGCCAGTCGTGCAGGCTGCCCATGCGGGCGCGCCAGCCGGCGTTGTCCAGGCCGGCGCTGGCAATGTTCTGCAGGTCGCCACCCGAGCAGAAATGCGTGCCTTCGCCGGTCAGCACCAGCGCGCGGATGCCAGGGTCGGCCTTGAGGCGGCGCACCACGTCCTGGATTTCCAGCCGCATCTGCGGGGCAAAGGCATTGCGCTTGGCGGGGTTGTGGAAGGTCAGGGTGGCGACCTGGTTCTGGACCTCGAAACGGATGAATTCGTAAGCCTGGCTCATGTCGGTGTCTTTCATACGGGGGTGGGAATCTGGCGCTGGGCCTCTTGCAACTGGCGCCACAAGATCTTGCCGGTGCCCGATTTGGGCAAATGTTCGAGAAATTGGACCTGGCGCGGGGCCTTGTAGACCGCCATGCGCTCACGGCTCCAGTCGATGATGGACTGCTCGGTCACCTGCCCGGCCTGGCCGGGTTTGAGCACGATCAGCGCCTTGACGGTTTCGCCGCGCTGGGGGTCATCGACCGCGATCACGCAGGCCTCGTGGATGGCGGGGTGCTCGTACATCCAGCTCTCGATCTCGGCCGGCCAGACCTTGTAGCCCGAGGCATTGATCATGCGTTTGAGCCGGTCGCGCATGAAAAAGTAGCCCTCCTCGTCCACGCTGGCCAGATCCCCCGTGCGGAAGAACCGCTGGCCATCGCGCTCGAAAAAGGCCGCGCGATCGGCTTCGGGATTGCGCCAGTACCCCAGCATCACCTGCTTGCCGCTGGTGACCAGCTCTCCGACCTCGCCCGCAGGGAGTTCTTCCAGGGTGACGGGATCGACGATGCGGGAATCCACCCCTTGCGTCGGGATGCCCAGGCATTGGCGCTTGCCGCGTGCCGGGGGGTTGGCATGCAAAAAGGAAGCGGTTTCAGAAAGGCCGTAAGCCTCGTTGTACGCCATGCCGAACTCCTTTTGCAGCAGGGCGGCCACCGCTTCCGGCATGGGCGCCCCCCCGCCAGACAGCACGGACAGGCTGGAAATATCGCGCTGCTGTGCCTCGGGGTGGGCAAAGAAATCCACCAGCATGGACGGCGGCGCAGCCCAGGCCGTGACCCGGTGGCGCTCGATCAGGCGGGCCGCGGTGGACGCCTGCCAGCGCGGCATCATGACCACGGTGGCCCCCAGGGTGAGCGGCACATTCATCCCTGCCTGCATGCCCAGCATGTGGAACAGGGGCGCCACCGCCAGCACGACGGAGTCGACATGCAAGCCCCGCCAGACCTGCGAGGCCAGATTGGACGCCAGCACGGTGGCATGCGTGTGCCTGCAGCCCTTGGGATGGCCCGTCGTTCCCGAGGTGTAGGGCAGCACGCACAGATCGTCCACGCCCGGGTGCTCGGCCGGCGGCGGCAGGCCGCAGGCGATCGCGTCTTCCAGGGCCTGCAGACCGGGGGAGTGCAAGGGGTGGAGCGGCTCTCGCACCACGTCCGGGACTTCGTCCTGCGCCGCCTGGGGCGGCAGCCCTTCGCTGTAGGCATGGACCAAGACGGCGGTCAAGCCTTCGGCCTGGCCGGGGTGCAACAGGGGCTGGACCTGGGGCAAGAGCTCTTGCGCCACGATGGCCACGCGGGCACCGCTGTCTTCCACGAAGTAGCGGACCTCGCCCAGCGTGCTCATGGCGTTCACCGGCACCACCACCGCCCCGGCCCGCAGGACCGCGTAGTAGGCGGCGACGAACTGCGGGCAGTTCTGGCTCAGCAGCAGCACCCGATCCCCGCGCTGTACCCCCAGACGGTGGCGCAGGTAACCGGCCAGGGCCTCGACCCGCCCCCGCAACTGGGCGTAGGTCAGGACGGCACCGCAAAAAATCACGGCGGGCTTGTCCGGGTCGCGCTGGGCAGCGACTTCCAGGTAATGGGTCAGGGGCACCTGCGGTACGCGCAGCGCGCAGGGCACGCCCTTGGGCCAGAAACGCCGATGCGGCAAAGACATGGGGGAATCTCCTGAAGGTTGGCGTGGCGCACACCCGGCAAAGGGGCAGCCGCCGGGACGTGCGTCATCCTGCAGCGCAGCCCAGGCGCCGCAGGAAGGGGTTTCGATGGAACACCGTGCCCAAAGGAAGGCGCTGCGGCCTTCCGCACAGATCAGGCGAGCGCGATCACGGCTTCGCCCGTGAGCTTGACCTGGCCCTCCTGGTTGGTCGTAGACAGCTCGACGCGGACGCAGCGTTCGCCGTGGCGCTCGAACTTCTCGACCACTTTGCCCTCGCAGCGGATGCGTTCGCCCACATAGGTCATGGCGGCAAAGCGCACGCTGTATTCGCGCAGCGCGGTCTGCGGCACCCAGTCGGTCAGCACGCGGGCCAGCCAGGCCATGGACAACATGCCGTGGGCAATCACGTCCTTCATGCCGGCGACCTGGGCAAAGTCGATGTCGACATGGATGGGGTTATGGTCCCCCGAGGCCCCGCAGTACAGCGCCAGGGTCAGGCGCGACAGGGGCGGGGTCTCGAAACCGGGCAGGGCATCGCCCACATTCACCTGGTCATAGGCGGGAATCTTCTGTGCCATGTCTCAAGCCTCCACTTTGTTGCGCACGACGGTGGAGCCGCGCAGGTCGGCGACATGCTCGCCGCGCTGGTTGGTCACCCGGGTCAGGCGCACGACGAACTCCAGCGCCCCGCCCTTCTTTTCATAGATGTCTTCGATCTTCTGCTCGAAGCTCAACCGGTCGCCGGCAAAGGCCATGCGGTGGTAGACAAAGCCCTGCTCGCCGTGCAGCAGCGTGCGGTAGTCCAGGCCCAACAGGTCGCGGATCGCGGCGGGGTCGGGCGTTTCCATTTCCAGGCAGAACAGGAAGGTGGGCGGCACCGGCAGGCCGGGGTAACCGGCGGCCTGGGCGACGGCCTCGTCCCAATAGACCGGATCGGTCTGCCCGGTGGCCTTGGCAAAAAAGCGCAGGCGGCCTTTTTCCACATCGACGCTGTAGGCGGGCATCACCTGCCCGATGAATTTTTTGTCAATCACAAGAGCACTCCTCAGACTTTTTGATACAGGGTCACGACGCAAGCGCCGCCCAGACCCAGGTTGTGTTGCAGCGCCAGCCGGGCGCCCTCGACCTGGCGCTGGTCAGCCTGGCCGCGCAACTGGGACACCAGCTCGTAGCACTGCGCCAGGCCCGTGGCGCCCAGCGGATGGCCTTTGGACAGCAGCCCGCCCGAAGGGTTGGTGACGATGCGCCCCCCGTAGGTGTTGTCCCCGTCCAGGATGAATTTCTCGGCCGTGCCCTCGGGTGTCAGGCCGAGACCTTCGTAGGTGATCAACTCGTTGGCCGTGAAGCAGTCGTGCAACTCCACCACATCGAGGTCTTCGGGGCCGATGCCAGCCGCCTCATAGACCTGCCGGGCCGCCGCAACCGTCATGTCGTAACCCACCACTTTGCGCATGTCGTCGCTCTCGAAGGTGCTGGGGGTGTCGGTGGTCATGGCCTGCGCGGCAATGACGACCCGCATGTCGAGCTTGTGCTTCCTGGCAAAGTCTGCCGAGCAGACGATGGCCGCCGCGGCACCGCAGGTAGGAGGGCAGCATTGGTAGCGCGTCAGCGGACCAAAAACGGGGGGCGAGGCCATCACTTCATCGAGTGTCAGCGTTTGCCGAAACACCGCCAGGGGGTTGCGGGCCGCATGCTGGCGCGCCTTGACGGCAATGCGGCCAAAGGTCTCGGGGCGAATGCCGTACTGCTGCATATAGTCCAGGCCCGCGCCGCCAAAGAACTGGGCAGCACGGGGCGCAGCAGGCTCGAAGTCCTGGTGCGCACGCATGACCTCGGCAAAGCGCGCCATGGGCGAGGGTCGATCGTCGTAAGCGCCTTTCAGCGCACCCGGAACCATTTGCTCAAAGCCCAGGGCGATGGCGCATTCGACCATGCCGCTCTCGACAGCCTGGCGCGCCAGAAACAAGGCGCTGGAGCCCGTGGAGCAGTTGTTGTTGAGGTTGAACACCGGAATCCCGGTCAGGCCGACACCGTAAATGGCCGCCTGCCCGGCGGTGGAGTCGCCATAGACATAGCCGACATAGGCCTGCTGCACTGCGGCGTAATCGACGCCTGCATCGGCCAGCGCCAGCTGGGCCGCACGCGCACCCAGGGTGGTGTAGGGCTCGCTCGCACCCGGCTTGGTGAAAGGGATCATGCCAACGCCGACCACATGGACGGCTCTTTTGCTCTGGGTCATCGGACCTCCCTGCAGTGAGAACGAATGAAAAACGACCACGAAATCCGGCCCACCGGCTCATTCGAGGGTGATGCGGGCGTCCTTGACGATGCGTGCCCACCGCGGCATGTCGCGCACCATTACGGCGGCCAGCTCCTCGGGCGTGCTGCCCACGGGACGCAGGCCCATGGAAGACAGACGGCCCGAGACCTCGGACGAAGCGACGATCTTGCGGATCTCGGCCGACAGCTTGTCCACGAGGGGTTTGGGCGTACCGGCAGGTACGAAAGCGCCAAACCAGCCATTGGACTCAAAACCATTCAGCCCGGCCTCGGCAAACGTGGGGACTTCCGGCAAGGCCGGATGGCGCTGGAGGCCGGTGATGGCCAGGATGCGGAATTTGTCGGATTTGAGGTGCGGATTGGCCGAAGTGGCATCAATGAAGGCCGACGAGAGCTGCCCGCCCAGCATGTCATTGACCAAAGGCGCCGCCCCTTTGTAGGGCACCGCCGCCAGATCGACGCCAGCCCCCAGCTTGAACAGCTCGCCATGCATGTGGGACGAGGTTCCGTTGCCGTAGTTGCCATAGCTGAGCTTGCCGGGCTGGGACTTGGCCAGTGCCACAAATTCCTGCAGGGTCCTGGCGGGAATATCGCGGTGCACCACGAACAGGTCGGCCGAACGGGCAATTTGCGACACCGGTGCAAAGTCCTTGAGCACGTCGTAAGGCAATTTGGCGTACAGCGCGGGCGTCTGGATCATGGCGGTGATGCCGATCAAGACCGTGTAGCCGTCCGGCGGGGCCTTGGCCACCAGGTCATTGCCGGTGTTCCCGCTGGCCCCGGGCTTGTTTTCGATCACCACCGGCACCCCCCAGGCCTGCGACAGCGGCGCGCCCAGGGCGCGGGCAATGGTGTCGGCCCCACCGCCGGCAGGGTAGGGAACGATCAGGCGAATGGGTTTCGAGGGGTAGGCGCCTGCGGTCTGGGCGCCGGCAGGGGCCGACAGGCCCAGAACAGCGGCCCAGGCCGTGGCGGCGGCAGCCAGCCGCAAGGTGAATCGACGCGTGCGCACCATGGTGATTTGTCTCCAGTCTTGGGGGTATCCAGCGGCAGGCCTCTGCGGGCCTGTCTGCACCAAAGTATCGCCACAGAGCCCGGCGGGGCCAATCGCCTTTTGAGCCAAAATCATTGGCATAAAAGATCACGCCCCCTGCCCCCTGAACAGGGTTTTTCCCTGTTTCCTGTGCCGAAGAGTCCAATCTCTCCTGGAAAGAAGCCGCTCACCGCCGTCCCTCTTCCGGCACAGAGTGGCTGAAAATGACAAAGAGCATGGCCCAGAATCAGCGCGGGCGGAGGGACCTCGGTGGAGCGCTACTCCACCCGGGCGCCCGAGTCCTTGACCACGCGGCTCCAGCGCGTGATCTCTGCATCGATGTGGGTCGCCAGCTCTACCGGCGAAGACCCCACAGGCTCATAGCCCCCTGCCGCCATCTGGGCTTTCATCTCGGGCTGGGCGACCACCGCGGCAATATCACGGCCCACGCGCTCCACCAGCGCCGCAGGCGTGCCGGCCGGGGCCAGGATGGCATACCAGCCATTGATCACGAACCCGGGCACCCCCGCCTCCTGCATCGTCGGGACTTCGGGCGCCAACTCAGAGCGCTTGTCGCCCGTGACCGCCAAGGCCCGCATGCGCCCCGCCCGGATCTGGGGCATGGAGGTCGAAATGCTGTCGAAGGTCAGATCGATGTCACCGGCCAGCATCGCATTGACCACGCCCGCACTGCCTTTGTAGGGCACATGGGTCATCTTGATACCGGCCATGCTGCTGAAGTACTCGGCGGCCAGGTGGCCTGTGTTGCCATTGCCGGCGGACCCAAAGGTGAGCTTGCCTGGCGCCGCCTTGGCCGCGGCCACCAATTCGGGAAGGGTGCGTGCCTGCAAGGACGCGCTGCCTGCGACCACCATGGGCAGATTCGCCACCAAGGACACGGGGGCGAAATCCTTGCGGGTGTCGTACGGCAGCTTGGGATACAGGCTGGCATTGATGGCATGGGCCGCCAACACCATGATGAGGGTGTGCCCATCGGGCTTGGCCCTGGCCAGCGCCTGGGACGCGACGGTTCCGCCCGCACCGGGCTTGTAATCGAGCACCACCGTCTGCCCCCACCGCTCCTGCAGGCGGGTGGCCAGAGGGCGGGCCAGCAAATCGGCACTGCCACCGGGGGGGTAGGGAATCAGGAGCTGCACGGGACGTTCGGGCCAGGCTTTGGCGGGCGCGGGGCTCACGGCTTGCGCCCAGGCGGTGCCAGCCACCCAGCTGGCCAGTGCCATCACCCCCACCGTCCAGAGGTGGGTGCGTCGGGAAATGCGCATGGGGAGTCTCCTTGTATGGGTCGAATGGGGATAGGTCATGGGTTCACTGAAGCGGCAGGCCCGTGCTGCGCACCACCTCAGCCCAGCGCAGACGCTCCTCGCGGATCAGGTCGGCAAACTGGCTGGGGCTGTTGCCGCCAGGCCGGCCTCCCAAATCCGCAAGGCGCTTGACCACCTCCGGCTCGGCCAGGATGCCGGACACGCTGTGGTGCAAAGCGTCGATGACCGGCGCGGGCGTCCCGGCCGGGGCCATCAGGCCGAACCAGGCCGTCACCTGGAAGTCGTCCAGACCGGCCTCTTTCATGGTCGGTACGTCGGGCAGTTCCGGCACCCGCTCCCGGCTGGTCACCGCCAGCGCGCGCAGCTTGCCGGCCTGGATGTGGGGCAAAGAGCTGGGCAGGTTGTCGATCATCATGGTGAGCTGCCCGGCGACCAGATCGGCGGCGGCAGGCGCTGCGCCTTTGTAGGGCACATGGATCAGATCCGTGCCGGTGCGGGTCTTGAACAGCTCGCCCGACATGTGGACCGACTGGCCTGTGCCCGAGGAGCCGAACGAGAGCTTGCCCGGCTGGGCCTTGGCCAGGGCCACCAGCTCCGCCACCGAACGCGCGGGCACCGAGGGGTGCACCACCAGCACATTGGGCACCGACACCACGAGAGTGATCGGCGCGAAATCCTCCGGCTTGTAGGGCAGTTGCTTGTAGAGCCCGTAGTGGATGGCGTTCGGACCGATATTGCCCATCACCAGGGTGTAGCCATCGGGTGCCGCCTGCTTGAGCGCTTGCATGCCGATGATGCCGGCCCCACCCGCACGGTTCTCCACCACCACCGGCTGCCCAGTGAGGTCCGACAGGCGTTTGCCAACCAGGCGGGAGGCGATGTCGGTCGTGCCGCCCGGCGCGGCCGGAACAATGATCTTGAAGGGTTTGCTGGGAAACGTCTGGGCACCGGCTGTCGCAGCAACCCAGACCAGAACCCCCAGGGCCCAGCGGGGCAGAAAAAATCGCATGCTTGTCTCCTCGTACACAGACGGAAGGAGCAGCATAAAGAGCCCAGGGGCACCCAGCCGTCGCCATGGCGTCACACCGCCCCATCCCGTTTCGGAGGCAGGAACTGCAGACCTCAGGCGCCCGGGACACCCCAGCGCGTTTGCCGATAGACACCGGGAGACTGCCCGGTCCATCCCTTGAACGCCCGGTGAAAAGTGCTGGCCTCCGAAAAACCCAGCCGGTTGGCAATGTCCAGCAAGGTGAGGTTCGGCTGCCCCAGGTACTCGATGGCCGCATCACGGCGCAGGTCGTCCTTGATGGCCTGAAACCCCTGCCCCTCTTCCCGCAAGCGCCGGCGCAAGGTCTGCGGCGTCATGGCCATCGAGGCACTGACCACCTCCAGGGAAGGCATTTCGCCTCGGAGGTGGCGCCGCAGCAAGCGGCGGATGCGTTCGCTCAGACGGGTCTGGTCCCGGTACTTGACCAAGAGGCTGGCCGGAGCATCCCGGAAAAAATCCTGCAGGCTCTGGCTGCTTTGCACCACGGGCAGGTCCAGCCAGCGGGCCTCAAACTCGAAGCCCATGTACGGACTGTCGTGCCGCACGGGGGCCTGGAACAGGCGCCCGCCTTCCGAGCCCTGGGACTGCCCCTCCACAGGGTAGAAAACCCAGGTCAGCGGAATCCGGCGCGAAACCAGCCAGGACACCACCCCGTAGCCCAAAAAGCAGAAGGAGCGCTCGGCATACGCCAGCAATTCATCCCGCTCACCGCGGGTCACCATGGTGATCCGCGCCGTGGGACCCGACACGTGGAGCCGGGGGACAAAGTCCTCCAGCAGCAGGTGGTAGAAGCGAAATGCCGTGCGCAAGGCTTCGCCCAAGGTGCGGCAATGCACCAGCAGCTGGCAGACCTGGGCAAAGCTGCCCACCCGGACCGGATGGCGGCACAGCCCCCACAGTTCGTCCCGGGTGACTCTGCGCAATACCAGAATGAGGGCGGCGTACTGCGCCTGGGTGACCCGGGACAAGGGAGAGTCGAGCAATTCCGGCGCAATGCCTGCACGCAGCAAAATCGCCGGGACATCCATCCCGCGGTGTTTCACGCCCTGGAGAATCTGCAGGACTTGGGGGATGGCAATGGTGTGGCTGGTAACGGACGCAGACATCAGGGCAGTTTAAAGGGGGGGTCCGAGCCCCAGGGAAAGGAACTCACCGCTCGGCCAGGGCCAGGCGCACCGCCAGGCCCAGGAAGACCCACCCCGCCACGCGATGGAGCCAGGTCTGGGCCCGGGCATTGCGCTGCAGCAAGGCGCCGAACAGGCCCGAAAAACAGGCGATGGCCCCAAAAACAACCAGAGTGGCCCCCATGAACACCAACCCCAAGACCGCCAACTGGGGTGCGACCTCCCCCCGCAGGGGATCGGCAAACTGGGGCAGGAAGGCCAGAAAAAACACCAGCACCTTGGGGTTGGAGAGGTTCATCACCATGCCGCGCCCTGCCATGCGCCCCCACCCCGCCACGGACGCGGTCGACACCGGGGTCGAGGCGGTGGTTTGCGTTACGGCAGGCGCCCTCAGGGACTGCCACGCCAACCAGGCCAGATAGGCCGCACCGCAGAACTTCAACACCGTAAAGGCCAGGGCCGATGCCGCAAATACAGCGGCCAGGCCCAGGGACACGGCCGCCGTGTGCACGACCAAACCCGAGCACAGGCCGATCACCACGGCCATTCCGGCCCGCCAACCGCGCTGGGCCGACTCGAGCAGCACAAAAATATTGTCGGGCCCCGGCGTCAGCCCCAGCAGCACCGAGACACCGAAAAAAGCCACCAGGGTTTCGAAAGAAGGCATCACCACCACCATTCCAGGAAAAGCGCGCATTGTGCGCGCCTGGCCGCCCCCGGCAATGTCGCCGGTAGCGCACGCGCTTCTGAGAACCTGTTCATGGTCTTAACGGGCCGGGAGCACGAAGACCCGGGGCTGTGGCTGGCATCCGGGGCCAGCGAAGGGCGGGCTCGTACGCACCCAGCGATGCCCAGGCGGCCATTGGGCGCACACCAGTGTCCCGTCCACAGGATGGCGCCAGTAGTACCAGGGTGCGGGGGCCGCACAGGCCATGCCGCCCCACAGAGCCAGCAAGGCGAACGCCCGCCAGGGTGCCCGGGCCTTGGATCGCGCACCGGGATCGCGGCTCATCGCCCAAAAGCCCTGTCGACGGAGCGCCAGAAGCCCTCGACCGCCTCGGTGTAAGGCCCTGGCAATCCCAGCTGGGCATTGATCTCGGCATGCGACAGATCCTGTGGCACCACCTCCACCCGGGTGCCTGTGGCCTGCCCCCGCCAAGCCAGGCGCCGGGCCTGGTCACAGGCCACGGCGCGGCGGCTGGAGCACACCGCCAACATCGGTGGAGCGGGCGCTTGCAACTGGTGCACCGGCGACCACTGCGGCCACAGGGCTGGGTCGGCACCAAAAGCGCGGTCGTACAAGGGCCAATGGGGCGCCTGCATGATGCGGGGCAGATCCAGGGCCGCGCTGTCGAGGGCCACCGTGCCCCGCACCGGCAACACCCCCTGGGCTTGGCCCATGGCGGGTGACGCCGCCAACAAAACCACCAGATGGGCGCCGGCGGAATGCCCCATGGCGATGAATCGACGGGGATCGCCGCCCCAGGCGGGGGCCTCCTTCTGTGCCCATGCCAGGGCCCGGGCCACATCCTGCCACTGCGCCTGTGGCCCCCATGCAGGCAACAAGCGGTAGTTGACCGAGACCACCACCACGCCCCGCGGAATCCAGCGCGCGAGTTTGTTTTCCAGCAAAGGCGGGTGGGCTTTGTCGCCAAAACGCCAGGCCCCACCGTGCACCAGAAAAAGGACCGGGGCCCCCTGGGCCTTGTCAGGCAGGTACACGTCCAGGCGCTGCCGCAGGTCCGGTCCATAGGCCAGGTTGCGCAGCAGGCGCACGCCTGCAGGCAAGACCAGCGGCCGCCGGGGCCCCTCGTCCCGGATTTCCTGCCCTTCAGGCAAGTCGGCCGTCACACCCGCGTCCGGGGGGGAGAGGAAACGCGCCTCGGCCGCATGGACCACCGACCAGCCCCCCCACAAGAGCCCCAGGACAGCCGCCAGAACCCTCCGAAACCATGGATCCGCAGTACGCAAGTGCATCCCCCCATAAATCAGGCCGACAAGAGCAGGACATGCTACGCCTGCGGTGTGTCGGCTCGGCCTCCGCGCTGTATCAGGCCGTGACAATCCACCCCTCCAAAGGATCCAACGTGGGCGGCAAGCCGT
>JAQUDN010000252.1 GCA_028685665.1 Burkholderiaceae bacterium | reverse complement strand
ACCGACGGCGCCTGTGCCAGCGCCGCCCTGGTGCACGAAATCGAGCCCCGCAAGACCCCCGAACAGCTCCAGCAGGAACGGCAGCAGGCGCGGGACGCGCTCGAACGCCAGGCCCGGCAGCAGCAGGCCGACAACGCCGCCGCGGACGCCGAGGCGCGGCGCCAGTCGGAGCGCGATCGGGCCCGCGCCGCCCAGGCCCACGCTCAGGCCCCCGGCCCGTGGGATGGCGCCCGCTCGGCCGCGTGCGCGCAAGCCCGGCGCCAACTGGAGCGCGTGGGCAGCGACCTTGCCCGCTCTCCCTACGAACAAGACCTGCGCCTGCAAAGCGCCCAGCGCCAGTTCGATCTGGATTGCCTGGGGCCCCAGGGAGCCATCGAGATCGAAAAAGCCCGCGCCGCACAGCCCCGAATCATTGGGCCGGCCTGGCCCCTGACGGTGCCGCAGCGCCCTGTCACCCCAGCCCCCGCCGTCGCACCCACGCCACGGGGCGCCGTCCAGTGCAACGTCTTTCGCTGCACCGACGAGCAGGGCCAGGTCTTTCCGCCCAGCGGCCCCCGGCGCTAGCGCCGTGTCCATGCCGCGCTGGGAAGCGGTTCACGGTGTCGCAGACAGCGCTGCGCGGGGATGCGGTGACAGCGTGTGCGCGTTCTCGCCGGGCGCAGACAGACTGCGCAAACCCTGCGCCACCGTGGGAAAGTGCAGGCGCAGGCCCAGCTCCGTGCGCACCCGCACGCTGTCGAGCCGGCGCGACTCGCCCATGAAACTCAGCAAGACCACCGGCAACTGCGCCTGGGCCTCGTCCCGCGCCAGGCGGGGCGGCCTGGGCAGGCCGTACAGGTCCGCCGCCAGATCGAAATAATCGCCCATCTTCAGGTGCTCGGCATCGCTGACGTTGTAGACGCGCTGGGGCCGGCCCCGCCACAAAGCCCGCAGGCACGCCCGGGCCAGGTCGTCGGCGTGGATGTGGTTGGTGAACACATCGTCCTGCGCTTGCAGCACCGGCGTGCCCCGGCGCAGGCGGGCCTCGGGGGTGCCGCCCTCCCGGTCGGGGGCGTAAATGCCCGGAATGCGCAAGATGCTGGCACGCACCCCGGCCCGTCCCAGGTGGCGCACGGCCCGCTCGGCATTCACACGCCGCTGGGCCCGGGGGGTGGCAGGGGCCACGGTGCGGGTTTCAGGCACCAGGGCCCCTGCGCAGTCGCCGTAGACCCCGCTGGTCGAGGCATAGACCAGTGCCGTGGGCCGGCTGCGCTGGCGCAACACCCGGGCCAGGGCCACGGTGCGCGGATCGCGCCACCAGCCATCGCGGCCCGCCCCGTCGGCGGGCGGGGGGGCCAGATGCAACACGCGGGTGGCCACGCCGGAGAGGCGGCGCAAGGTGGCGGCCTGGTCCAGATCGCCCCGCAGCGGAGTCAGCCCCGCCGCACGCAAGGCCCCCACGCGGTCTGGGCTGGAGGTCAGCGCCAGGACGCGCAGGCGGCCCGCCCCCGGGCCGGTGAGCAGGTCGCGCGCCACGCGCAGGCCCACATCCCCGCAACCCACGATCAACAGGCGCTCACGGCGAAAACGTGCTGGCAGGGCGCCGAGGGGGCTTTGGTTTGAAGGCAAAATTCGATCCCGTCACACAAAACCCCCGAGGATAACCACCCCATGACCCTTGCCTCCCCCGCCCCTGCCGCCTTCCAGATCACGGTGCAGCCCAGCGGCCGGGCCTTCAGCGCCCGGGCGGACGAGACCCTGCTGTCCGCCGCCATCCAGCAGGGCGTCGGCCTGCCCTATGGCTGCAAGGACGGCGCCTGCGGCTCGTGCAAGTGCAAGAAGATCAGCGGCGAGGTCCAGCATGGCGAGCACCAGGCCAAGGCCTTGAGCGCCGACGAAGAAGCCGCCGGCTGGGTGCTGACCTGCTGCGCCCATGCCCACTCGGATGTGGTGCTCGAATCCCGCCAGGTCACGGACGAAAGCGCGGTCCCGATCAAGCGCATGCCAGTGCGTGTGACCGCCCTGGCCCAAAAATCGCACGACGTCATGCAGGTGACCCTGCAACTGCCCGCCAACGACAGCTTCCGCTACCACGCGGGCCAGTACATCGAATTCATCCTGCGCGACGGCGCGCGCCGGGCGTATTCGATGGCCAATGCCCCCCACACCCAGGGCGCCACGCCCGGGGTGGAGCTGCACATCCGCCACATGCCCGGCGGCCGCTTCACCGACCATGTGTTTGGCGCCATGAAGCCCAAGGAAATCCTGCGCGTCGAAGGGCCCTTCGGCAGTTTCTACTTGCGGGAAGACGCCCACAAACCCATCGTGCTGCTGGCCTCGGGCACGGGTTTTGCGCCCATCAAGGCGCTGATCGAGCAACTGCAGCACCTGGGCAGCCAGCGCCCGGTGAGCCTTTACTGGGGCGGACGCCGCCCGCAGGATCTGTACCTGGACGACTGGGTCCAGGCCCGCGTCGCCGAAATGCCGCAGCTGCGCTATGTGCCCGTGGTCTCGAACGCCCTGCCCGAAGACGGCTGGACTGGCCGCACCGGCTTTGTCCACCAGGCGGTGCTCGACGACTTTGCCGATCTGTCGGGCCACCAGGTCTATGCCTGCGGTGCCCCCATCGTGGTCGATTCGGCGCGCAGCGCGTATTGCGCCAGCCGTGGCCTGCCGGCCGAGGAATTCTTTGCCGACGCCTTCACCTCCGAGGCCGACAAACACGGCGGCTGAGCATTTCGACAGGAAACGTCCTATGACGTGCACGTCACAACTGCTACACTCGCGCCCTATGTTCTTGCGCCGCATGCACCGTCATCTCACCGCCTGGCTCGCTGCCCTGGCGTTGCTGATCGGCAGCCTGCTGCCCGTGCTGTCGCACGCGGTCGTGGCGCAAACGGCCCAGGATGCGCAGAGCTGGGTCGAGGTCTGTACCGTCTCCGGCATGGCCTGGGTGCGTGCCCTGGAGGTCGATACGGACCAGGCCCGCGCCAGCGCCGACCACAGCACCGACGACACCAGCGTGCCCAGCAGGCTCATGGGTGCTTGCGATGGGTGTTCAGGGCACGCGCCCCTGCTGGGGGTTCCCCCCTTGGCTGCGGTGTCCTTGCTGCCCATCGGCCCGGCCGCCCTGCCCCAAGCCTTTCTTCAGGCCCCCCGCACCCTGTTTGTGTGGGTTTCTGCCCACTCGCGCGCGCCACCCCAGCTCGGCTGATTTCCTGTCTGTTTCCGCAGTGTGCGTTGCGGGGCTCCGGCCCCGCACCGGCGCCTGCGGTGGAATTCACCCCGTTCCGGAGGCCCCATGGCCCGCATTGCTTCTTTTTCGGCTGCCGCAGCAGCCCGGTCTTTCGTCTTGTCCCGCCGCGCTTTTGCGCTGCAGTCGCTGCTCACCCTCTCGGCCCTGGCATCGCTCG
>JAQUDN010000251.1 GCA_028685665.1 Burkholderiaceae bacterium | reverse complement strand
CTGGAGCAGTTGGTGGCCCGCATTGATTCCGGCCAGATGCCGCTGGACCAGATGCTGAGCGCCTACCAGCGCGGCGCGACCTTGCTGGCTTTTTGCCGCCACCGGCTGGAGGCCGTTCAGGACCAGATTCAGACCATGGACAACGGTGTTTTGCAGCCTTGGAACCAGGAATGACCGCCATGCCCCCGGCCCTTGTGCCTTTGGACCTCCTCCCATGGAGCCGCCACCATCTGGAGCGCGTGGAACGCGCGCTGTCGCTGTGGGTGGGCGATGGCGCTCCTGCCGGCCTGGGCGACGCCATGCGCTACGCCGTGCTCGATGGCGGCAAGCGCCTGCGCCCCCTCTTGGTCTGGGCTGCCTTCGAGGCGGTACAGGGGATGCCCGTCCCTCCGGGCGATGCGCCGCAGGGCGGTGCGGCCGCGGCCTTGCGTGCCGCGTGCGCGGTGGAACTGATCCATGCCTATTCGCTGGTCCACGACGACATGCCCTGCATGGACAACGACGTGCTGCGCCGCGGCAAGCCCACGGTGCATGTGCAGTTTGGCGAGGCCCAGGCGCTGCTGGCCGGCGATGCGCTGCAGGCCTTTGCCTTTGAGCTGCTCACCCCCGAAGACCCCCTTGTGCCGGCGGACGTCCAGGCCCGCTTGTGCCGCCAGCTGGCCCGCGCTGCCGGCTCGGCCGGCATGGCGGGGGGGCAGGCCATCGACCTCGCCAGCGTGGGCCTGGCTCTGACCGAAGACCAGCTGCGCCACATGCACCGCCTCAAAACCGGGGCCTTGCTGCAGGCCAGCGTCATGATGGGTGCGGCCTGCGCGCACCCCGGTCCCGTGGCCCAGGCTGCCTTGTCCGACTACGGCGCGGCTTTGGGGCTGGCTTTCCAGGTGGTCGACGACATCCTGGATGTCGTGGCCGATTCGGCCACGCTGGGCAAGACGGCAGGCAAGGATGCTGCCAGCGACAAGCCCACCTATGTCTCCCTGCTCGGCCTGGACCGTGCGCAGGCCTACGCCCGGGCCTTGCTCGCCCAGGCCCAGGCCGCCTTGCAGGCCAGTGGCCTGGACGATACCCGTGCCCTGGCGGCTTTGGCCGACATGGTGGTGAACCGTTCACACTGAGTCCGGTCCTCCCCGTCCGGCGCAGGCAATGAATATCCAATCGGCCTCAAGCGCTTACCTGGTAAGCGCTTTTAGCTATTAAAAAAGTAGTAATGTCCACGACATCCTTCCCCCTGCTGCACACGATCAACGATCCGGCGGACTTGCGCCGCCTCTCCCGTGCCGACCTCAAGCTGCTGGCGACCGAACTGCGCGGCTTTGTGCTGGACAGTGTGTCGAAGACCGGCGGCCACCTCAGCTCCAACCTGGGCACCGTCGAACTCACGCTGGCCTTGCACGCGGTGTTCAACACGCCGTATGACCGCCTGGTCTGGGATGTGGGCCACCAGACCTATCCGCACAAGATCCTGACCGGCCGGCGCGACCGCATGGGCAGCCTGCGCCAGCTGGGCGGGCTGTCGGGCTTTCCGCTGCGCAGCGAGAGCCCTTACGACACCTTTGGCACGGCGCATTCCAGCACCAGCATTTCGGCCGCATTGGGCATGGCCCTGGCGGCCCACCGCAAGGGGGAAAACCGCCATGCGGTGGCCATCATCGGCGACGGTGCCATGACGGCGGGCATGGCTTTTGAGGCGCTGAACAACGCGGGGGTGGCCGATTGCAATCTGCTGGTCATCCTGAATGACAACGACATGAGCATCAGCCCGCCCGTGGGGGCGCTCAACCGTTATCTGGCCCAGCTGATGAGCGGGCAGTTCTATGCCACCGCCAAGAACGTGGGCAAGAGCGTGCTGAAAAATGCGCCTCCGCTGCTGGAGCTGGCCAAGCGCATCGAGCAACAGGCCAAGGGCATGGTGGTGCCTGCCACCCTGTTCGAAAAGTTCGGCTTCAACTACATCGGCCCGATCGACGGCCACGACCTCGACTCCCTCATCCCCACGCTGGAAAACATCAAGCAGCTCAAGGGGCCGCAGTTTCTGCATGTGGTGACCAAAAAAGGCCAGGGCTACAAGCTGGCCGAGGCCGATCCGGTGGCCTACCACGGCCCGGGCAAGTTCGACCCGGCTGTGGGCCTGGTCAAACCCGCCACCCCGCCCAAGCCGACGTTCACCCAGGTCTTTGGCCAGTGGCTGTGCGATATGGCGGCGCAGGATGCACGCCTGGTGGGCATCACGCCCGCCATGCGCGAAGGCTCTGGCATGGTGGAGTTCGAAAAACGCTTTCCCCAGCGCTATTACGACGTGGGCATTGCCGAGCAGCATGCCGTCACCTTTGCCGCCGGCATGGCCTGCGAGGGCGTCAAGCCCGTGGTGGCCATCTATTCCACCTTTTTGCAGCGCGGCTACGACCAGCTGATCCACGATGTGGCCTTGCAGAACCTGCCGGTGGTGTTTGCCCTCGATCGCGCAGGACTGGTCGGGGCCGACGGTGCCACCCATGCCGGGGCCTACGACATTCCGTTCGTGCGCTGTATTCCCAATATGGCCATGGCCTGTCCGGCCGACGAGCGTGAGTGCCGCCAGCTGCTCAGCACCGCTTTCGAGCAGAACCACCCCGTGGCCGTCCGCTATCCGCGCGGTGCTGGCGCAGGGGTGGCGCCGCTGCCCGGTCTGGAGGGTCTGCCTTACGGCAAGGGCGAAATCCGGCGCCAGGCCTCGGCCCATGGCGCTCCGGGTCCACGCATTGCCATCCTGGCGTTCGGGACCTTGCTTTACCCGGCCCTGGCCGCCGCCGAAGCCCTGGATGCCACCGTGGCCAATATGCGCTGGGCCAAGCCGCTCGATGTGGAATTGCTCCAGCAGCTGGCCGCCGACCACGATGCCCTGGTGACCCTGGAAGAGGGGGCGATTCTGGGCGGTGCCGGCAGCGCGGTCTGCGAGGCGCTGAATGCCGCCGGCATGGTGCGCCCCGTGCTCCAGCTGGGCCTGCCTGACAGCTTCATTGAGCATGGCGATCCTGCCCGCTTGCTGGCCTTGCAGGGGCTGGATGCCGAGGGGATCGAGCGTTCCATCCGCCTGCGGTTTCTGTCTGCGACCGACATGACCTGAATCCGTCTGGTGCGGGTGCCGTCTTCGGGGTAAACCCGTGATGGCCTGGGCATCTTCGATTCCTACAATCGGTGTCTCTCTTCCGATAGGTAGAGTGCCATCTCGAACAGGAATCACAGGGGGAATTCAGGCATGGATCGTCGCTCCATCATCCAACACGCCGGCATGGCCGGCATCCTGGCGGCCAGTGTGGCTCCGGCGGTGCAGGCCCAGGCAGCGATCCGCTGGCGCCTGGCCTCGAGCTTTCCCAAGACGCTCGACACCATTTACGGTGCCGCCGAAGTGTTCTC
>JAQUDN010000080.1 GCA_028685665.1 Burkholderiaceae bacterium | reverse complement strand
CGACCACATCCGCCTCTGCAACAGCCTGCTGGGTCTGCTTTGCCATCTCGCGGTAAATATCACTGGCGGCATCGGGTTCAAAACCTCCAGTATCGATAACAATGAATTCGTGCTTCCCCTGCTTACCATTTCCGTAATGTCGATCACGGGTCAGCCCTGCAAAGTCAGCGACGATCGCATCCCTCGATTTGGTCAATCGGTTAAAAAGAGTCGATTTACCAACATTCGGACGACCTACAAGGGCAATAACTGGCTTCATTAAACAACCTTCAATCAGGACGGAAACCGTATATACCGCCGTTACGAGTCACTACCACCAAAGTTTCAGAAATCACCACAGGTGCCATGGCCACACCAGATGCATCGGTCATTAAACGATTCATAGGCGATCCATCCTCTTTTGCGAGCAAATGCACTAAACCAGTGTCATCCGCTACAACAACGGATCGACCAAGAAGCAACGGAGCTGTCAGCTTTCGGTACTTTAATCGATCAGTTGTCCAAAGGCGCGTGCCATCACCTCTACGCCAAGCGACAAAAGAGCCATTGGCCTCACTACCAAACAGCACTGCAGAGTCACCATGGAGGCCGGTGATGCCATGGGCAGTCTGAATCCAAGATAATCGGCCGCTGCTGGAATCGATGCAACCCACAGCCGCTTGAAAAGCACGCACACAAAAACTGTTTGCGACCCGAGATGGACGCCCCACTAGATCGACCAATCGTTCCACATCATTGGTACCACGTGCCACAGCAAGCGGAACTTCCCAACGCACATTTCCAGTCAGGGGATTGAGTCCGACCAAGCGACCCGACAACCCCACGACCAGAGTATCACCCACAGCCGTCAATACGCCAGACTGGCGTAATACCAAGGATTCACCGGGCCGAGACTGACTCCACAGCCTTTGGCCGGTTGTGGCGTCATAAGAAGAGACAGAACGATCAGCGGCAAGAACAAAAACACGATCACCAGCAACAAGAGGAGACGTGAACGTTTGCGTCGACAATGGTTTGCGCCAGATTTCTCGACCGGACTCGATCATGACCAACTGGTTAGAGCGTGAAACAACAGCAGTCCATTTACCATCACTGCCGACTCCCGCAGACAGAGGTTCACCTAAACTGAGACGCCAGATATCGGCGCCTGTCTTCGGATCCAATGCGACCACGGTGCCATCCAGAGACGCCAGGGTCAACACATCACCGCTGGCGTGCACTTCAAAAGACTGGGCAGTCACGCCCCCGATCCTGGAAGTCCAAACCTGCCGTACAGAAAACAGCGGAACATTAGGCCCCAGATCCAAAGGTGCCATCTTAGAACTGCTGCCATTGAAAATGGAACAGCCAGTCAAGATACCCACAAAAAGGATCAAGAATGCCCAACGCCCTAAACATCTCGAAACGACAGGAGCAGCGCGACCATTGGTAGAGATCATTTTTTACTCTCTATTGGATTGGACTGAAAATCTATTTTTTTCGCATCGATACCAAGTGAATTCATTTTCACTTCAACAATGCGCCGATAGTCAATATCATTGTCAAAACCACTGATGGCACGCTGATACTCCAAATAAGCCTCTTGGGGCTTATTTAACAACATCAGAACATCCCCTTTTCTATCAGCAACAATTGACTTGAATTCGACAGGAAAGTTTTCCGACAATTTTTTAAAGGCTTGATCTAAAATTTTTTCATCGATCAAAATAGACGCAAGCCGTATCTTTGCAATCGATTTGTACCCATCATCGGATGATTGATCTGCCACCCAAGTCAAGGCCTCTTTTGCTCCCGGCACATTACCAGCATCCAGCAGCATCTTGGCAACGGCCAACCCCGCCTGATCAGCCTGGGTGGTGCCAGCATATTTAGTACGAAGATCACTAAATGCTTGCTGCATTCTGGTCTGATCACCCGTTTTTCCAGCCCCCTCCACAGCATCCACCAAGGCTGCAGCATGGGAGGCCTGCCGTCCCTGCCAATACTGATAAGCATTCCATGCCGCTATCGCACCGAGACTGACAATCAGAACAATGCTGAGCAGGGTCCCCCATTTATTCCAAAAATGCTTGATTTGATCAAGCTGCTCTTGTTCTTCAAGATCTAAATGATTAGCCATGAAATGATTGCCTTATGGGTGTTTTTTTAAAGCCGATACCAAGTCGGCTGCAGCATCAATACGATACTCTGTCTGAAAACCTGTCTCTGCCCGCAATGACTTCAACGTGACCATCCCTCGGGTCAACTCATCTGCTCCGAAAATAAGAGCATAAGTGGCACGGCTAGCATCGGCTTTCTTCAATTGAGACTTCATGCTCCCCATGCCATCGGTCCCACGAGAGGCCGCATGCATTTGTACGCTGACCCCACTAGCCCGCAGCTGACCAAGGAGGGCCATCGCAAGAGGCAATGCACAGGCATCTGGAATGACCGCATATGCGTCGGGAACAGAATCCACTCCAGAGACTGAGGCTTGGGACTTCACGAGTTCCAGAACACGCTCCACTCCCAAAGCCCAACCAACCGCTGGTGCTGATTTACCACCAATTTGCTCAATTAAATAATCATAACGCCCACCACCGCATATGGTGCCTTGCGATCCCAGCTCATCAGTGACAAATTCAAACACAGTCAGATTGTAATAATCCATTCCGCGCACTAAACGTGGATTAATGGTCCACGCAACACCGCTCTCACTCAAAATAGATTGAATGGCTTCAAAATGTGCCAATGACTCCACACCCAAAAAATCCATCAAGCGCGGCGCGGCCTCCACCAATGCCTGCATCGCAGGATTCTTTGTATCTAAGATTCGCAAGGGGTTCGCATGCAAACGGCGCTTAGCCTCCTCATCGAGAACCTCGGTATTTTTTTCAAAATAGTTAATCAATGCTGCACGGTGTGCACTGCGCTCGGCAGGTTGTCCGAGACTGTTGATTTCAAGGCGAATATTATTAAGCCCCAGCTCTTTCCAAAGATTATTCGCCATCAATATCAGTTCAGCATCCAACTCGGGGCCGGGAAAGCCCAAGGCTTCTGCACCTATTTGATGAAACTGCCGATATCGGCCACGCTGAGGGCGCTCATGTCGAAACATAGGCCCCATATAATAGAGACGTTTGCCCCCATCGTAAAGCATGGAATGCTCTATCACGGCACGAACCACGCCAGCAGTCGCTTCGGGGCGCAAAGTTAACTGCTCGCCGTTCAAACGATCTTCAAAGGAATACATTTCCTTTTCTACGATATCGGTAACTTCACCCAAACCACGAATAAACAGAGGGGTTTTTTCGACAATGGGGGTACGAATATTACGATAAGCGTAACGTGCCATCAGAGAGCGCACCTGGCCTTCCAACCACTCCCAGAGGGCAGAATCTTGCGGCAGCAGATCGTTCATACCTTTGACAGCAACTGGTTTTTCAAAATTAGACATGCAAATCTCTTATCGTACTTATAATTATTTGAAAAATTCTTCAAAATCTAAAATGAAATCCATTCACACAGACAATCCGAAGCGTCGCTCCACATAGCCCTCAACGACTTTCTGAAAGTCATTGGCAATATTTTCACCACGCAAAGTCATGGCTTTTTCACCGTCAATAAAGACAGGCGCAGCAGGAGATTCCCCGGTTCCAGGTAAACTGATACCAATATCCGCATGTTTGCTTTCACCGGGCCCATTGACAATACACCCCATAATCGCCACTTTAAGATCCTCAACACCAGGGTATTGAATTCGCCATATCGGCATCTGCGCGCGCAGATAGTCGTCTATTTGCTTGGCAAGTTCTTGAAAAGTCGTGCTGGTAGTACGACCACAGCCAGGGCACGCAGTCACACTGGGGACAAAATTTCGCAACCCCAATGACTGCAAGATTTCAGATGCGACAACCACTTCCTGTGTCCGAGACTCACCAGGCTGAGGCGTCAAGGAAACACGGATAGTGTCTCCTATTCCCTCTTGCAGCAAGATAGACAGGGCTGCTGCCGATGCAACCGTGCCCTTGGTGCCCATACCGGCCTCAGTCAAACCCAAATGCAAGGCATAGTCGGAACGACGTGCCAATTCACGGTAAACAGAAATCAAATCCTGTACGCCACTCACTTTACAGGAAAGAATGATTTGATCGGCAGACATGCCCATTTTTTCAGCACGCATGGCCGAATCAAGAGCAGATACGACCAACGCTTCATACATCACCTGCCGGTCTGTCCAGGGGGTACTGCGCTGGCTATTTACATCCATCAAACTGGCCAACAACTCCTGATCGAGGCTGCCCCAATTCACGCCAATTCGGACAGGACGACCCCATTTCATGGCCACGTCAATCATTTGACCAAACTGCAAGTCGTGCTTATCACCCTTGCCTACATTCCCAGGATTAATGCGGTATTTAGCCAAGGCCTGAGCACAGTCCGGAAAATCAGCAAGAAGCTTGTGACCATTGTAGTGAAAATCACCGACCAAAGGAACATATTGCCCCATTCGATCCAATTGCTCTCTGATATAAGGAACTGCTGCAGCGGCCTCAGGGGTATTCACTGTAATCCGAACCAACTCCGATCCCGCCTGAGCCAAGGCCTTGACCTGAATCGCTGTACCAACAGCATCTACCGTATCTGTATTGGTCATGGACTGGATTCTGACAGGCGCCCCGCCTCCCACGGTGACAGCCCCTGCACCCCAACCAATACAGACTTGACGCGAACGCCTTGAGTGCGGCGCCGCGACTTGAATAGGCGTGATCATTGTAGAAAATTCACCCATTATTTCACCTCAAAACGTGCAACATTTTCTTTAGAGATGCCGCCAAGTTCAAATGATTTTCCCCTGATAAAGACCTCTGTGGCATCTGCCCGACCAACGACAACAGAAAGAGGGGTCATTCCAGAAGCAGAAGCATAGTCACCCGGCGATAAATTACGCTGAAGCACGACCACTCCGGTACGGTCTTTGACCTGGATCCAGGAATCACTCCGTGCTCTGAATGCCAGTAAATTCTCTGAAATGGCTGGTACATCAGCAACGGTAGGCGACTTCTCGGCAAGTACATCACTTTTCGAAGACAAGGGATGAATCTCTGCAGGAACAGAGCTTCCCAGTACATTTGCCGAGACCAAGGCAGGAGCGCTCAACTCATCAGACACGGGAGCATCAACTGGATTATTCCCACCAGTTACCCCGCGACTTAGCGACTGAACGCCATTTTCATCAGGATATGCCAATATCATGACCAGTACAGCGAACAACAGAGAAAATACACCGAGGAATAGAATTTTCGACATCGGCGAAAAACTCGCAAACCATGACGATTTTGCCGATAATTTCTTGATCGTTGTATTAATTCCAGCACTGTTCACCGTCAACTGCACACGCGGCCCCTGAGGCAGCAAGGCCAATACGATGGCAACATCCAATTTCAGCAAACGGCAAATACTGGAAACAAGGGCTCGGACAAAAATCACATCGGGAAAAACAGAAAAATCACCTTGCTCCAAAGCTTGTAATTTCCCAACAGGCACTTTTAGTGCAATGGCCAACGCCTCGATGGTCATCCCTGCAGCCTCGCGTGCCTCACGCAGAGTCTCGCCTGCCCTCACATTTGAAGATGCTCTTGCCGAGGCAGAGGGATCCGTATCATCTTGATTTATTTGGTAATTACTCATTGAAAGCACCACGTTCAAAAGCTCCCCATTCACGCGAGTCTGGAAAACGCTTGCGCAGTTGCCCCGCCAATTGCTGAAGAGCCAGTGAATCATTCAAGGCATGCTCTACCTTGATGCCAAGCCACAAGGACTCCGCATTGGCAAACTCGGTGTTATTCAAACGCCGAATATAAAATTGTGCACGCTTACGATCATCCTGGCGAAAAAGGAGAAGTGCTAGGTTATAGCCAACAACGGGGTTGGATGTATCCAACTCATATGCTTTGAGCAAAGACTGCTCCGCTTCAATAAGTTGTCCAGATCTTGATTGGCAAAGGCCCCTGGCCATCCAAGTTTTACTTTTGGATTGATAAACAGGAATACCCAATGCCCTTATAAAATTCTTGTCTGCTTCTGGGTACTTTTGCTGCTGGCAAAGAAGCCAGCCGTAATTGTGTAACACATTCGGGTCAGAAGGCCGCAAACTGAGCGCCCGCTGAAAGCTGTCCTCGGCTTGAACGAAATCATTCAAGCGCAAATAGATTAAGCCACGTAGGTTATACGCATCTGCATAGCTGGAATCAGCTACCAGCGCCTGTTTGACCTCGTCCAGCGCAATCGCTGTTTGCCCAGCTTCAAAATAATTGGACGATAATTCCAGTCTGATACGAGCCCGACGACGCAACTCAGACTCATCAGAAGGTGTAATCACCTCGACAGCAAAATCGGACGAAGGCGCCGTACCACCGGAGGCGCAAGCGCCCAGCAACTGGGTCAATACCAGCATTCCAGAAACGATGCATACGCTCCGGAAGTACTGACATCCATATCCAAGCGACGCATTCATATCGAAGAATCCTCGACAGGGTACCGACTCAAGTCACAGGCTTGAGCATGACTGTGCGCTGTTTTGCCATTCGCTCAGAAGCACGTGTACGGTCTTTGACATCGCCAGCCAGCTGACCACAGGCGGCATCGATGTCGTCGCCACGCGTTTTGCGTACCGTTGTCACAATGCCCGCATCACTCAATTCTTGCGCAAATGCCAACACTTGGGCCTGTTTGGAACGGGTAAGGCCCGACGCAGGAAAAGGATTGAATGGGATGAGATTGAACTTGCAGCGAACAGCCTCCCCTTTGGGAGGCTTGACCAATGCAATCAACTCTCGGGCATGCTCAACTTGGTCATTGACCCCGTCCAGCATGCAGTACTCAAAGGTAATGAAATCTCTGGGTGCATGGTCAAGATAACGACGGCAAGCATCCAGCAGTTCCTTGAGAGGGTATTTACGGTTCAGGGGGACCAGGTTATCCCTCAAAGGGTCGCTTGGAGCGTGAAGTGAAACAGCGAGAGCGACGGGACAGTCCAATGCCAGGCGATCCATCATCGGGACCACTCCGGAGGTTGACACAGTGACACGCCTCCGAGACAAACCATATCCATGGTCATCCAGCATGGCGCGCAGGGCCGGAACCAAAGCTGCATAGTTCTGCAGCGGCTCGCCCATGCCCATCATGACCACATTGGAAATGATGCGGTCACTGCTGGCAAAGCGTTTGCGCAATGTGTGCTCGGCAAACCATAACTGCGCAAGGATCTCTCCAGTCGTCAAATTGCGACTGAATCCTTGGTGCCCCGTGGAGCAGAACCGACAACCCACGGCACAACCCGCTTGCGAAGAAACACACAAAGTGCCTCGATCATCTTCGGGAATAAAAACCGATTCGACGGCATTCCCGTCACCAACGTCGAAAAGCCATTTGATTGTTCCGTCACTTGAAATGTGCTCGGAAATAACAGGCAGACCTTGAATGTGCGCACAGCCCTTCAGCTTGGTGCGCAAGGCTATTGCCAAATCACTCATCGCGTCAAAGTCACTTGCTCCTCGTTGGTGGATCCAACGAAAAAGCTGCTTTGCGCGAAACGCCTTTTCACCCAATTGCTCACAAAAAGCAATCAGCCCATTCAAATCAAAATCGAGAAGATTGGTCATCATGGCTGCAACCCCTCATGCGAAAGGCTGCAGCCCCCCCCGGAACGCAACTCTTCGGATACCACCGTAGCGAACAAGGGGGAATACATATCAGCGGGAGTAGATATTCAGGCCAGGAAAGAAGAACGCAATTTCCACCTGGGCCGTCTCAGCAGCATCAGAACCGTGCACGGCATTGGCATCAATGCTGTCTGCAAAATCGGCACGAATCGTACCTGGCTCGGCTTTTTTCGGGTCTGTTGCGCCCATCAGTTCACGATTCTTCAGGATCGCGTTCTCGCCTTCCAGAGCCTGGATCATCACAGGGCCGGAGATCATGAAGTCGACCAGATCCTTGAAGAAAGGACGCTCTTTGTGCACGGCATAGAACTGCTCGGCTTCGCGGCGCGACAGATGGGCCATGCGCGCTGCCACGACCTTCAGACCGGCAGCTTCAAAACGGGCATAAATCTGGCCAATGACATTCTTGGCGACAGCGTCAGGCTTAATGATAGAGAGAGTGCGTTCGATAGCCATTTTGATTTTTCCAAAAGTTGATGTGTGAAACTTTTACCCAGAAGGCAAAGCTCTTGATTCTAACCCCGCAAGAACGCTGGGCCTTATCGCCCGCCTCGTCTCTGGCCACCACCGCTACTGCGTTTCTGACCCTGGCGCTGGCGTGACAAACTGTCCCCACCGATATACCCCACAGAGGTCTTCAATGGATCCGGCTGCTGTGCACCAGAACGCGGTCGGTCATTGCCTGTCGCGTTTCGCACCTGCCCCTGGCGAGCCGAAGCATCCGCCCGTCGGGGCCTTGCCCCAGCCGCATCACCGGTAGCCCTCCCTTGCGAACGGTCACGCCGCAAAGGGTTCCCCCCAGGGGATGCAGGACGCTGACGCAACCGGGACTGAGGATCAGGCGTATCGAACAGGCCTTCCGCACTCGGCCGTGCCTCCTCAGAACGCACACCGCCAGCCGCTTTCACCAAAGCCCGAATATCCCCCTCATCGAGCTCCATCCAGGCCCCGCGCTTCAGCCCCCGAGGCAATACCATGGCCCCGTAACGAATACGAATGAGGCGGCTGACGGCATGACCGACAGCCTCAAGCATGCGTCGCACCTCACGGTTACGCCCTTCCGAAATGGTGACGCGATACCAGCAATTCGAGCCTTCGCCGCCACCCTCTTCAATGGAACCAAAGGCTGCCATGCCATCGTCCAGCCGAACGCCCTCTAACAGTCGCTGCTTCTCCTCGTTGCTCAAGGCGCCCAACACACGCACGGCATACTCACGTTCCAGTCCGAAACGGGGGTGCATCAGTTGATTGGCCAATTCCCCAGAACTGGTGAACAGCAGCAGGCCTTCCGTATTCAAATCCAGCCGCCCAACGGACTGCCATTTCCCCTGGTGCAGGCGGGGCAGTTTGCGAAAAACCGTGGGGCGGTTCTGAGGATCGTCATGGGTGACGACTTCTCCAATGGGCTTGTGATAGGCAATCACGCGCGCGGGCGGTGGATCGATGCGGTAACGGATGGGCTTTCCGTTCACCTTGATCTGATCCCCATGCTGTATGCGCTGCCCGACATGGGCAGGCTCATTGTTGACAGAAATACGGCCTTCCAATATCAATTGCTCCATCTCGAGCCGAGAGCCCAATCCGGCCTGAGCCAGCACTTTGTGCAATTTGGGCGTTTCCACTTGGGGCAGCAGGACGCGCTTGGAAGGCACCGACTCCACAAGGACATCATCGGCGTCAAAGCGCCCAGACACGACATCTTCAAACTGATAGCCATCGGTCTGCGCCTCCACGGTGCGCGGAGAGCGTGCGCGCACCTCTCCAGATACCGCGCCAGAGCCCAAGCCTTTGGAGGCCTGAGCAATATCCAGCGATGGCGGAGCTGTATGGCGCGCATGCACGGAAACATCAGCGTCTTTCTGTGGTCGAGCCTGCCTCACCGGGGCCTTGCGTTGGGCGACCTTCTCTGCAGACACCTCCAACTCCGCAGGGGGGACCATGGGCACAGGACCTTGGGTATCTGAAGTAGATTCATTCATGCATTGTTTCCCTGGATGCCATTCAGGCACCCTCTTGATCGTCGCGAAGAAATCTCTCCGCAGTTAGTTCGGCATTCACCGCATCTGCAATATCTGGCACAGCCCCGTCCGGCACTGTGACTTCCACTGGGTCGAAAAAAGCCTGCGCCTGAACGCCGGCCTTCGTGCCCCCACCCGGGGCTGCCGATGCCACCAGGGACTCCAGCACCTCCGCATGGGGCGACGACGACGCCAGCATGGGCAACTGGTCCAGGGATTGCAAGCCCAGATCATCCAGAAATTGGCGCGTCGTCGCGAACAAGGCAGGGCGGCCGACCGTCTCGCGATGGCCGATCACTTCAATCCAACCCCGGTCCTCCAATTGCTTGACAATCAGGCTGTTGACCGTAACCCCCCGAATATCTTCGATATCGCCCCGTGTCACCGGCTGCCTGTAAGCAATGATGGCCAAGGTTTCCAATGCAGCCCGCGTATAGCGGGCAGGCTTCTCGGGCTGCAATCTGTCGAGGTACGGACGCATCTCCGGCCGACTCTGAAAACGCCAGCCCGATGCCACATGGACCAATTCCACACCGCGTTGCGACCATTCCTGCTGCAATTCATGCAGCAAGATTTTCAAGGTATCGGATCCCAGGGCATCCTCAAAAAGCAAGCGCAACTCTCGTACGGTGACGGGTTGCGGCGCGCAGATCAAGGCCGTTTCGAGAACCCGTTTGGCATCGACCGTGTTCATGGCTCAGCGATATTCGGGGATTGCCGCAAGGTGCTACGGTCTTTCATCGGAACAGGCCACTGTTCCGGAATCGGGAGGTTCTGTGCAGACACTATCGGCATCTGCGGTGTCATCAGGATTCAGTAATCCAAGTCTGGATTGTAGCTTAGGCCCCAATCGCACAGGATTTTCCTCATGTCGTCGGGCAAACGAGCTCGGAAATCCAGGGGTTTGCCTGTCATCGGGTGTTCGAAAGACAGGCGATCGGCATGGAGCGCCTGGCGCTGCATATTCCCCAAGGCAACACCGCCATACAGGGCATCCGCCACCAAGGGATGGCCGATGGAGGCCATATGCACACGAATCTGGTGCGTACGCCCTGTATGCAAGGTGCATCGGACCCACGAACCTTGCCCGCCTCCCCCCAAGTACTGCAGATCCGTCCGTGCGGTCTTGCCCGCATGCAGCGCCAAGTCCACCACCGCCATGCGCAAGCGATTGCGTGGATCCCGCCCCATAGGGGCGTCCACCGTTCGCGCGGTGGGCCCCGTCCACGGACGATGTGCCAGGGCCAGGTATTTTCGACTGACCTTGCGCTCGGCAATCATGCGGACCAAGGCGTCCATCGTTGCACGGTCGCGCGCCACCACCATCAACCCACTGGTGTCTTTGTCCAGGCGGTGAACGATGCCGGCACGGGGAACCAGCGCAGCTTTGTCATCACGGGCCAAAAGACCATTGAGCAGGGTACCGCTCCAGTTGCCTGGCGCCGGATGCACCACCAGACCTGCAGGCTTGTGCACGATCAAGAGATGGGCGTCCTCATAAACCACATCGATCGGCAAAGGCTCTGGGCGAAAAGCCTGGCTCTGGATGGTGGGGCGCATTTCCAGGCACACCTGGTCACCCACCTTGACCCGCACCGCAGGCTTGGCGACGGCCTGTCCATTGAGCTGGACCAGACCCTGGCCCAGCAATTGCTGGAGATAGCTCCGGGAAAACTCGGGCACCAGATCTGCCAGCGCCCGGTCCAGGCGCGCACCATGCTGGCTGGCACCCATCGCCATCTGCCGGATTTCGCACTCTGCCGCAGCGGGGCCAGCAAGCTCATCGGCCCACAGTGCCTCCCCCAGGACTTCCTCTGGCGCAGCGCCCCGATCAAACGCCACGGCAGGCCTCCCCCGGCTGCTCACAGCGACCGGGCGCCAAGGGCCCGCAGGGATACGGTCAAAGCCATTCCTTAACGCGAGGGAAGATAGCGAGCCGGATCGACCGGCTTGCCTTGGCGCCGAATTTCAAAGTGCAGCTTGACGCGATCGGCATCGGTACTGCCCATCTCGGCAATCTTTTGCCCACGCCGAACGGTCTGATCCTCCTTGACCAGGAGCGTCTGGTTGTGCGCATAGGCCGTCAGGTAGGTGTTGTTGTGCTTGAGGATGACCAAATTGCCATAGCCACGCAAGCCCGCCCCGGAGTACACCACCCGCACATCGGCGGCAGCCAACACCGGGTCACCGGCTTTTCCGGCAATGTCATACCCCTTGTTCCGAACCTCATCGAAGCCGGCCAGCAAACTGCCAGACGCCGGCCAGATGAATGGGACCTCATCTTCTGCCGTCGCAGCCGCAGGCGCAGAAGCGGCGCTGGGTGCCACCGGGGCCGGCTTGGCGGCGCTGCCTGACGTCACGGGTGCCACGGCCGGTGCGGTGACAGGGCGGGTGACCACGCCCGTGTCGGCCGCCACGGCCGCCGCACCGGTGGCGGGGGGAGCAATGCGCAGGACCTGCCCCACCTCGATCAGGTTGGCATTCTCCAGATTGCTCCAGCGGGCGATGTCTTTCCAGCTTTGGCCGGTTTCCAGGCCGATCCGGATCAGGGTATCGCCAGGCTTGACGGTGTAGTAGCCCGGCTTTCCGGCATTTTCTGCCCCTGGCAAGGGCTTGGACGCCACGCCAGCGGCAGCGGCAGCCAGGCCGGAGGCAGCCGAAGAGGTACCGCGATCCTCGACAGGCGCCTTGCCCATGCGGGTTCCACACCCTGCGAGCATTCCACCCGCGAGCGCCACCGAAACCCCAACGACAAGACCACGCTTTAGCAACATACGCATTCCCTTTTAGCCAACCCCCGATTTTAGAGGGACAAAATGCACAGGCTCGAGCACCGTCTGTTTGAGCCCCTGCTCGGTCTTGTCAATCACCAGCAGGGCTTGCTGCCCCCCGGAGAGCGCCATCGGAGCCACCAGACGCCCACCCATCGCCAACTGATCACACCAGGCGGCGGGCACGGCATGGCCTCCAGCGGCCGAAATGATCGCGGAATACGGCGCACCCTGGGCATAGCCGAGCATGCCGTCACCAAAGAGCAAGTGCACATTGGCCAATCGCAGGGGACGCAAATTGTCCCGGGCCTTGTCATGCAGACCCCGCAAGCGTTCCAGGGTATAGACCTCCCGGGCGATCTGGCCCAGCACGGCGGCCTGGTAGCCACACCCCGTACCGATTTCCAGGACCCGCCCCAAGCCTTGCGGCTGCGCGCACCGTGCCCCCAACAAAAGCTCGGCCATGCGCGCAACGACGCTGGGTTTGGAAATGGTTTGCCCCAAACCGATGGGCAGACTGGTGTCTTCATAGGCCTGATTGACCAGCGCACTGTCGACAAAACGGTGTCGCTCTACCGCGCTCATCGCGTCCAGGACCCCCGAAGACCCGATGCCCCCCTGCGCCAGCTTTTGCACCATGCGCGAGCGGACCGCCGCAGAGTCCAGGCCCAATCCCAGCGGAGCCGCCACTACAGTGCGGCTGCCAACAGGGGAAAAGGGGGAAGCAGCCCTGCCAGCAGGACCGGCAGGCAGATCCAGCCTGGCAGGAAACCCGGGGCGCCGCTGCATCAGCGCTCTGAGACCTGGGAAGGCCAGGCCACGCCCGGGGAGGCCACCGCCCCCCAGACCCCGAGGCGGGCATGGTCCGTCAAATCCACCTGAAGGGGGGTAATGGACACATGGCCCTGCGCTGTTGCGTGAAAGTCCGTGCCTGCTGAATCGTCCTTGGCAGGACCGGCGCCACCAATCCAGTACATGAGCTCACCCCGCGGGCTTTGCTGGGTAATGACCCGCTCTGCCGCATGGCGGCGGCCCAGGCGGCAAATCAAGGGCTCACGCATCGCGTCCAGCGGCATATTGGGCATATTGATATTGAGCAGCCACGGAGACAAGGATTGCGGGCCCTGCGCCATGATGTGCAGCACAAGCTCCCGGGCCTTCTGGGCGGCGGCCTCGATCTCGCCCCACCCCTTGTCCACCTGCGAGAAAGCCATCGCCGGAATACCGAACAAATACCCCTCCATCGCCGCGCCGACCGTGCCGGAATAAATGGTGTCGTCGCCCATATTCGCGCCGTTGTTGATGCCGGACACCACCAGATCAGGCCGGTAGCCCAGCAAACCCGTCAGGGCGATATGCACGCAATCGGCCGGGGTCCCGTTCACATAGCGGAACCCATTGGGGGCCGTGTGCACGGACAGAGGCGAATGCAGGGTCAGGGCATTCGACTTGGCGCTGTTGTTTTGCTCGGGGGCCACCACATCGACCTCCGCGATGGTCTGGAGGGCAGCGTGCAGGGCCACGATACCGGGGGCCTGGTAGCCGTCGTCGTTGGAGAGAAGTATCTTCATGGTCACGGTGCAAGTGGTGGCCGATTGTAGGGCGCAGCCCCGCCCAGCGAAGCCCGACAAGGGCTGTGTCACACTCAAGCCCCTCCGTCCATGGGACACCGGCCTCTTCCCCACATGCCAGATCGACAACCCGCCGATATCGCCCGTGAGACGCTCCGGCAGCTGGCGCTGCGCCGCCTCTCGCCCACACCCGACAACTACACCGCGCTCTACGACGAAATCGCCGGAACACGTTCTCCTGCCGCCCTCCCCGCAGGCCCCTTGCAACATATCCTCCGGGTGCTGCCGGGCCAGACGCCGGCACAAAAGCGCCTGCTGGAGCAATTCCAAAGGGCCGTGGCGCAAAACGACTGGTCTGCGG
>JAQUDN010000250.1 GCA_028685665.1 Burkholderiaceae bacterium | reverse complement strand
CCTCCAGGGCGACCAGGACGCCGCCGATCTGGCCCGCCAGCAGCTGGTCCGCATGTCCTTGCGCGCCAACCAGGCCGATCAACTCCTGCTCGAAAACGAACGCCTGCGCCAGCTGCTGGAGCTGCGCGGCCGCCTGAGCACGGCGGCGCAGGCGGCGCAGGTGATTTACGACACCGCCGATCCCTACACCCGCCGCGTGGTGGTTGATCGTGGCCAGATGGCCGGCATTGTTCTGGGCTCTCCGGTGCTCGACGAGGCCGGGGTGCTGGGCCAGGTGACGCAGGTGTATCCCTTTACCAGTGAAGTCACCTTGCTGATCGACCGTGACCAGGCCATCCCCGTGCAAAACCTGCGCACCGGCGCCCGGGCCGTGGCCTATGGCGATCCGGTGGGGGGGCATGACGGGGGGATGGAGCTGCGCTTCATGCCGGCCAATGCCGATGTGCAGGAAGGCGATCTGTTGACCACCAGCGGTGTCGACGGGCTGTACCCGCCCGGTTTTCCCGTGGCCAAGGTGGTGCAGGTGGAGCGGCGCGCCGACTCGGCGTTCGCGCGCATCTATTGCCAGCCCCTGGCCAAGATCGAAGGGGTGCGCCATGTGATGGTGCTGCAGCCGCCTGCAGAATCCCTGCCCGAGCGCCCCGTGCCGGCCACGGGTGTGGTCAAGGGAGGCCGCAAGTGAAGGCGTGGGCCGTGCTGCAAGGGGGTTTGCCATGATCATGCCGCGTGGGCAGCCTTTGCTGCTGCCCGTCAACCCCGTTTTCATTGCCGTGACCCTGGTCCTCGGGCTGGCGTTCAACATGCTGCCCCTGGGGGCGCAGGTCTGGATCCCCGATGTCCTCATGGTCTTGCTGCTGTTCTGGTGCGTGCACCAGCCGCTGCGCATGGGCATGGGCGTGGCCTTTGTCCTGGGTCTGTGCTGCGATGTGTACCAGTCGGCCTGGCTGGGCCAGCATGCGCTGGCCTACACCGTGCTGGCCTATGGCGCGGGTGCGATGCAGCGCCGTCTGTTGTGGTTCAGCGTGGGCTCCCAGGCGCTGCAGATCTTGCCTCTGCTGCTGCTGGTCCACACCCTGCAGTTGGCGCTGCGCATGCTGGCCGGCGGGATTTTCCCGGGCCTGATGGGCCTGGCGGCCCCCTTGCTGGAGGCCGCCCTCTGGCCTTTGGCCAGCTGGGTTCTGCTGGCCCCGCAGCGCCGTCCGCCCGACCGCGACCAAAGCCGGCCTCTGTGAGCGTGCGCATGGACCGAGGGGGCTTTCTTTCTTCCGCCGTGCGGGCCTGTCCCGGGGCTTGTGGGGGCGTGTGGCGACCGTGACCGAGTTGCGTGACACCCTGCGCGATGCCGCGCGTTTCCGTGCGCGCGTGGTCGCGCTGGGCGCGGTGGTGCTTCTGGCGTTTGGTTTGCTGGTGGCCCGCCTGGTCTTTTTGCAGGTGGTGCGCCACGAAGACCTGGCGGCCCAGGCCGAAAACAACCGGACGGCCGTGGTGCCGATCGTGCCCAACCGGGGCCTGATCCTGGACCGCAATGGCGTGGTGCTGGCGACCAACTATGCGGCCTACACCCTGGAAATCACGCCCTACCGCGCCGGGGTGCTCGAAGAAACCATCGAGGCCCTGTCCAAGGTGGTGGACATCCAGCCCCGCGACCGCCGCCGCTTCAAGCGCCTGATGGAGGAGTCGCGCAATTTCGACTCGCTCCCGATCCGTACCCGCCTCACCGACCAGGAGGTGGCCCGTTTCACGGCCCAGCGCTACCGTTTTCCCGGCGTGGACATCAAGGCCCGCCTGTTCCGCAACTACCCGCTGGGCGAAGTGGCCAGCCATGCCATTGGCTACATCGGACGCATCAACCAGAGCGAAAAAGCCCGCATCCGGGACTCGGACGACGAGGCCAATTACCGGGGGACCGAATACATCGGCAAGCTCGGCGTCGAACAAAGCTACGAAAGCGCGCTGCATGGCGTGACCGGCGTGGAGCAGATGGAAACCTCGGCGGGCGGGCGGGCTGTGCGCAAGCTCTCCAGCGGCGCTGCCACACCGGGCCACAGCGTGCAGCTCTCGCTCGACATCAAGCTGCAGAAAATGATCGAGGACCTGTTTGGCGACCGGCGCGGTGCGCTGGTGGCCATCGATCCTCGCTCGGGCGAGGTGCTGGCGCTGGTCAGCAAACCCACTTTTGATCCCAACCTGTTTGTGGAAGGCATCGATGTCGAGAACTGGGCGGCGCTGAACGAGTCGCTCGACAAGCCCCTGCTGAACCGCGCGCTGCGCGGCACCTACCCGCCTGGCTCGACCTACAAGCCCTTCATGGCGCTCGCGGCGCTTGAAACCGGCAAGCGCACGGCCTCGGCCATCACCATGGACAACGGCTCCTGGACCTTTGGCGGCCACACCTTCCGCAGCCATGGCGACCATGGCCTGGGCGCTGTGGACATCCACCGCAGCATCGTGCAGTCGAGCAATGTGTACTACTACGCCCTGGCCAACGACATGGGGGTGGACCTGATGCACGACTTCATGAAGCCCCTGGGCTTTGGCCAGATCACCGGCATCGACTTGAACGGCGAAGTGCGCGGCGTGCTGCCCAGCCAGGCCTGGAAGCGCAAGACCTACCGCCGGCCCGAGCAGAAAAAATGGTATGCGGGCGAAACGATCTCGCTGGGCATTGGCCAGGGCTACAACAACTTCACCATCCTGCAGCTGGCCCAGGCCACGTCCACCCTGGCCAATGCCGGTGTGCGCAACCGCCCCCACCTGGCTGTGGCCACGCTGGATGCCGTGAGCCGCGAGCGCCATCCCATTCCCGTCGATCCCCCCGCCCACCTGGGCTACAAACCCGAGAACGTGGCCGTGGTGCGCCGGGCGCTGGTCGGCGTGACCCAGGAAGGCACGTCCACCCGCGTCTTCGCCGGGGCCCGTTACCTTTCGGCGGGCAAGACGGGGACGGCCCAGGCCGTGACCATCGGGCAAAAAGACAAATACAACGCCACCAAGCTCCAGGAGCACCAGCGCGACCATGCTTTGTACATGGCCTACGCCCCGGCCGAAGACCCGCGCATCGCCCTGGCGGTGATTGTCGAAAACGCCGGCTTTGGTGCGGCCCATGCGGCCCCCATCGCGCGGCGCGTCTTCGACTACTGGCTGCTGGACGAGTACCCCAGCGAGGAAGACATGGCCGCCGTGCGCAAGGGCCAGGCCGCCGCGCCGATCGGCAAGCCGCGCAAGGTGCAGGACATCGAGCTGCCCACGCCCTGAGCCCCCTGGCGCCCTGCGAACCTGGGCGGAGCCTGGGGCGGGCTCAGCGCAGGAAAGCGTCGTAGCCGGTTTTCAGGATCAGCAGCCCCACCACCCCCAGGAAGATGCCGCGCACGAAGCCGGTGCCGTGCCTGAGTGCCATGTGCGTTCCCAGCAGGCTGCCCACCACATTGGCCAG
>JAQUDN010000079.1 GCA_028685665.1 Burkholderiaceae bacterium | reverse complement strand
CAACAAGATCATCCGCCCCAGCGCCCACTACACCGGTCCGGAAGACCAGAAGTTCGTGCCCCTTGACCAACGCCAGTGAATGCCCCGAAGACCGGCTGCCGCAAGGCGGCAGCCGGCGTCCATGCCTGTGAACACCGCCCCATGAACACCGCCCATCGAAAAAAACTGCCCGGCTCTGCGCTGGACTTCTACGACGCGCAAGCTGCCGTCAACACCCTGGCGCCCGGCGCCTGGGACGCCCTGCCCTACACCGCCCGCGTCCATGCAGAAAACCTCCTGCGCCGCGCCGACCCCGCGCAGTTGGATGCCTACCTGCGCCAGCTCATCGAGCGCCAGCGCGACATCGACTTTCCCTGGTTCCCTGCACGCGTGGTCTGCCACGACATCCTGGGCCAGACGGCCCTGGTGGACCTGGCCGGCCTGCGCGACGCGATTGCCAAAGAGGGCGGCGACCCGGCGGCCGTGAACCCGGTGGTGCCGGTACAGCTCATCGTGGACCATTCGCTGGCCGTGGAGTGCGGCGGCTTCGAGCCCGATGCCTTCGCCAGGAACCGCGCCATCGAGGAGCGCCGCAACGAAGACCGCTTCCACTTCATCGAGTGGACCAAGAAGGCCTTTGCCAACGTTCATGTCATCCCGGCGGGGAACGGGATCATGCACCAGATCAACCTGGAGAATATGTCGCCGGTGGTCCAGGTGCAGGACGGCGTGGCCTTCCCCGACACCTGCGTGGGCACCGACAGCCACACCCCGCATGTCGATGCGCTGGGCGTGATCGCCGTGGGCGTGGGCGGGCTGGAGGCCGAGAACGTGATGCTGGGCCGCGCCTCGTGGATGCGCCTGCCCGACATCGTGGGCGTGGAACTGACGGGCCAGCGCCAGAGCGGCATCACCGCCACCGACACCGTGCTGGCGCTGACCGAATTCCTGCGCCAGGAAAAGGTGGTCGGCGCCTACCTGGAGTTCCACGGGCCGGGCGCCGAGCGCCTGTCGGTCGGCGACCGGGCCACCATCAGCAATATGTGCCCCGAATACGGGGCCACCGCCGCGCTGTTCGCCATTGACGCGCAGACGCTGCAGTACCTGCGCCTCACCGGGCGGGACGAGGCGCAGGTGCGGCTGGTGGAGACCTACGCCAAGGCAGCAGGCCTGTGGGCCGACACACTGCGCGCAGTGCAGTACGAGCGCGTGCTGCGCTTTGACCTGTCCACCGTGGTGCGCAACCTGGCCGGTCCCTCGAACCCGCACCGCCGCCTGCCGGTCACGGCGCTGGCCGAGCGCGGCATTGCCGACGCGGCCAAACTGGCCGCCGGCCGCCAGGACGAGGCCCGGGGCCTGATGCCCGACGGGGCCGTCATCATTGCCGCCATCACCAGCTGCACCAATACCAGCAACCCGCGCAACGTGATCGCCGCCGGCCTGCTGGCGCGCAAGGCCCGCCGCCTGGGCCTGGTGCGCAAGCCCTGGGTCAAGACCTCGCTCGCGCCCGGCTCCAAGGCCGTGGAGCTGTATTTGAAGGACGCCGGCCTGCTAGCCGACCTGGAAGCGCTGGGCTTCGGCATCGTGGGCTTTGCCTGCACCACCTGCAACGGCATGAGCGGCGCGCTCGACCCGAAGATCCAGCAGGAGATCATCGACCGCGACCTGTACGCCATCGCCGTGCTCTCGGGCAACCGCAACTTCGACGGGCGCATCCACCCCTATGCCAAGCAGGCGTTCCTGGCCTCGCCGCCGCTGGTGGTGGCCTATGCCATCGCCGGCACGGTGCGCTTCGACATCGAGAACGACGTACTGAAAGTCGTCAATGGCAAGGAGATCCGCCTGAAGGACCTCTGGCCCAACGACGAGGAGATCGACGCCATCGTGGCCCGGGCGGTCAAGCCCGAGCAGTTCCGCGCCGTGTACGAACCCATGTTCGCCATCCGCGTGGACGATGGCGAAAAGGCCGCGCCGCAGTACGACTGGCGCCCGCAGTCCACCTACATCCGCCGCCCGCCATACTGGGACACCGAAGGCGTGGGTGCGCTGGCGGCCTTCCCGCGTACGCTGAAAGGCATGCGCCCGCTGGCCCTGCTGCCCGACAACATCACGACCGACCACCTCTCGCCGTCCAACGCCATCCTGGCCGACAGCGCGGCCGGCGAATACCTGGCGAAAATGGGCCTGCCCGAGGAGGACTTCAATTCCTACGCCACGCACCGGGGCGACCACCTGACGGCCCTGCGCGCCACGTTCGCCAACCCGCAACTGGTCAACGAGATGGCGGTGGTCGATGGCCAGGTGAAGAAAGGCTCGCTGGCGCGCATCGAGCCCGAGGGCCAGGTGGTGCGCATGTGGGAGGCCATCGAAACCTACCTGAACCGCCGCCAGCCGCTCATCCTCATTGCCGGGGCGGACTACGGCCAGGGCTCCAGCCGCGACTGGGCCGCCAAGGGCGTGCGCCTGGCGGGGGTCGAGACGGTGGTGGCCGAAGGCTTCGAGCGCATCCACCGCACCAACCTGATCGGCATGGGCGTGCTGCCGCTGGAATTCCTGCCCGGCACCAATCGCCACACGCTGAAGCTGGATGGCACCGAGACTTACGACGTGAAGGGCACGCTGCGCCCCCGCACCGAGCTGACGCTGGTCATTCACCGCTGCAACGGCGATACGACCCTGGCCCAGGTGCTGTGCCGCCTGGACACCGCCGAGGAAGTCTCGGTGTACGAAGCCGGCGGCGTGCTGCAACGCTTTGCCCAGGACTTTTTGGCATCAAATCGGGCTTGAAGCCCTTACAGGCAAGCGCCAGCAGCTATCAAAATGAATATGACCCAGCACCTTCCCCAGATGCGCATTCCCGCCACCTACCTGCGCGGCGGCACCAGCAAGGGCGTGTTCTTCCGCCTGCAGGACCTGCCCGAGGCCGCGCAGCAGCCCGGCACGGCACGGGACAAGTTGTTCCAGCGTGTGATCGGCAGTCCCGACCCCTACGGCGCGCAGATCGATGGCATGGGCGGCGCGACCTCCAGCACCAGCAAATGCGTGATCCTGTCCAAGAGCGCACGGCCCGGACACGATGTGGACTACCTCTATGGTCAGGTCTCCATCGACAAGGACTTTGTCGACTGGAGCGGCAACTGCGGCAACCTCTCCACCGCCGCCGGGGCCTTCGCCCTCCATGCGGGCCTGGTGGATGCCAGCCGCATCCCCGAGAACGGCAGCTGCGTGGTGCGCATCTGGCAGGCCAACATCGGCAAGACGATCATTGCCCATGTCCCCGTCACGGGCGCTCAGGTGCAAGAAACCGGCGATTTCGCGCTGGATGGCGTGAGCTTCCCCGCCGCCGAGATCGTGCTGGAATTCATGGACCCGTCGGACGATGGCGAGGATGGGGGCGCGATGTTCCCTACCGGTAATCTGGTGGACGACCTGGAGGTGCCCGGCATCGGCACGTTTCAGGCCACCTTGATCAACGCGGGCATTCCCACCGTGTTCGTCAACGCCGCAGACATCGGCTACCAGGGCACCGAGCTGCGGGAAGACATCAATCGCGACCCGGCGCAACTGGCGCGTTTCGAGCAAATCCGCATCGCTGGCGCCCTGCGCATGGGCCTGATCCAGACGCCCGAAGAAGCCGCCACACGCCAGCACACGCCCAAGATCGCCTTCGTCAGCCCGCCCCAGCGCTACAGCGCCTCCAGCGGCAAAGTGATCGAAGCGGGCGACGTGGATTTGCTGGTGCGCGCCCTGTCCATGGGCAAGCTGCACCACGCCATGATGGGCACCTGCGCCGTGGCGATTGGCACGGCAGCGGCCATCCCCGGCACGCTGGTGAACCTCGCGGCTGGCGGTGGTCAGCGCCAGGCCGTGCGCTTTGGCCACCCATCGGGCACCTTGCGCGTGGGCGCCGAGGCCCGGCAGATCGATGGCCAATGGCAGGTCACCAAAGCCGTGATGAGCCGCAGCGCCCGCATCCTGATGGAAGGCTGGGTGCGTGTTCCGGCGGACATTTTTTAAGCCAAATTGGCCTCTAGCGCTGATGCATAAAGCGCAATCAGCTACCAAATCAATAGCTTTTTGATCGGCATCCGATGAACACCAAACAACAACTGAAGCAACGCGTCGAAGCCCGCCAGGGCCTGATCGTCCCTGGCGCGTTCAACGCCCTCTCGGCCAAGGTCATCGCCGACCTGGGCTTCCAGGCCCTCTACGTGACCGGCGCCGGCGTGACCAATATGTGGTTCGGCCTGCCCGACCAGGGCTTCATGGGCCTGCACGACATCGCCGAACACACCGCGCGCATCCGCGATGTGGTGGACGTGCCACTGATCGTCGATGCCGACACCGGCTTCGGCAACGCGCTCAACGTGGTCCACACCGTGCGCACGCTGGAGCGCGCCGGGGCCGACTGCATCCAGCTCGAAGACCAGGTGGCACCCAAGCGCTGCGGGCATTTCAGCGGCAAAGAAGTCATCAGCACCGAAGAAGCCGTGGGCAAGATCAAGGCCGCCGTGGACGCGCGGCGCGACCCCGACTTGCTCATCATGGCGCGCACCGACGCCGCCGCCACCCACGGCTTCGAGGCCGCCGTGGAGCGCGCGCAGCGCTTACCCGAGGCGGGCGCGGACCTCCTGTTCGTCGAGGCCGTCACCCAGGCCGAGCAAGTGCGCGCCCTGCCCCAGCGCCTGGCCAAGCCGCAGCTGATGAACATGGTCCTTGGCGGCAAGACGCCGATCTTCAATGCCCATCAGCTGGCTGAACTGGGCTTTGGCATCGTGCTGTACGCCAACGCCGCGCTGCAAGGGGCCGTGATGGGCATGCAAAAAGCCCTGACCACGCTGCGCGACGAGAAGGAGGTGCAGGAAGCCAGCGGCCTGGTCACCCCGTTCGCCGAGCGCCAACGCCTGGTGGGCAAGCCAGAGTGGGATGCGCTCGAGGCGCGATACCGCTGAACAAGCGCTCCGATGGATTGGACAAAGCACCATGGCCCTCCACACCTTGCAAGCCCGCCCCTTGTGCGAGCTGATCGCGCAGCAGGTTCGCGAAAGCATCCTGCGCCGTGAATGGACCCCGGGACAAACCGTGAGCGAATCGGTCCTGGTCGCCCGCTACGGGGTCAGCCGGACGCCTGTGCGCGAAGCCCTCAAATTGCTACAGCACGAAGGGATGCTCACCGCACACACACGCCGGGGGGTCCGGGTCAGAGAGCTCAGCGAGGCCGAGCGCAAGGAAGCACATGTGCTTCACCAAATCCTCGTGCAGCACCTGCGCCAACAACCCGCCGAAGGACCTGCAGGACACGACTCCATGTCGCGGCGCTTCTTGAAAATGCTGGAATGGCGACTCTGACAGCGCGTACCGCCCTGCGCCGGGAACGCCTTGGCAGGTCCGCCACAGACACCGTGGGGGTTGTGGCAGACCGAGGCCAGCCCGTCACGCACCGCGCCGCATCTGGGTCGCAAGTTCCAGATGCCCCTGGGCGGCCAGGGTGTCTGCGGCGTGGTGCCGGTCGCGAACCTCACGGTTCTGGCTGAGTTTGGACTTGCCCACCAGGGAGGTGATGCGGATTTCAAGGCCCACGATGTTCTTGAGCATGCTGTCGATGAACGCCGGGCTCGAGTCGCCCATCTTCCAGGGCTTCGGTTCGGTGGCTTCATGCTGGCGGGTCAGGCGCGCGACCACCCCCCGGACGTAGCGCTCGTCATCGTGGACCGTGACCGTGCCGTGGGCGTGCACGACCTCGTAGTTCCAGGTCGGCACCTGCCGATGGGTCTCCTGCTTGCTGGGATACCAGTTGGGAGACACATACGCCTGTGCCCCCCGAAAGACGACCATCACGGGGCTCCCCGCCAGGCAACGCTGCCACACCGGATTGGCCCGTGCAACGTGCGCCCTCAGGACACCCTGCGGCCCGGCCTGGGGGTCGAAATCAAAGGGGAGGTGGTCGGCATCGAGACCGTCGTCGCCGTGGCGAACCAATATGCCCAGGGGATGGGCCTGGATGATGCGGTGCAGGTCTTCGCGTTCGCTCAAGGCAAAGTGGGGCGGGAGGTACATGGTGCGGGCCGTGGTGGTCGGGCCTCCAGTGTCAGGGAAACAGCCCCCGGCTTCCCGGTGCCGCGGGGGCACGGCCGTTCTTTTCACCACGCCTGGTGCGAAAAAAAACCACCGGATGCCAAAGCACGCGGTGGTTTTTGAGAAGGCCGAGCCCAGCGCCCTCACGGGCGCCCGGACTTGTCAGATCAGTGGAACTGCTCTTCTTCGGTGGAACCGGAGAGGGCCTTCACGGAAGACGAACCGCCCTGGATCACGGTGGTCACGTCGTCGAAGTAACCTGCGCCCACTTCTTGCTGGTGCGACACGAAGGTGTAACCCTTTTCGCGGGCTGCGAATTCAGGCTCTTGCACCATTTCGGTGTAGTGCTTCATGCCTTCGCCGTTGGCGTAAGCGTGGGCAAACTGGAAGGTGTTGTACCAGTTGATGTGGATACCGGCCAGCGTGATGAACTGGTACTTGTAGCCCAGAGCCGACAGGTCTTCCTGGAAGGAAGCGATCTGGCTGTCGTTGAGGTTCTTCTTCCAGTTGAACGAAGGCGAGCAGTTGTAGGACAGCAGCTTGCCAGGGCAGGCCGCGTGCACGGCTTGGGCGAATTCACGGGCAAAGCCGATGTCGGGCACGCCGGTTTCGCACCACACCAGATCGGCGTAGGGAGCGTAGGCGACGCCGCGGCTGATGGATTGCTCCAGGCCGTTCTTCACACGGTAGAAACCTTCCTGGGTGCGTTCGCCAGTCAGGAAAGGCTGGTCGTTCGCATCGTGGTTCGAGGTGATCAGGTTGGCGGCTTCTGCGTCGGTACGGGCCAGAACGATGGTGGGCACGCCCATCACGTCAGCAGCAAAGCGGGCCGCAATCAGCTTTTCGCAGGCTTCTTGCGTAGGCACCAGCACCTTGCCACCCATGTGACCGCATTTCTTCACGGCGGCCAGCTGGTCTTCGAAGTGCACGCCAGCGGCACCCGAGGCAATCATGTTCTTCATGAGTTCGAAGGCGTTCAGCACGCCGCCGAAACCGGCTTCTGCATCGGCCACGATGGGCAGGAAGTAGTCGATGAATTCCTTATCGCCTGGATTGACACCGCGGCCCCACTGGATTTCGTCAGCGCGCTTGAAGGTGTTATTGATGCGGCGCACCATGGTGGGCACCGAGTCGTAGGCGTACAGCGACTGGTCGGGGTACATGGTTTCAGACGTGTTGCCGTCAGCGGCGACTTGCCATCCCGACAGGTACACGGCTTCGAGGCCGGCCTTGGCTTGCTGCATGGCCTGGCCCGCAGAGATCGCACCAAAAGCGTTCACATAGCCTTTTTTGGCGCCGCCGTTGATCTTGTCCCACAGCTTTTCAGCACCGCGCTTGGCCAGTGTGTACTCAGGCTGCAGGCTGCCGCGCAGACGGACCACGTCGGCCGCGGTGTAGCCGCGCTTGACACCCTTCCAACGGGGGTTTTGTGCCCAGTCTTTTTCCAGGGCGGCGATTTGCTGTTCACGGCTCAGTTGTTCGTTCAGGGATTGCGGCATGAGATTCACTCCATGGTTGCTGTTGAAAACATTGGGCTGCAAGGTCTGCCCTTGGAGATAACTTTAAGTCTTCTATAAGAGTTAGGCAAGCTCTTATGTCTTATAGAAGAGATAAATTTTTTCTATAAAAAACAAGGACTTAGCCACAAATTTTCTCAATGTGGGAATTTATTTCTCATATCGAGAAAAAACAGACGAGATCAAGGGTCTGTTTATTTCACAATACAAAAATATAAATCCACATTATGAAAATTTGATGTCAAAGCAAGCCCCTCCCCAGCGGCGCGCTCCCCTTTCTGGGGCCGGGACTTGCCCACCCGCCAAGACGCAAGAAAAATGCCAGCAGTCCTCGGGCGGGGCCGTGCTGGCATCGGTGGGCGGTGGGACGGGGTGTCCCCGGCCAAGGTTCAGGGCATCAAAGGGCTGGTGCTGACCACGATGCCATCGGCATCGGCGTAGAGCCAGTCGCCCGGGGCTACGCGCACGCCCTGGATGTGGACCACGCCATCCCGCTGGCCTTCGTTGCGTTTCTCGGTGGGCAGAGGCATCAGGGCCAGGGCCCGGATGCCCACGGCGCTGGTCTGCAGTTCGGCCAGATCGCGCACGCAGCCGTCGACCACAACCCCGGCCCAGCCATTGCGCGCAGCCGCGGCAGCCAGGTTGCCCCCCACCAGCGCACGCCGCAGCGAGGCGCCCCCATCCACCACCAGCACCCGGCCGTGGCCGGGGGAATCCACGGCGGCTTTGACAAGGGTGTTGTCTTCGAAGCACTTGACGGTGCTGACCGGTCCACAAAAGGCAGCGCGGCCTCCGTAACTGGGGAACACCGGGGGCAGGACGCGGAAAGCGCCGCTGTCGTCGCCCTTGTGGGCATCGCAAAAATCACAGGTACTGAATGCGGGGAGGGAATGGGTCATGCTGTCGGTCCTTTCGGCTGCCGATTATGGCGTCGGCCCAGGTGGCGCTGCCGGGCGCTTGCCTCGGGCCGGTGGGGCGTGGCACCGGCATGCCCCACCGGCCCGGCACACGGCAAAAAAAGGTTTTCCCCGCTTGGAATCGGGATTTTTTCCCAGTAGCATCGGGCGAGCCAGTGGGAAAGTGAGTTTTCGCTGGTGAAAATTTACTTCCAACCAGGAAAGCCCAACATGGCAACTGCAAAAAAAGCCCCGGCCAAGACCGCCCCCGCAGCCGCACCAGCCCCCGCACCCGCCAAGAAGCGCACTCCCAACGCGGCGTTCATGAAGCCCCTGACGCCCAGCCCCGCGCTGGCCGCCGTCGTCGGCGCAGCCCCCCTGCCCCGCACCGAAATCATCAGCAAGCTGTGGGTGTACATCAAGGCCCACAAGCTGCAGGACGCCGCCAACAAGCGCAACATCAATGCCGATGCCAAGCTGAAGGAACTGTTCGGCAAGCCCCAGGTGTCGATGTTTGAACTGGCCGGCCTGATCGGCAAGCACGTCAAGTAATTCCCTGCTGCCCAGCGACTGAGGCCCTGGCCCAGTCCTTGCACCGAAGGACGTCGCTGGACGTCCTTTTTTCATGGTGCCCACGCGCGGCCCCTACAGCCCTCTGATCGATTGCACACGCCCTGAAGCCCCCATGGAAGCCAACACCCAACTCAACGAAAGCCGCCTGGCCGATGCCTGGAGCGAGCTGCACAACCACACCCTCCAGGGTAATCCCTTGCACGCCGATGCGTACCGGCTGGCGTTTGCCGATCCGGAGTTCCTGTTTCGCCGCGAAACACGCGGCATCCGATTCCAGCTGGAGATGCTCAAGCCCGACCTCGACCAGGCCGAGCAAGGCATCGAGAACACGGTGGTGGTGTTTGGCAGCGCACGCTTTGTTTCGGCCGAAGAGGCCTCGGCCCAATGGACCCAGGCCGAAGCCAGCGGCGATCCCCTCGAGATCGACAAGGCGCAACGGGCCGTGCGCAACAGCCGCTATTACGAGCAGGCGCGCGAGTTTGCACGCCGGGTCGCCGAGTACAGCGAATGCCAGCGCCCCACAGACCGGCTCTATATCTGTACCGGGGGCGGTCCCGGCATCATGGAAGCCGCCAACCGGGGCGCGCATGAGACCGGTGCGCTCAACATCGGCCTGAACATCGGCCTGCCGCACGAGCAAAGTGGCAACCGCTTCATCACGCCCTCGCTGAGCTTCAAGTTCCATTACTTTGCCCTGCGCAAGATGCACTTCATGATGCGCGCCAAGGCGCTGGTGGCGTTTCCGGGAGGCTTTGGCACGCTGGACGAGCTGTTTGAAGTGCTGACCCTGGTGCAGACCCAAAAAGCCAAGCCCGTGCCCATCGTGCTGGTCGGCACCGACTACTGGAAGCGCATGATCGACTTCGGGGTGATGGTGGAAGAAGGCACGATTTCCGCCGAAGACCTGAAGCTCTTCCACTTCACCGATGACCCCCAGGAGGCCTGGGAACACATCAAAACCTTCTACCGGCTGTAACCCCCCCGGTACGCCCCCTGCACCGGGGGGCGCGCCACAGGCGCACCCCGGTCCGTCGCCCCGCTCAGTCGCCCCGGGCGGCCCCCATGCCCCAGGCCAGGCGGGCCCCCACGGCCACGCCGCTGCCCACCAGCCAGAACAGCCCGCCCACGCCGATCAGGGCCCCGACCGATCCAAACAGCATGGGCATGAGCACGCTGGAGGCGTTGATCGACATCAGTCGCAGCCCCAGGGCCTCGCCATGGCGGTGCACGGGAGTGATCTGGTGCAGCAGGCTCATCAGCATGGGCTGGACCGATCCGAGCGCAAAACCCAAGCCCACCGAGCACGCCCCCATGGCCCAGGCCGACGTCGCCAGCGGGTACAGCGCGAACAAGCCCGCGGTCAGGACCATGGCGCTGGCCACCACCACGCGCTCCTGCAAGCGATCGGCCACAAAGGGCATCGCCAGGCGCACCGCCGCGGCCGCCACCGCGAACGCCCCCAGGAGGGTGCCGATGGCCGAAGCCGACAGGCCGCGCTCATGGCCGAGCAAGGGCACGACAAAAGTGTGCACATCCCAGCAGGACGACAGCAGCCAGTTGACAAGCAGCAGGCGGCGAAACGGGGGCTCGTTGAGCAAATCCCAGGCCCCGCGCGAGGCCTGGCCGGGCGGCACCACCACCGGCGGCAGCTCCACCGTGCTGCGAATCCAGAACCAGGTGGTCAGAGGCAGCAAGGCCAGCAGCGCAAAGGCTGCGCGGTAGCCCTCCGGACTGCCTGCACTGGGGCCGGCATGGTCGATCAGCAGCCCCGCACCAAACGGTCCTATGAAGTTGGAAATGGCCGGACCGATCGCCAGCCAGCTGAACACCTGCTTGAGTTGCGTGGGCTCGTGTGCCGCGCGCCCCACATGGCGTTGCAAGGCAATGGTCGCCACCCCGGTGGCACCGCCCGTCATCAAGGCCGCCAGGCACAGCACCGCAAACACCGGCCAGGCCAGGGCCAGCACGGCCCCACCGGCCGCCGCCGCCACGGCCAGGACCACCGGGCGCTTGAGGCCGTAGCGGTCGGCATAGCGGCCGGCCGGCAGCGCCAGGAACACCTGGGTCAGCGCAAACAGCGCCAGCAAAATCCCGATGGCCGAGGCGCTGTAGCCCTCGCGCAGCGCCAGCAGCGGTGCCGCCAGGCGCATGCCCGCCATGCTGGCGTGGATGCAGATTTGCCCGGCGATCAGGCGGGCCAGGGCGAAGTTCATGGCCCCGGACGTTCTTGCACGGCGCACAAGCCCCGGCCTGCAAGCGCACACCATGGACGCAGAGTGCTATTCATATGATAGCTATAAAGGCAATAGAGGCAAGCTCCACAATGGATTTCACTCCAAAGAATCCTGGGCCTGCGGTCCCGGCGCTTCCTCTACCAGCGATTCCAGCACCGGCAACTCCATGGCCGGCGACTCTGGGGCCGCGTCGGGCGCGGGCAGGGCCTGCACATCGCGCAGCTTGCGCTGGATCGCATGGGTGCGCGTGCCCAGCGCCTCGAACTTTTTGGCGGCGGTGTCGATGGATTTTTTGGCGGCCTCGACCACCTCGCCAAATTTTCCGAACTCGGTCTTGACCTGGCCCAGCAGGCCCCAGACCTCCGAAGAGCGCTTTTCGATCGCCAGGGTCTTGAAGCCCATCTGCAGGCTGTTGAGCATGGCCGCCAGGTTGGCGGGGCCGGTAACCATCACCCGGGTTTCGTTCTGCAGGGCTTCCACCAGGCCGGGGCGGCGCATCACCTCGGCAAACAGGCTCTCGGTGGGCAAATACAGCACGGCAAAGTCGGTGGTGTACGGGGGCGAGACGTATTTGGCGGCAATCTTTTTGGCCTCGGCCTTGATCGAGGTTTCGAACGCATTCCCCACCGACACGATGGCGGCCTTGTCGGCTGCGTCCTGGGCATCCATCAGGCGCTGGTATGTCTCCACGGGGTATTTGGAGTCGATGGGCAGCCACACGGGGTGTGCCTCGTTCTTGCCGGGCAGGCGAATGGCAAATTCGACCAGTTCGTCGCGGCCGGGCACGGTCTTGACATTGCGCGCGTACTGCCCGGGCGTGAGGACGTTCTCGATGATGGCGCCCAGCTGCATTTCGCCCCAGGTGCCGCGCGACTTGACGTTGGTCATCACACGCTTGAGGTCGCCCACGCTGCCAGCCAGGGTCTGCATCTCGCCCAGGCCCTTGTGCACCTGCTCCAGCCGGTCGCTGACCTGCTTGAACGATTCGCCCAGGCGCTGCTCCAGTGTGGCGTGCAGCTTTTCGTCCACCGTGCGGCGCATGGCTTCGAGCTTCACGGCGTTGTCGGCCTGGATTGCCGCCAGCCGCTCGTTGAGCGCCGTGCGCAATTGGTCGGCGTTCTGCTGGCTGCCCTGCACCAGGCCGCCCAGTTGCTGCGAAACCGCGTCCTGCAGCACGGCGAACTGGTTGCGGATCTGAGAACCGTTGGCTTCGAGCTGGTCCTTGAGCGCCATGGACACCGCGCCCAGCTGGCCCTGGATATCGCCCTTGAGCGAGTCGAGCGTCAGCCGGGTCGCGGCCGTCAGGGCCTCGAAGCGCTGCTGGATGCGCTGCTCGATCAGCGCCGCGCTGTCGGCCATCGCAGTGCGGGCCTGTACGGTCTCGGCGGCCAGCGATGCCACGATGGCCTGCTGCTCCTGGCGGCCCTGGCGCGATTCGGCCACCGCCTGGGCCAGCTGGGCATCGACTGCGTGGCGCAGGCTGTCCAGCGTGGCCTGGCTGCCTTGCGTGAAGGCGCGCAGCTGCTGGGCCAGGCCGTTGAAAGCCCCATCCTGCTTGGCCACAGCCAGCTGGGTGGCCTGGACGAGCTGCTCCAGCGCCTGCAGGCGCTGCGGCCATTCGGGCGGCAGCTCCACGCGGGGGCGGCGCCCAAAGGCCCAGGCCTGCAAAACCAGCACCAGGGCCAGCAAGGCCACGAGGATCAGGGTGTCAAGGGTCACGAATCGTTCCAGGGAGAAAGTCGGCGGACGCACAGGGCGCAGCGCCAGGGGTTACGAAGGCCGGGTCACGGCGGAGAGAGGGTGGCGCTTGCCTGGTAGCGCCGATGCCAGTCCACCAGATCCTCGGCGTGGAGGGGCCTGGCGAAAAAATAGCCCTGGCAATCGATGCCCCCCATCGCCTTCAGGGCCTGGACCTGCGCCAGGGTTTCCACCCCTTCGGCGATCACGCGCATGCCCAGGTTCCGGGCCAGCGAGACGATCGTTCTCACGATGGCATCGGAATGCGCGTCGGTGTTCAATTCGTCGATGAAGCTCTTGTCGATCTTGAGCTTGTTCAAGGGCAGGCGCTTGAGGTAGCTCAGCGACGAGTACCCCGTTCCAAAATCGTCCAAGGCAAACTGGACCCCCATCTGGGCCAGTTGGTTCATCTTCGATTCAACCAGGTTCACGTCGGACACCAGGATGCTTTCGGTCAGTTCCAGCTCCAGCCGGTGCGGATTGGCCCCTGTCGCGTGCAGCAACGCCGCCACTTCTTCGACAAAGTTGTCCTGCTGCAACTGTCTTGCACTGACATTGACGGCAATCGTCCAGGCGGACAAAACCGGGTCGTTCTCCCAGGCGGTAATTTGCTGGCAGGCCTGCTCCAGAATCCAGTGGCCCAGCGGGAGGATGAGCGCCGACGATTCCGCCACCCCGATGAACTGGGCCGGGGGCACCACGCCTTTGTCGGGGTGGCGCCAGCGCAGCAGGGCTTCGACCCCGACGACCGGCCCATGGGAGGCCACTTGCGGCTGGTAATCCAGATAGAACTGGTTCTTGACCAGGGCCACCCGCAGGTCGCTCTCCAGGCTCGCACGGGTCTGGGCGCTGATCTGCATCGCATGGTTGAAAAAACGCAGGGAGCCCGGCCCCTCCACCTTGGCCTGGTGCAAGGCCATGTCGGCCAGGCGCAGGATGTCGTCAGCATCCTTGCCCGAGTCGGAAAAGAACGCCACGCCCAGGCAGGCCGTGATGGCCTGCCGGTGGGCGTCGATCTGGTAGCTGTCGTTCAGGACGGCCCGGATTTTCCGGATCACCACCTGCGCCTGTTGCGCGGCCTCCTCCCGGTGGACGCTCAGGTCGTGCAGCAGGATCACGAATTCGTCGCTGGAAGAGCGGGCAATCGTGTCCTCGCTGCGCACCGCCCCCAGCAAGCGCTGGGCGATCTGCTGGAGGATGAGGTCGCCCGCCTCGTGGCCCAGGGTGTTGTTCACTAGGCTGAAGCCATCCACATCCGCCACGATCAGGGCCCCGTTGCGGTGGTTGCGGCCGTAGACCGCCAGGCTTTGCGCCACCCGGTCCATCAAGAGCCGGCGGTTGGGCAGGGGGGTCAGCGCGTCGTAGTAGGCCAGGGCATGCATCTCGTCCTGGATCTGCTTGTTTTCCGTGAGATCGGTGGAAATGCCGCACAGGCCGTAGATGCGCCCTTCGGCGTCGCGCAGGGGAATCTTGA
>JAQUDN010000078.1 GCA_028685665.1 Burkholderiaceae bacterium | reverse complement strand
TGCCGCCGCAAGAGCGTGCGCTGCCTGCTGCGGCCAGCCCCCCCGTGGCGGTCCTGGCACGGGGCGCCAAGGTCTACGAACAGCAGTGCGCACAGTGCCACGGCGACCAGGGCCAGGGCGAGCCAGGCGCCTTTCCGGCCCTGGCCGGCAACCGGGCCATGACCTTGGCCGACCCCACCAACCTGGTGCGCGTGGTGCTGCAGGGAGGCTACCTGCCCGCCACGGCGGGCAACCCGCGTCCGCATGGCATGCCCCCCTTCCAGCACCTGCTGGGCGACGAGGATGTGGCGGCCGTGGCCAGTTTCGTGCGCCACAGCTGGGGCAACCAGGCCGCCGGTGTCGCTACCATTGACGTTTACCGTGCCCGCGAGCGGCGCGGCATGTGAACCCTGGGGGGCGGTGCCTTGTGGCACGGCCCCTTCGTCTTCTAGGAGTTGCGTTGATGGAAAGCCTGGCCCCCTTGCCAGAATCCGGCCCCACGGCTGTGGCCCACGGCTGGTGGGTGGTGTGCCTGTGCGCCGACTGGTGCGGCACCTGCCGGGATTACCGCCCCATGTTCGAGGCGCTGGCCCGGGCCCACCCGTCCGTGCGCTTCGAATGGGTCGATGTGGAAGATGCTGCCGATCTGGCCGGTGACCTGGAGGTCGAAACCTTTCCCACCCTCCTGATCGCCGATGGCCGCCAGGCCCGTTTTCTGGGGCCTTTGTTGCCGCAGGCGGCCGTGCTGGAGCGCTTGCTGGCCAGTTTGCAGGCCGCTGCAAGCGGCCGGGGGGCGGGTGATGCGGCGCAACAGGTGTTCGAGCGCGTGCGCGCCGACCGCCCAGTGTGAATGAACAACTCCTTTTTTGATAGCTATCGGCGCATGCCTGGTGAGCGTTTGAGTGCAATCGGATGCCAAACATGAGCGCCCCACTGCGCTTTCTTCCCGATTCTCTGAAAGCCCTGTGCGACAGCGGCGCCTGGGCGCGGGGCCTGGATCTGTACCGCCAGCATCCCGTGCGCCGCATCGCGATCGAGTCCCAGGGCGATGCCTGGCAGATCGAGGGCCTGGTGCAGGGCAGCCTGCGCCAACCCTACGCCGTATCCATCGACCTGGAGGTGCTGCCCGATGGGCAGATCGACTACTGGCGCGGCGAGTGCTCCTGTCCGGTGGGCCTGCAGTGCAAGCATGGCGTGGCGCTGCTGCTGCAGGCGGCGGCGCACGGGGGCGCTGAGGTCGCCATGCCCCCGGAGCCGGAGCGCGCAGGGGCCGTGCCGGTCGCGCGGCACGCCCTGCAGGCGCGTGCGGCCGAGGTGGCGCGGCTGGAGGCCGAGGCCCGGTTGCTGCGCTGGATGGAAGACTGGGATCGCGCGGGGGGGCTCGCCGAGGCGCCCGCGCCGGGCGCCCGGCCCGAGCGCCCCGAGCAATACCTCTACCTGCTGTCGGTGATCGGGGCCCCGCGCGCGGCCCCGCTGCTGCAGCTGGAGGCGGTGGTGTCCTACCCCAAGCTCACAGGCGGCTGGTCCAAGCCCAAGCAGATCCGCACGCCCCCCGCCCGGGGACAGGCGGTGTACGACCGCGCCAGCGAGGCCGATCGGCAGGTCTTGCAACTGCTGCGCGCCATGCCCAGCCAGCACGGCTATTACACCGCCGCGGCCCAGGCCCCCTGTGCGGTCCTGGAAGGCCCTGTCGGCCTGCTGACGCTGCAGCAAGCCGCCCAGACCGGGGCCTTGTTTGCCGATGCCGGTGGCTCGACCGTGGGCGCCGCCCTGCAATGGGGCCCCGCGCTGGAAGTGGCATGGCAATGGCAGGAGGTGGGCCCCGTGGCCGGCGCTCCCGACCCCCAATGGGCCTTGCGGCCCGTGCTGCCCCGGGCGTCGGTGCAGCTGGGGGCCAACCAGCCCCCCTTGTACCTGGATGTCGCACAGGGGCTGTGCGGCGTGGTCGAAGCGCCCGGCCTCAGGCCGGCCCAGCTGGGCCTCTTGCTCAGGGCCCCGCCGCTGAGTGCGGTGGCCCTGGACAAGCACCAAGCCCCGTTCATGCAGCGCCTGGGTACGGCCCTGCCTTTGCCGCCCCTGTGGCAGAGCCTCGTCCGCATTGCGGGCCAGGCCCCCGTGGCGCGCCTGCACCTGGCCCCGGTGCCGCCGGCGCAGGTGCCAGCGCTCGGGTGGCTCACGGCCCAGCTGCGCTTTGATTACCAGGGGCTGTGCGGCTGGTGGGAGGGCGAAAGCCCGGCCGTGCTGCTCGACGGCCCCGAGGGGCGCCGGCTGTTGCAGCGCGACCTGGTGGCCGAGCAGGCGGCGCTGCAGCGGCTGGCCGATCTGGGACTGCAGGGCCTGGGGGAGGGCCGGTTTGCCATGCCCGATCCCCGGCCCCCGCAGGACTGGAGGCACTGGGCCAGCGAGGACTATGCCGTGCTGCGCGTGGCGGGGTTTGTCCTCACGCTCGACCCCGCGCTCCAGGGCTGGATGGCCCACGCCGAAGGGCTGGAGGTCGATCTGCAGCCCCAGGGTTCCGAAGACGCCACCTCGCCCTGGTTTGCACTGTCGCTGGGCATGGAGATCAATGGCCAGCGCCACAACATCCTGCCCTGGCTGCCCGAGCTGATTGCGGCCGCAGCCGCCTATGCGCCCGACCCCGCCACGGGCCCGTTGCAACTGCCGCCCTATCTGTACCTGCCCGCGCCGGACGGCCCGGGCTTCGTGCGCCTGCCCACCGACGCGCTGCGTCCCTGGATGGCGGCGCTGCTGGAGCTGGTGGGCGAGGGGGGGCGCCATTTTTCTGGCGACAGCCTTCCGCTCTCGCGTGTGGAGGCCGTGCGCGCCGCCAGCGCCCTGGGCGAAGGGGCCGAGGGGGCGTGGACCTCTGCCTTGCGCGCCATGGTGCAGCAGCTCCAAGCGCAGGCTACCCTGCCCGAAGTGCCCGTGCCGGCCAGCGTCCAGGCCGATCTGCGTCCTTACCAGCGCCAGGGGCTGAACTGGCTGCAGTTCCTGCGCAGCCACGGTCTGGCCGGGGTGCTGGCCGACGACATGGGCCTGGGCAAAACCCTGCAGACCCTGGTCCATATCCAGGTCGAAAAAGACGCGGGCCGGCTCACCCACCCGGCGCTCATCATTGCGCCCGTCAGCCTGATGGGCAACTGGCAGCGCGAGGCCGCCCGTTTCTGTCCCGAACTGCGCAGCCTGGTGCTGCATGGCAAGGACCGGCACGGCGTGGCCGAGGCCCTGGGGGCGCACGATCTGGTCATCGCCCCGTATTCCCTGTTGCAGCGTGACCGCGAGCGCTGGCTGCAGTCTCCGTGGCACATCGTGGTGCTGGACGAGGCGCAAAACATCAAGAACGCCAGCACCCAGGCGGCCCAGGTGGTCCACCAGCTGCAGGCGCACCACCGCCTGTGCCTCTCGGGCACCCCCATCGAAAACCACTTGGGCGAGGTCTGGAGCCTGTTCCATTTTCTGATGCCAGGCTATCTGGGCAGTGCGCAGCGCTTCAACACCTGGTTTCGCAGCCCCATCGAAAAATCGGGCCACGCCGAGCGCCTGGCCCAGTTGCGGGCCCGCCTCGCGCCCTTCATGCTGCGCCGCACCAAGGCGCTGGTCGCCCACGAGCTGCCGCCCAAGATCGAGACCGTCGTGCCCATCGCGCTGGCGGGCCCGCAGGCCGATCTGTACGAAACCATCCGCCTGGGCATGGAGCAAACCGTGCGCGCCGCCCTGGCCAGCAAGGGCCTGGCCCGATCGCAGATCACGATCCTGGACGCCTTGCTCAAGCTGCGCCAGGTCTGCTGCGACCCCCGGCTGGTGCCTCTGGAGGCCGCCCAGCAGGTGCAGGCCTCGGCCAAGCTGGCGCACCTGATGGAGCTTTTGCCGGAGATGCTGGCAGAAGGACGCAGGATTTTGCTGTTTTCGCAGTTCACCAGCATGCTGACCCTGATCGAAGGCGAGCTCAAAAAGCGCCAGATCCCCTGGGTCAAGCTCACCGGCCAGAGCCAGAAGCGCGATGCGCTGATTGAACGCTTCACCAGCGGCGAAGTCCCCTTGTTCCTGATCAGCCTGAAAGCCGGTGGCGTGGGCCTGAACCTGCCGCAGGCCGACACCGTGATCCACTACGACCCCTGGTGGAACCCGGCCGTCGAGACCCAGGCCACCGACCGCGCCCACCGCATCGGCCAGACCCAGAGCGTCTGGGTCCTCAAGCTCGTGGCCCAGGGCACGATCGAAGAGCGCATCCTGGCACTGCAGGAACGCAAGGCCGCACTCGCCCGCAGCCTTTACCGGGGGGGCGCAGAGTCCCCCGACAGGCGGTTCACCGAGGAGGATCTGGCCAACCTGCTCAAGCCGCTCTCGAATGAATAGCAATAGAGGCAGGCTGGATAGGCTCTGGGGCCCTGTAACGTCTGGACTCCCTGGGCCGGGATGGCGGCCCCGCCAGGCCGTGGGGCGGTGGGCCTCCTTGCGACAAAGTCTTTGCAGATCAACGCTTTGCCAGTTACAATACGGCTCTCACGACCAAACGGGCGGGTACCTACCGCCCGTTTTTTTTGGTCGTTTGCTTTTGGAGCTCGAAGCCTCTGGGGGTTATCGGGTTTTTTTGTTTTTCCGGGATTGAACATTACACGTGGCATTGCAGCAAATCGTTGAACAAATCGTGACCGGCCTGGGTTATGACCTGGTGGAGATTGACCGCTCTGCAGGTGGCCTGCTGCGTATCACCATCGATTTGCCTTGGGTGCAGCCCCCCGTGGATGCCCCAGAGCCCCTGCTGGAGCAGTACGTGACCGTCGAAGACTGCGAAAAGGTCACGCGCCAGTTGCAGTTCGCGCTCGAAGTCGATGCGGTCGACTACAAGCGCCTGGAAGTGTCTTCCCCGGGCATCGATCGCCCTCTGCGCCACGAGCAGGACTTCGTGCGCTTTGAAGGTTCGATCATCGACATCACGCTCAAGGTGCCCATGGGCGCGGCGGCGGCCGGTCAGGTCAGCGCCAATCGCAAGAAATTTCGCGGCACGCTCGAGCGTGCTGACAACGGGGGCTGGCAGATCGTCTGGAGCGATGAGCCCGCCGTCAAGCCGGGCCAGAAAGTCAGCAAGAAGCGCATTCCAGCCCCCTTGCAGGCGCTGGGCTTCACGCTCGATGAGTTGCGGGACGCCCGTTTGGCGCCCATTGTGAATTTCAAGGGGCGGGGGGCCAAAGCCGGACAGGTTCCGGACTGAGTCGTCTCTGGGGTAATAAATGGGGGTCGGTACTGCTGGCAGCTACCGCTTTCGGGTGATTGAAATAGGAGAGTTGTCGCATGAATCGCGAATTGTTGATGTTGGTTGAGGCCATTTCGCGCGAAAAGAACGTGGAGCGGGATGTGGTCTTGGGTGCCGTGGAGCTGGCTCTGGCCCAGGCTACCAAGAAGCTGTACCAGGGCGAGGTGGACATTCGCGTGGCCGTCGATCGTGACAGCGGCAACTACGAGACTTTCCGTCGCTGGCTGGTCGTGCCCGATGAGGCCGGTCTGCAAAACCCTGAATCCGAAGAGTTGCTCATGGATGCCCGCGAGCGCATTCCGGACATCGAAGTCGGTGAGTACCTCGAAGAGGGCGTCGAGTCGGTGCCGATCGGCCGCATCGGTGCCATGGCGGCCAAGCAGGTCATTTTGCAAAAGATCCGCGATGCCGAGCGCGAGATGCTGCTCAATGACTTCATGTCGCGTGGCGAGCGCATCTTCACGGGCACCGTCAAGCGCATGGACAAGGGCGACATCATTGTCGAGAGCGGCCGTGTCGAAGGCCGCCTGCGCCGCAGCGAGATGATTCCCAAGGAAAACCTGCGCAGCGGTGACCGCGTGCGCGCCATGATCATGGAAGTGGACCTGACCTTGCGCGGTGCCCCCATCGTGCTGTCGCGTTCTTCCCCGGCCTTCATGGTGGAACTGTTCCGCCAGGAAGTCCCTGAAATCGAACAAGGTCTGCTCGAAATCAAGAACTGCGCCCGCGACCCCGGTTCGCGCGCCAAGATCGCCGTGCTCTCGCACGACAAGCGCGTCGACCCCATCGGCACCTGCGTCGGTGTGCGTGGCACCCGCGTCAATGCCGTGACCAACGAGCTGGCGGGTGAGCGCGTCGACATCGTGCTGTGGTCGGAAGACCCCGCCCAGTTCGTGATTGGCGCCCTGGCCCCGGCCAACGTGCAGTCGATCGTGGTGGACGAGGAAAAACACGCCATGGACGTGGTCGTGGACGAGGAAAACCTCGCCATCGCCATCGGCCGCGGTGGCCAGAACGTGCGTCTGGCGGCCGATCTGACGGGCTGGAAGATCAACATCATGGATGCTGCGGAGTCCGCTCAGAAGCAAGCCAATGAATCCGACACCGCCCGCCGCCTGTTCATGGAAAAGCTCGATGTCGACGAGGAAATCGCCGACATCCTGATTGCCGAAGGTTTTGGCAGCCTCGAAGAAGTGGCCTATGTGCCGCTGCAAGAGATGCTCGAAATCGAAAGTTTCGATGAAGACACCGTGAACGAGCTGCGCACCCGGGCCAAGGATGCGTTGCTGACCATGGAGATCGCCCGCGAGGAAAGCGTCGACGAGGTATCGCAGGACCTGCGTGACCTGGAAGGCCTGACCCCCGAGCTGATCGCCAAGCTCGCCGACGGCGGTGTACACACACGTGATGAGCTGGCCGACTTGGGCCTGGATGAGCTGACCGACCTGACCGGACAGTCCGTTGAAGAAGCCACAGCCTTGATCATGAAGGCACGCGAACATTGGTTCGCGGGGCAAGAGTAAAGGTCAGGGAGGCACGAACCTAATATGTCCAGTAATACTGTTGCCGAGTTCGCCACCGAACTCAAAAAATCGCCGGAAACCCTGCTCGACCAGCTCAAGGCTGCGGGCGTTGCCAAGGCGGCTCCCTCTGACGCGCTCACCGAGTCGGACAAGCAAAAACTGCTGGCCCACTTGCAGGCCAGCCATGGCACGTCGCCAGCCGACCGCAAAAAGATCACGCTGGTGAAGAAATCCACCAGCGAAATCAAGCAGGCCGATGCCACCGGCAAGGCGCGCACGATCCAGGTGGAGGTGCGCAAGAAGCGCACGTTCATCAAGCGTGAAGACGGCCTGGACGGCGGCGCCGAGACCGAAGAAGCCGCCATCGATTCGGCGCCTTCGGTCGAGGAGCAGGACCTGTCTCGCCGCGAGGAAGAAGCCCGCCACCAGGCGGAGCAGATCCGCCGCCAGGAAGACGAGCTGGCCGAGCAGCGCCGCGAACGCGAAGCGCGCGAACGCCGCGAGCGTGAAGCCGAAGAGCGTGCGGCCGCCTATGCTGCCCAGGAAGCGGCCAAGAAAGCCCAGGCCTCGGCGGTCAAGCAGGAAGCCACCCGCGAGCAGGCCGCCGAAGCGGCCGCCCGTCTGGCGGCCCAGAACGAAGCCCGTGAAAAAGCCGAGGCCGAGTCCAAGGCCCGTGCGGCCGAAGATGCTGCCCGCGCAGCCGATCTGGATGCCCGCCGCCGCAAGGCCGAGGCCGAAGCGGCTGCGATCCGTTCGATGATGGCCACGCCCAAAAAGGCGGTCATGGTCGCCAAGAAGCCCGAAGAACCCAAGCCGGTCCCCAAGCCAGCTGCGGTTGGCGATGCCAAGAAGGGCACGCTGCACAAGCCGGCCGTCGGCACCGGCACCGGTCCTGCACGCCCCGGCGCCCCTGCGGCCGCCCCGGGTGCAGGCAAAGAGGTCAAGTCGGCCAAGTTGTCTTCGAGCTGGGCGGGTGATCCGGCCAAGAAGAAGGAAATCAAGACCCGCGGCGACAGCAGCGGTGGCGTGAGCCGCAACAATTGGCGCGGAGGCCCACGGGGTCGCCGTGGCAATGACCGCGATCAGCGTGACGACCAGTACCAGCAGGCCGCGCCCGTCGAGGCCCGCATCATCGAGGTGCATGTGCCCGAAACCATCACGGTGGCGGAACTGGCCCACAAGATGTCGATCAAGGCCTCGGAAGTGATCAAGGCGCTGATGAAGATGGGCCAGATGGTCACCATCAACCAGCCCCTGGACCAGGACACGGCCATGATCGTGGTCGAGGAACTCGGACACAAGGCCATCATTGCCGCGCTGGACGATCCCGAAGCCTTCACCGACGAAGATGTGGCGCACCAGAACGTCGAAGTGCTGCCCCGCGCTCCAGTGGTGACCGTCATGGGCCACGTGGACCACGGCAAGACCTCGCTGCTGGACTACATCCGCCGTGCCAAGGTGGCTGCGGGCGAAGCCGGCGGCATCACGCAGCACATTGGCGCCTACCACGTGGAAACCCCGCGCGGCATGGTCTCCTTCCTCGACACCCCCGGCCACGAGGCCTTCACGGCCATGCGGGCCCGGGGTGCCCAGGCGACCGACATCGTGATTCTGGTGGTGGCGGCCGACGACGGCGTCATGCCCCAGACCAAGGAAGCCATCAAGCACGCCAAGGCGGCCAAGGTGCCGATCGTGGTGGCCATCACCAAGGCCGACAAGCCCGATGCCAACCCCGACCGCGTCAAGCAGGAACTGGTGGTCGAAGAGGTGGTGCCTGAAGAATACGGCGGTGATTCGCCGTTCGTGCCCGTGTCTTCCAAGACCGGCATGGGCATCGACGAACTGCTGGAGCAAGTGCTGCTGCAGGCCGAAGTCCTGGAACTCAAGGCCCCGGTCGCTTCCCTGGCTAAGGGCCTGGTGATCGAAGCCAAGCTCGACAAGGGCCGTGGCCCGGTGGCCACCGTGCTGGTGCAGTCCGGTACCCTGAAGGTGGGCGATGTCGTGCTGGCCGGTCAGACCTATGGCCGCGTGCGTGCCATGTTGGACGAGAACAACAAGCCCGCCAAGACGGCCGGTCCGTCGATCCCGGTGGAAATCCAGGGCTTGACCGAAGTGCCCCAGGCGGGCGACGACTTCATGGTCTTGACCGACGAGCGCCGTGCCCGCGAAATCGCGACCTACCGTGCCGGCAAGTTCCGCAACACCAAGCTGGCCAAGCAACAGGCCGCCAAGCTGGAGAACATGTTTGCCGACATGACGGCGGGCGAGGTCAAGACCCTGCCCATCATTGTCAAGGCCGACGTGCAGGGTTCGCAGGAAGCGCTGTCGCAGTCCTTGCTCAAGCTCTCGACCGACGAAATCAAGGTCCAACTGGTGTATGCCGGTGTGGGCGGGATCAGCGAGTCCGACATCAACCTGGCGATTGCCTCCAAGGCCATCGTTATCGGCTTCAATGTGCGCGCCGATGCCGGTGCCCGCAAGCTGGCCGAAGGCAACGATGTCGATCTGCACTACTACAGCATCATTTATGACGCGGTGGATGAGCTCAAGGTGGCCATGTCCGGCATGCTGGCTCCCGAGCAGCGCGAGGAAATCATCGGTACGGCCGAGATCCGCACGGTGTTCGTGGCCTCCAAGATCGGTACGGTCGCCGGTTCCTACATCACCTCGGGCATGGTGCACCGCAATGCGAACTTCCGTTTGCTGCGCGACAACGTCGTCATCTACACCGGCAAGGTCGAATCGCTGCGCCGCCTCAAGGACGATGTCAAGGAAGTCAAGGAAGGCTTCGAGTGCGGTGTCAAGCTGATGAACTACAACGACATCAAGGAAAACGACCAGCTCGAGTTCTTTGATATCAAGGAAATCGCTCGGACGCTGTAAGCCATGGCCGCGAAAAAGTCCTCCACTCCCAACCGCGCCTTCAAGGTCGCCGACCAGATCCAGCGCGATCTGACGGAGCTGATCGCGCGCGAGTTGAAAGACCCGCGCGTGGGCATGGTGACGCTGCAAGGCGTGGAGGTCACTCCCGACTATGCCCATGCCAAGGTGTTTTTCAGCCTGCTGACGGGAGATCCCGATCAGACCCAGGAAGGTTTGAACCAGGCCGCAGGTTTTCTGCGCAATGGCCTGTTCAAGCGCCTGCATATCCACACAGTGCCGACCTTGCACTTTATTTTCGACCGCACCTCCGAGCGTGCGGCCGACATGAACGCCTTGATTGCCAAGGCGGTTTCTTCCCGCGCGAAAGACGACTGAGCATGAGCATGGCAGGGCCGCCCCAGGGTGCGCAAGCCCCCTTGGGGGGCAGCGATTTGCACGCTTCTCCTCCGCGTGAGGAGGCGGTGCGTCCGCCTCGCGTTCGGGTGCAGCGGCGCCCGGTGCACGGGGTCCTGCTGCTGGACAAGCCCCTCGGCCTGTCCAGCAACGATGCCCTGCAAAAAGTGAAGTGGCTGCTGCGGGCCGAAAAAGCGGGCCACACCGGCACGCTCGATCCGCTGGCCACCGGCGTGCTGCCCCTGTGTTTTGGGGCCGCCACCAAATTCAGCCAATTGCAGCTCGATGCGCCCAAAACCTACGAAGCCATCGCTTTGCTGGGCGTGACCACCACGACCGGCGACGCCGAGGGCGAGGTGCTGGAGCGGCGCGAGGTCGATCCGGCCCAGCTCACGCCCGAGCGCCTGGCCCAGGTGCAGGCGCAGTTCACCGGTCCCATCCGCCAGGTACCGCCCATGCACAGCGCCCTCAAGAAGGACGGCAAGGCGCTGTACGAATATGCACGGGCTGGCATCGAGGTCGAGCGCGCTGCGCGCGCGGTGGAGATCCATGCCTTGAATATGGCTTTGGTGCTTGATGGGCAAGCGCAGCCAGCTATCAAAATCATAGTCCAATGCAGCAAAGGCACTTATATCCGCACCTTGGGCGAAGACATCGGGGCGGCACTCGGTTGTGGCGCCCACCTGATCTTTTTGCGCCGCATTGACACGGGCGGGCTGGGCATTGGGCGCTGTGTGACCCTCCAGGCCCTGGAGGCCATGGACGAGGTCCAGCGCCTGGCCTGCCTCCTGCCGCCCGAGTCCTTGCTGGACGGCCATCTCCCCGTCACATTGGCCGGCGAAGATGCCGCGCGCTTCCTCTCGGGCGTGCGCCGCCGTGGAAGCTGGCCTGACACTGCGGCGGTGGCTGTTTTTGGCCACGCGCCCCGGGCACTGCTGGGCGTGGCCCACACGGCAGGGGGGGAGCTGATCCCCGACCGCCTGCTGAGTCCGATCGAAATTCAACAAATCCTGCAAAGTACGCCGGCAGCCACAAGCGCCGGCATTTTGGAAAAACCATGAGCAAACAAATCCGCAATATCGCCATCATCGCCCACGTTGACCATGGCAAAACCACCATGGTCGATCAGCTGCTGCGCCAGTCCGGCACTTTTGCCGACCACGAAAAAGTCGTGGACACCGTGATGGACAACAACGCCATCGAAAAAGAGCGGGGCATCACCATCCTGGCCAAGAACTGTGCCGTGAGCTGGGAAGGCACCCACATCAACATCGTGGACACCCCCGGCCACGCGGACTTCGGTGGTGAAGTCGAGCGCGCCCTGTCCATGGTGGACGGCGTGGTGCTGCTGATCGACGCCCAGGAAGGCCCGATGCCCCAGACCCGCTTCGTGACCAAGAAGGCCCTGGCCCTGGGCCTCAAGCCCATCGTCGTGGTCAACAAGGTGGACAAGCCCGGTGCAAACCCCGACAAGGTCGTGAATGCGGCCTTCGATTTGTTCGACAAGCTCGGTGCCACCGATGAGCAGCTGGACTTCCCCGTGGTCTACGCTTCGGGCATCAATGGCTGGTCGTCCCTGGACGAAGGCGCGCCTGGCGAGCAGTGGGGCCCGGACATGTCCGCCCTGTTCAATACCGTGCTCAAGCACGTGCCCGCCCAGAAGGGCGACCCTGCAGCCCCCCTGCAACTGCAGATCTCTGCCCTGGACTTCTCGACCTTTGTCGGCCGCATCGGCGTGGGCCGCATCAGCCAGGGCACGATCAAGCCCAATATGGATGTGGTGGTGATGGAAGGCCCGGACGGCAAGTCCGTCAAGGGCCGTATCAACCAGGTGCTGACCTTCCAGGGCCTGGACCGCGTGCAGGCCACCGAAGCCGGCCCGGGCGAAATCGTGCTGATCAACGGCATTGCCGACATCGGCATTGGCGTGACCGTGACCGATCCGCTCACCCCCATGCCGCTGCCCATGCTCAAGGTGGACGAGCCCACGCTGACCATGAATTTCTGCGTGAACACCAGCCCCTTGGCCGGCCGCGAAGGCAAGTACGTCACCAGCCGCCAGATCTGGGACCGCCTGCAAAAAGAGCTGCAGCACAACGTGGCCCTGCGCGTCAATGAAACCGACGAAGAAGGCATTTTCGAAGTCATGGGCCGGGGCGAATTGCACCTGACCATCCTGCTGGAAAACATGCGCCGCGAAGGCTACGAGATGGCTGTCTCCAAGCCGCGCGTGCTGTTCAAGGAAATCAATGGCGAGAAGTGCGAGCCTATCGAGCTGGTGACGGCCGACATCGAAGAAAACCACCAGGGGGGTGTGATGCAGGCCCTGGGCGAGCGCAAGGGTGAGCTGGTCAATATGGAACCCGATGGCCGTGGCCGTGTGCGCCTGGAGTACCGCATTCCGGCCCGGGGCCTGATCGGTTTCACCAACGAATTCCTGAACCTGACCCGGGGTTCCGGCCTGATCGCCAACATTTTCGACTGCTACGAGCCGCACAAGGGCGACATCGGCGGGCGCAAGAACGGCGTGCTGATCTCCATGGACGAAGGCGAAATCTTCACCTACGCCCTGGGCAAGCTCGACGACCGCGGCCGCATGTTCGTCAAGGCGAACGATCCCGTGTACGAAGGCATGATCGTCGGCATCCACAGCCGCGACAACGATCTGGTGGTCAACGCCACCCGCACCAAGCAGCTGACCAACTTCCGCGTCAGCGGCAAGGAAGACGCGATCAAGATCACGCCCCCGATCGACCTCACGCTGGAATACGGCGTCGAGTTCATCGAGGACGACGAGCTGGTCGAAATCACGCCAAAGTCGGTGCGTCTGCGCAAGCGCCACCTCAAGGAAAGCGACCGCAAGCGCGCTGGCCGTTGATTCCCGGCCGCTGTCCCTGTTGACGTGACCAGGCGTTTGCGCTTGTCCCAAGGCCACTGCCCCGCAGTGGCCTTTTTGCTGTCGGGCCGGCCGGTCCGCAGGGGCGCGCTGTGAGGCTCACGCCCGGCCGGGCTGTGGCCCTCATGGTGCTCGTCGCCCTGATGTGGTCGACGGCCGGTGTCGTCACGCGCCATCTCGAGCAGGCGCGCCATTTCGAAGTCACGTTCTGGCGCAGCTTTTTCACGCTGCTGTCCTTGCTGGTGCTCTTGCCGCTGTGGCAAGGGCGCAGCGGGTTCACGGCCTTGCGCCGCAGCGGACCCCTGTTCTGGGTTTCCGGCCTGTGCTGGGGGGTCATGTTCACGGCCTTCATGCTGGCCTTGCAGCGCATGCCGGTGGCCAATGTGCTCATCACCCTGGCGCTGGGGCCTTTTTTCACCGCCTTGTGCGCACGCATCTGCATCGGTCACCCGGTGGCCCGCCGCACCTGGATCGCCATTGCTGTGGCCGGTGCGGGCATCGCCTGGATGTACGGATCCCAAATGCAGTCGATGGCCCTGGGCGGGACCCTGGTGGCCCTGTGCGTGCCGGTGGCGGGGGCCCTGAATTGGACCCTGGTGCAGCATTCCCAAGGCCAGGGGCACCGGGTGGACCTGGTGCCGGCTGTGCTGGTGGGGGCTTTGCTGTCGGTTCTGGCGACCTTGCCGCTGGCCCTGCCGCTGCAGGCTTCGGCGCGCGATGTGGGGCTGCTGGCCTTGCTCGGACTGGTGCAACTGGCCCTGCCTTGCGTATGGGCCGTGCGTTGCGCCCAGGTGCTCAAGGCCCCCGAGATCGCGTTGTTGGGTTTGCTCGAAGTAATTTTTGGCATAGTGCTGGCCTGGGTCGGTGCTGGAGAGCAACCCGGGCCCGCCGTGCTGGCGGGGGGCGCGCTGGTGATCGGGGCGCTTTTTTTCAATGAACTGTGGGCTTGGAAGGAACAAAAATGACGGAGACCGTGGCAGAGGTGTTGAGTGAAGTGCGTGGACAGATGGGTTTGATCACCTTGAACCGGCCCCGGGCGCTGAATGCGCTGTCCCTGGGCATGGTGCGCGAGCTGATGGCGGTGCTGCTGGCCTGGAAGGACGACGCGCGCGTGCTGGCCGTGGCCATCCGCGGCAGCAACAAGGAAGGCCCTTTCGGGGCTTTCTGTGCCGGGGGCGACATCCGCTTTTTGCACCAGGCGGGGACCCAGGGCAATCCGCTGCTGGAAGATTTTTTCACCGAGGAGTACGCGCTCAACCACCTCATCCACAACTACCCCAAGCCCTACATCGCCTTCATGGACGGCATCGTCATGGGCGGCGGCATGGGGATCAGCCAGGGCGCTGCGCTGCGCATCGTCACCGAGCGCACCAAGATGGCCATGCCCGAGACGGCGATTGGCCTGTTTCCCGATGTCGGTGGGGGCTACTTCCTCAGCCGTTGCCCCGGCCGGGCCGGGGAATGGCTGGCCTTGACCGGGGAGACCATCGGTGCGGGCGATGCCGTGGCCTTGGGCCTGGCCGACGGCTGCCTTCCTGCCGAGCAGCAGGCGCCGCTGTGGGAGGCCCTGGGGACGCAGCACTTTGCCGACGGCAAGTCCGTGCAGGACTTTG
>JAQUDN010000001.1:34383-53686 GCA_028685665.1 Burkholderiaceae bacterium | reverse complement strand
TGATGCGCACCCCGCCCACGGCGTTCACGAACACATCCTGGTCCATGCAGGCCACGCCGGCATGGCGGTGCAGCACGGCCAGCAGCATGGCCAGGCGGTCCTTGTCCAGGCCCACCGAAAGGCGCCGGGGGCTGGGGCCGCCGCTGTCCACCAGGGCCTGAATCTCGACCAGCAGCGGGCGCGTGCCTTCGAGCGTGACCATCACGCAGCTGCCCGGCACGGGCGCGCTGTGCTGGCTCAGGAAGATGGCGCTGGGGTTGCTCACGCCCTTGAGCCCTTTTTCGGTCATGGCGAACACGCCGATCTCATTGACGGCGCCAAAGCGGTTCTTGATGGCGCGCACCAGGCGGAACTGGCTGTGCGTGTCGCCCTCGAAATACAGCACCGTGTCGACCATGTGCTCCAGCACGCGCGGGCCGGCCAGCGCGCCCTCCTTGGTCACATGGCCCACCAGGACGATCGCCACGCCCGAGGACTTGGCCGCGCGGGTCAGGTGGGCGGCGCATTCGCGCACCTGGGCCACCGAGCCCGGCGCCGAGGTCAGCTGGTCGGAATACACCGTCTGGATCGAGTCGATCACCGCCACCGCAGGCTGCATGCGGTCGATGGTGGCCAGGATTTTGTCGAGTTGGATTTCGGCCAGCACATTCACCTGGCTGTGGTCCAGGCCCAGGCGGCGCGAGCGCAGCGCCACCTGGGCCCCGCTTTCCTCGCCCGTGACGTACAGGGTGGGCAGGCCGGAGCGCTGCAGCGCATCGAGCGCCTGCAGCAGCAGGGTGGATTTGCCAATGCCGGGGTCGCCGCCGATCAGCACCACCCCGCCTTCGACAATGCCGCCGCCCAGCACACGGTCCAGCTCCTCCATGCCGCTGGGCGTGCGCTCGACATCGCTGGCCTCGATGGCCGACAAGGGCATGACCGCCTGGGCCTGCGCCAGCCCGGCGAACTGGGAGCCGCTGTAGCGGTTTTTGCCCGCCCCAGACTCCACCACCGCTTCAACCAGGGTGTTCCAGGCCCCGCAAGACGGGCATTTGCCCAGCCAGCGCGGGCTGGTGCCGCCGCAGTCGGAGCAGGTGAACAGGGTTTTTTCTTTGGCCATGGGCCCAAGTATCCCTGCTGGCCATAAGCCCGTACGCCAGACAGGCGATTGGGAATCAAAAGTGGCTCCAGCCTAACGAATACCAGTGGCAGTAGCTATCAAATTTAACCCCACTTGCGCCGGCGCACCGCCTCCAGCAAGCCCAAGGTGCCCAGCACCGCCAGCGCCACCCAGCCCCAATCGCTGGCGTGCAGCGGCGCCACGCGGAACAGGGTGCGCAGCGCCGGAATGGCAAAAATCGCGGTCAAAAACACCCCCGCCCCCAGCGCCACCCAGCGGGCCGGTGCGTTGGGCGTGCGCAGGCTGTGCCAGAGGCTGTGGTGGCGCGAGCGGTTGGCCAGCACCAGGCCCACGTTGATCAGCAGCAGGCCGGTGAAGGCCAGGCCCCGGGCGCTGGCTTCGTCGGCCTCGCGCAGCCAGGCCAGCATGAACAGGCCCAGCACGGCCCCGAGCGCCACCAGGCCCTGGAACAGCCCCCACAGCACCGTGCCCCGGTCCAGGATGCGGGTGCCGGGCGCGCGCGGGGGGCTGTGCATCTGGTCGCTGCCAGCGGGCTCGGCCTCCAGCACGGTGGAGCAGGACGGGTCGATCAGCAGGTGCAGCGTGGCCACATGGAAGGGCAGCAGGATCAGCGGCCAGCCCAGCAGCACCGGCACCAGCGTGAGCCCGGCAATCGGCAGGTGGATGGCCACCACATAGGTGCTGGCCTTGCGCAGGTTGGCAAAAATCCGCCGGCCCTGGCGCACGGCCTCGACGAGGGTGGCGAACTGGTCGTTGGCCAGCACCAGGTCGGCGGCTTCGCGGGCCACGTCGGTGCCGCGCTGGCCCATGGCGATGCCCACGTCGGCCTGCTTGAGCGCGGGGGCGTCGTTCACGCCGTCGCCGGTCATGCCCACGATCTCGCCCCGGGCCTGCAGCGCCCGCACCAGGCGCAGCTTTTGCGCCGGCATCACCCGGGCAAACACGCGCACGCCCCGCTCGGGCGCCAGCAGGGCCTGCAGCGCGGCAGGGTCCAGGGCCTCGATGTCGGGGCCGGTGAGCACGGGGCAGCCCCCCGGCGGCAGGCCTTGCAGCAGGCCGGCCTGGCGGGCGATGTGCAGCGCGGTGTCGGGGTGGTCGCCCGTGAGCATCAGCACGCGGATGCCGGCGCCGTGGCATTCGGCCAGCGCGGCGGGCACTTCGGGGCGCAAGGGGTCCTGAAAGCCGATCAGCCCCAGCAGGTGGAAGTCGAAGTCGTGCTGGCCCTCGGGCAGCCCGTCGCCCGCGTGGTCGGCCATGGCCACCGCCAGCACCCGCAGACCCTGGCGGGCCAGGGCCTGCACGGCGTCCAGCACGGGCCGCGCCTGTTCCGGCGACAGGTGGCACAGGTCGAGGATGGCCTCGGGCGCGCCCTTGGCCGCCACCCGGGCCTGGAGTGGCCCGGCCGGGCGGTAGGCGTGGGCGGTGGCCAGCAGCACGGGCGACAGCGGGTACTGGCGCTCGGCGGTCCAGTCGGCGTGCAGGTGTTCGGAGTCCGCCAGCGTGCGCAGTCCCAGGGCCTGGATGCCGATTTCCATGGGGTCGAAGGGCTCGCGCTGGCCGGCCAGCAGCGCGTGTTCCAGCAAGGGGTGGAAGGCCTCCGGCAGGGTGGCGGTGCCGCCGTCCACGGCGACGGATTCCCCCGTGCCGGCCAGGCCCGGGGTGCCCGGCACCCACAGCGCGCGGGGCTGCATGCGGTTTTCGGTGAGGGTGCCGGTCTTGTCGGTGCACAGCACGGTGACGGCGCCCAGGGTCTCCAGCGCGGGCATGCGCCGGGTCAGCACCTGCAGGCGCGACAGGCGCCAGGCGCCCAGCGCCAGGAACACGGTCAGGATCACCGGGAATTCCTCGGGCAGCAGCGCCATGGCCAGCGTCAGCCCGCTGAGCAGGCCGCCCAGCCAGTCGCCGCGCAGGGCGCCATGCAAGAGCGCCAGCAGCAGGCACAGGACCACCGCCACGCCCGAGAAGCGCCGAACCAGGTCGGCCATTTCGCGCTGCAGGGCGGTGGGCTGGGGCTGCACGGCCTCCAGCGACTGGCCGATGCGGCCGAACTCGGTGTGCGGGCCGGTGGCGGTGACGCGCACCAGCGCCCGGCCGCGCTGCACCAGCGCGCCGGCAAAGACCTGGCTGCGGCGCGGGTCCTCGCCTGGCGCGAGCTGGGGCGCGGCGCATTTGTCCACCGCCGCCGATTCGCCGCTGAGCAGGGATTCGTCCACCCGCAGGTCACGGGTCTCCAGCACCCGGCCGTCGGCAGCGATGCGGTCGCCCTCGGCCAGCACCAGCAGGTCGCCGGGCACGACGTCGCGCCCGGGCACGCGCACGGCGACGCCATCGCGCAGCACCAGCGCGCGCGGGCTGCTGAGCTGGCGCAGGGCATCGACGGCGGCTTCGGTGCGGGCTTCCTGCACCACCGTCACGCCGACCACCACGGCAATGAAGCTGCCAAGCACCGCCGCTTCCTGCCAGTCGCCCACCAGGCCGTAGAGCAGCGCGCAGGCCAGCAGCAGGCCGAACATGGGTTCGCGCACCACGCCGGCCGCCAGCCGCCACAGCGGGGCGCGCTGGCCCTGCGCCAGTTCGTTGGCGCCCAGGCGCTGCAGGCGGGACTGGGCTTCGGACTGGCTCAGGCCCTGCAGGGTGTCGGGATCGTGCGGCAGCATGGGGCCACGCTAGCACAGGGCGGTGAAGCCCTCCCGGGCGGCCTGCCTCCCGCATCCGGAGGCTTGAAGCCCTGGGCAAAATATGCTTCACTCAAGCCCCCTGTGCCGGCTCTTTGGAGGATTGCCTGTGCCCCTGTCTGCCCTTGGCGCTGTCCCGCTCCTGCCCGCCCCGGTCCGTGCTGCCAGCACGTCCCTGGCGGAGGCGGCGCCGCGCACGGGCTTGGCCCGGACCGAGGCCGCGTCCGACACGGCGTCCAGCGACGGCGCAGGCCGCGACAAGGCCTCCCGCCCCCGGGCGGCGGGAGCCCGCGCCGAGTTGACGCCCGAGCAGCAATCCCAGGTGGCCCAGCTGCGGCAGACCGACCAGAAGGTGCGCACCCACGAAGCGGCCCATATCGCAGCCGGCAACGGCGTGGTCACCAGCGTGGCCCGCTTTGAATACACCCAAGGCCCGGATGGCAAACGCTATGCGGTGGGCGGCGAGGTCAGCATCGACACCGCGCGGGAAGACGAACCGCAGCGGAACATCGACAAGGGCCAGCGCATCCAGCGCGCCGCCCTGGCTCCGGCCGAGCCCAGCAGCCAGGACTACCGCGTGGCCGCCGTGGGCGCCCAGATGGTGACCGATGGCTACCGGGACCTGCGCATCCAGACCCGCGACGGCCCGGATGGGCCCTCGGCCCTGGGCCAGCGCATGGCCGAAACCTACGAAGCCGTGGCCGCCCAGAGCCGGTCCACGGGGGACGGAGGCCGGGGCATCAGCCTGTTTGCCTGAAGCGCCAAGAACCCACGACAAAATAGGCCTCCAGGCCAATCAAGCCCAGCGGTATTAGCTCTCTTTTCAGGAGCACACTGCGCGGACCGCGGTCGATTGCGCCCTGAAAAAAGGGCCGCTTTGCGGCCCCGAAATGGCACAGGCGGCGCGGCCCACCCGCCGACCCAGCGGACTCAGCGGACTCAGCGGACTTTCAGCAGGCGCCAGTCGATGCGGTTGTCCGCGCGGTGGGGCATGTCCACGGTCTGCTTCATGGCCCAGGGAACCATCTGGTTGTAGAGCGGGATGTGCGAGACCACTTCGTGCTCGGCGATCAGCACCTTCTCGATCAGGCCGTTGCGCGTGCCGGTGTCGGTTTCCTTGCGGATGCGTTCGATCAGCGCGTCCACCTGGGGGTCGGAGAAGCGGCCCAGGTTGAAGTTGCCATCCCCGCCTGCGCCCGGCGTGCGGATCAGCGACTGCAGCGAATAGAAGGCGTCAAAGGTCGGCACGCCCCAGCCCAGCAGGAAGATGCTGGCCTCGTTGCGCTGGATCATGGGGAAGTAGGTCGAGAACGGCAGGCTGCGCAGCTTGGCCTTGACACCCACCTTGGCCCACTGCGCGGTGATGGCCTGGCACAGCTGTTCGTCGTTGATGTAGCGGCCGGCGCTGCAGGCAAAGTCCACCTCGAAGCCGTTGGGGTAACCGGCATCGGCCAGCAGCTTTTGCGCGGCCTTGGCGTCGTAGGGCCAGCGCACATCGGCCTTGGGCGTCCAGCCATTCACCATGCGGGCGATCAGCGTGCCGGTGGGCTGGGCCAGGCCGCGCTGCACCACGCGCTGGATGGTGGCGATGTCGATGGCCTGGTAGAGCGCCTTGCGCACGCGCAGGTCCTTGAGCGGGTTCTTGCCCTTGACGTCGGAGCCCGGCAGTTCGTCGCGGAACTGGTCCAGGCCCAGGAAGATGGTGCGGAATTCCGCGCCTTCGAGCACCTTCAGGTTCGGGGTCTGGCGCACCCGGGCCAGGTCTTGCAGGCTGGGGTCGATGACGAAATCGATCTCGCCCGACAGCAGCGCGGCGGTGCGGGTGGCGTCGGCCTTGATCGGGGTGTGCACGATCTCGGTCACATTGCTTGGGAACTTGCCCTTGCCCCACCAGTGGGGGTTGGCCTCCAGCACGGCGCGCTGGTCGGGCGTCCAGGACTTGAGCACGAAGGGGCCGGTGCCCAGGGCATTGCGGTGGGCGAAGGGCTCGTCCTTGGTCTTGATGTCCTTGGGTTCGGTCGATTTGTTCTTCTCGGCCCAGGCCTTGCTCATGATGCGCAGCTCGGTCAGCTGGTTGACCAGCACCGGGTTGGGCAGGTCGGAGAAGATGTCGAGGGTGTGGCTGTCCACCTTGACCACCCGGTCGACCCCCAGGGTGTGCACCGCGTAGTTCGAGGTCTTGGCCTTGGCGCGTTCCAGCGAGAACTTGGCGTCGTCGGCGGTGAAGTCGCTGCCGTCGCTGAACTTCACGCCCTTGCGCAGCGTCAGGCGCAGCTGGGTGGGGCTGATCAGCTTCCATTCGGTGGCCAGCGCAGCCTCGGGCTTGAAGGTCTGGCTGTTGTACTCGACCAGCGACTCGTACACGGCGGACTGCAAGGTGTTGTTGGGGCCCAGGTTGTGGCCGTGGATGTCCCAGGTGGTCACATCGCCGGCGCGCGCCCATTTGAAGGTTTTGGCCGGGGCGGTGGCGGGCAACAGGGCTGCACTGAGCGCAGCGGCAAGCAGAAGAGGCGGAAATGGCATGGTGCGTCCTTGGCAAAGTGGCCACTTTTGCACAAGACGTGCCAAGTCTCAACGATTTTGTCGCTGGATGCTTATGCCCTGCGGTCTTCGGAAAGGGGGGGCGCGGGCGATTCGTAACAGCGGATGGTGTTTTTGCCCTGGCTTTTGGCCGCATACATCGCCGCATCGGCGCGCCGCAGCAGTTCATCCAGGGCGATGGCCTGGCCATCCAGCAAGGCGATGCCCATGCTGCCGCTGATGCACCCCGACTGCTCCCCCAGATCGATGGGTTCGGCCAGGACCCGGAGCGCCTTGGCGCCAATCTGGAGGGCTTCGGCCATGGCCTGGTCAGGGCCCCCCTGCAATTGTTCGACCAAAAGAACGAACTCGTCGCCCCCCAGGCGAGCGACCGTGTCGGTGGACCGCACCACCGAGCTCAGGCGCTGTGCCACCTGTTGCAGCAGCACGTCGCCGGCCCGGTGACCGAACCGGTCGTTGATCTGCTTGAAGCCATCCAGGTCGATGAACATCAGGGCGCCGTGCAGGCCACTGCGCTGGGCCTGCCCCAGCGCATGCTGCAGGCGATCGAGCAGCAGCCGGCGGTTGGGCACGGCCGTGAGCTGGTCGTACAAGGCCAGCTTCAGGATTTCCTCTTCCTGGGCCTTGCGCAGCGTCATATCGGCCATGCACGCCACATGGTGGCTGATGGCCCCCTGCGCATCGCGCACGGCGGAGATCGTGATCCACAACGGCAGCACGCGGCCATCCTTGCAGCGGTCCCAGACCTCGCCCTCCCACTTGCCCGTGTTCCCGACGCTCTGCCACAAGGCCTGGTAGAAGGCTGCGTCATGGCGGCCCGAACGCAGGATGCGGGTGTGCTGCCCCACCAAATCTTCATGCGAGTAGCCCAGCAGCTGGGTACACGCCTGGTTGGCGCGCAGGATCACGCCCTGGGCATCGGTGATGAACATGCCTTGCTGGGACTCAAACGCGATGGCCGCCACGCGGCGCTCCTGCTCGGCAGCCACCCGGTCCGTGATGTCCCGCGCCATGAACACCATGGCACGCTTGCCCTGGATCTGCCTGTCCAGCACCTGGCCACGGCCCTCAAAGACACAATGCCCCCCCAGGGTGTCCAGGCTGTATTCGATGTGCCGGGGCATTTCGCTGTCGATCACGGAACGGACGAAATCGAGAAAACGACGCGCCTGCGGGGCGGGCAGGACATCCGACAGGCGCTGGCCCACGAGGTCTTCGGCCTTGGCGTACAAGAGCCGCTCCTCGGGCGAGATGACCTCCAGGTAGCGGCCTTCTTCATCGAGCAAGAGCAGGACATCGGGCGAAGCACGGGTGATGGCACGCCGCAAGGCTTCGCTCTCGGACAGGGCCTGGGCGATGTGGCGCTGTTTTTCCAGGTACTGCAAGAGCAGGCCCAGCAAGGCGGTGGCCGGGGTCAAGACGATGAGGTAAGCCGCCGCCATGACCCCCGCCAGGCCGGGGCCCAGGGTCTCCACCGTCAGCAGCAGCACCCAGAACACGGCCACCAGCTGCAACACACTGGCGAACTGGAAAAACCGCAGCGCCGTCAGCCGCATCCCCCGGCGCGCCACCGCATGGCGAAACGCCAGCCCGAGCCCCATGGAAGAAACCATGATCAACAGCCCGGCCGGAACGCCGTCACCGCCCAGCCACAGGCGGTAGGCGCAGGCCAGGAGCGTGGCAATCCCCCCCACGAGCGGCCCGCCGAAAAAGGCCGCCATGCTGAGAATCGCAGAACGGGCATCGAGCAAGATGCCCGGTGCCACCGCCTGGGCGTGCGCCAGGCCGATCATGCAGATCCCTCCAAAAATCAGCCCGGACGTGGCCTGCTTCCACCAGGGCGGAACCGGCTGGCGCCAGCCCATCCAGAACCGTTGATTGATCTCATAGAGCAGCGTCAACGCAAACAGCAGGACGGTGTTGTCAAGAAGGTCAAGCATGGAAAAACATCCCCCGGAACCTTTCTGTCCAGGCGACCGGTGGCCCCGACAGGGAAGTGCAACATATTGTTGAAATATCTTACACAAAATCACCGCCAAGGATTCCAGGGACCAGGTGGGGCGTCACCCCTCGACGCACACGCAAGCGCAGGCACACAGCGCGCAAGGCCCCGCCTGAACAACCAGCCCGACAGGTTTCTGGCCTGGGCAGCAGCAGCCCCCGGAATGACAAGCTATGGCCCTCGGCGCCTGGCGCGCACCCACCACGGCCGCGCACAGCCCCCGACAGGCTTCACCCCTCGGTGCGGACGCTGATGCGCGGCGCCAGCGCGCACATCAATTCGTAGCCCACCGTGCCAGCCGCCTGGGCCACCTCGTCGATCGGCAACACCGTGCCCTCGCTCGCCCGGCCCCACAGGGTGACCTCGCTGCCAAAACCACAGGGCACGCCAGCCTGCTGCAGCGGCGTGAGGTCCACGGTGAGCATGTCCATGCTGACACGGCCCACCAGGCGGGTGCGCACGCCCTGCACCAGCACGGGCGTGCCGGTGCCGGCATGGCGCGGGTAGCCATCGGCGTAGCCACAGGCCACCACGCCGATGGCCATGGGGGCCTCGGCGGTAAAGCACGAGCCGTAGCCCACGGTGTCGCCCGGCTGCAACTGCTGCACGGCGATCAGGCGGCTGCTGAGGGTCATGGTGGGCAGCAGCCCCCAGTCGGCCATGGTTTTTTCCGGAAAATCGGGGGCGCTGCCATACAGGGCAATGCCTGCGCGCACCCAGTCCACCCGCACCTGGGCATCGCCCGCGTGGCGCAAGGTGGCCGCGCTGTTGCTCAGGCTGCGCTCGCCCGGCAGGTCCTGCGTGGCGGTCTGGAAGGCGGCCATCTGGTGCGCGATGCCCCGGGGGCCATCGGCGTCGCTGAAATGGGTCATGAAGGAGATTTCGTCCACCTGGGGCAAGGCGTTGAGCCGCGCCCAGGCGCTGCGAAAGCGCTGGGGTGCAAAGCCCAGGCGGTTCATGCCGGAGTTCATCTTGAGGAACACCCGCTGCGGCACCTGGGTCTTGTGGGCCGCGAGCATGTCGATCTGCTCGTCGCAATGGACCACATGCCACAGGCCGAGGCGGGAGCACAGCTCCAGATCGCGCGGCTCGAAAACCCCCTCGATCAGCAAGATCGGGCCGCGCCAGCCGAGCTGGCGCACGCGCTCGGCTTCGGTCAGGTCCAGCAGGGCCAGGCCATCGGCGCCGCGCAGGGCTTCAAAGACGTTCTCGATGCCGTGCCCATAGGCGTTGGCCTTGACCACGGCCCAGACCCGGGCATCGGGAACCGCCTGTTGAACGCGCCCCAGGTTGTGGCGCAGGGCGTCGGTATGGAGGATGGCGTGAATGGGACGGGGCATGGCGGTGGTCGGATGGCAGGGCGTGGATTCTGGCACCTCGCCGCATGAAAGCGCATGATATAACCCGCCATCGCCTGCCCATGGGGCCCCTTTCCTTACAAGGCACCCGCCCCCTGTCCTTATTTGCCATTCGATGAAGCGCGGTTTCTACACCATCATGTCGGCGCAGTTTTTCAGCTCGCTGGCCGACAACGCACTTTTCGTGGCGGCCGTCGAATTGCTGCGCTCAGGGGGCGCCCCCGAATGGCAACGGGCCGCCCTGGTGCCCATGTTCGCGCTGTTCTATGTGGTGCTGGCCCCGTTCGTAGGCGCTTTTGCCGATGCCTTGCCCAAGGGGCGGGTCATGTTTTTCAGCAATGCCATCAAGGTCATCGGCTGCCTGATGATGCTGTTTGGCTCGCACCCGCTCTTGGCCTATGCCGTGGTGGGCCTGGGCGCGGCGGCCTACTCTCCGGCCAAATACGGCATCCTGACCGAGCTCCTGCCCGCCTCGCAACTGGTCAAGGCCAATGGCTGGATCGAGGGGCTGACGATTGCCTCCATCATTCTCGGCGTGCTGCTGGGCGGCCAGCTGGTGGGGCCCACGGTGTCGGCCGTGCTGCTGGCGGTGGACCTGCCCGGCGTCGATCTGGGCGTGGACAGCGCCCCGGAGGCCGCCATCTTCAGCCTGATTGCGGTCTACCTGGTCGCTGCCTGGTTCAACACCCGCATTCCCCAGACCGGCGTGGAAATGCGCCCGCTGCGGCAAAACCCCGAGCGCAGCGTGGCCGCCAACGCCCTGGCCTTGTTGCCCGACTTCTGGAGCTGCAACCGGCGCCTCTGGAAAGACAAGCTCGGGCAGATCTCGCTGTCCACCACCACCCTGTTCTGGGGCGTGTCGGGCAATTTGCGCTACATCGTGCTGGCCTGGAGCGCGGCCGCCCTGGGCTATGGCACCACCCAGGCCTCGTCGCTGGTGGGCGTGGTGGCGATTGGCACCGCCGTCGGGGCTGTGCTGGCCTCGCTGCGCATGCGGCTGGACATGGCCACGCGCGTGATGCCGCTGGGCATTGGCATGGGCCTGCTGGTGATCGGCATGAATTTCATCGACAACGTCTGGGTGGCCGTGCCCTTCCTGATCCTGCTGGGCGGGCTGGGGGGCTTTCTGGTCGTCCCCATGAACGCCCTGCTCCAGCACCGGGGCCACAACCTCATGGGGTCCGGCCGCTCGATTGCGGTGCAGAACTTCAATGAACAGGCCTGCATCCTGGGCCTGGGCGGCTTCTACAGCCTGTCCACCAAATTCGGCCTGTCGGCCTTTGGCGCCATCACGGCCTTTGGCGTGGTGGTGGCTGGCACGATGTGGCTGATCCAGCGCTGGCATGCGCGCAACGCGGTGGAGCACCGCGAGGAGCTGGAGCACCTGCTGCAGATCGCGCGCCAGGACACGCAGCACTGAAGCTCCTCTTTTCATAGCTGCCAACGCTGTATTGGCAAGCGTCAGAGGCCTTTTTCATGCCTGCCACCCTGCCCCTGTTGAGTCTGGTGTTGAACGCCCTGGTCTGGGGCTTGTCCTGGTGGCCGTTTCGCCAGCTGCAGGCGGCCGGCCTGCACCCGCTGTGGGCGACGGCCCTGATTTTTGGCCTGGCGCTGGTCGGCCTGCTGGGGGTGCGGCCGGGGGCGCTGGCCGGCCTGCGCCAGCACCCGGGTTTGTGGCTGCTGGCACTGAGTTCGGGGCTGGCCAATGTGGGTTTCAACTGGGCGGTGACGGTGGGCGATGTGGTGCGGGTGGTGCTGCTGTTCTACCTGATGCCGGCCTGGTCGGTGCTGCTGGCCTGGAAGCTGCTGGGCGAGCGGCCCACGCCCATGGCGCTGGTGCGGCTGGGCCTGGCCTTTGCCGGGGTGGCCCTGGTGCTGGTGCCTGCCGGTGCCGCGCCCCACAAGCTGGTCGCACAGCTTTCGGGCGCGGACCTGCTGGCGCTGGTGGGCGGGTTTTGCTTTGCGCTGACCAATATCTTTCTGCGGCGCCTGCGCCAGGCCCCGGAATCGGCCCGCATGCTGGCGATGTTCGGCGGCGGGGCGGTGCTGGCCACGCTGGGGGCAGGCCTGGGCGGGCTCCAGGGCCAGGTGCCGGCCTTGCCGGCGCCCGCACCGGGCTGGATGCTGCTGACCCTGGGGCTGACCCTGGCCTTTTTGCTGGGCAATTACGCGCTGCAATACGGCGCGGCGCGCCTGGCGGCGGGCACCACCTCGCTGGTCATGCTCTCGGAAGTGGTCTTTGCCAGCGCCTCGTCGGTGCTGCTGGGCGAGGCCAGCCTGGCGCCGCGCACCGCCCTGGGCGGGGGCCTGATCCTGCTGGCGGCACTCCTGGCGGTGCGGGAACACGACCGCAGCCCCCCGGCCTGAAGGGCGGGCCCGCTAGCATGGGGGCCCCTTTTCCGGCGAGTCCTCCATGACCTCCATGACCTCCCTCTACGACCTTGAGATCCAGCCCCTGGGCGGCCCGGCCCTGCCTTTGCGCACCTTTGCCGGCCAGGTGCTGCTGATCGTCAACACGGCCAGCGCCTGCGGGTTCACGCCGCAGTTCGCCGGACTGCAGGCGCTGCACGCACGCTATGCCGCCCAGGGCCTGGTGGTGCTGGGCTTTCCGTGCAACCAGTTTGGCGGGCAGGACCCCGGCAGCAACGCGGAGATTGCCCAGTTCTGCCAGCGCAACTACGGCGTGGACTTTGCGATGGTGGCCAAGACCGAGGTGAACGGCCCCCAGGCCCACCCGGTGTTCCAGTGGCTCAAGGCCGCGGCCCCGGGCCTGCTGGGCACGCAGGCGATCAAATGGAATTTCACGAAATTTCTGGTGGACCGCACGGGCCAGGGGGTGCGCCGCTATGCGCCCCAGGAGGCACCCGCCCAGCTGGCGGGCGACATCGAGGCCGCCCTGGCGGCCTGAGTCATTCCGCCGCGGGTTCGGGGGCTTGCGGGGCCTGGGCGGCCTGCTCGGCACGGGCGGCGGCTGCAGCGGCGCGAGCGCGCACCGACTCCAGCGTGCGCACCACGGCGCGCGGGTCCATGCCGTACATGTCGGCGAACTGTTCCACCGTGCTGCCACTGGCCTCGAAGGCCCGCAGCAGGGCTTCGGCCTTGGCGATGCGCTCGGCGGCCTCGGCCAGGGCGGCATCGACCAGGGCGTTGGTGGCCTCGTCGCGGCTGCGCACCAATTCGGCGTAGGCATCGCGGCCCAGGCCCGAGGCCTCGAAGGCCTGGGCGATGCGCTTGATCAGCTTGGGGCGGTGGTCTTCGCCAGCGCGGGGCTTGCGGCGGCGGAACACTTCCATCAGGGCGTGGTGCACATGCTCGGGGGCCATGTCTTCGACCGGCTGGCCCTGCAGGTCGTGGCGCTTTTCACCGGCGGCCACGCTTTGCAGGTAGCGGGTGGAGCGGGTGTGGATGCCCAGGGCCAGCTTCAGGGCCTCTTTGTCGAACAGGTCGGGGTGGGCGGCCTGCAGGTCCTGGAAGACGCCGCGCTTGAGCGGCAGGAAATGCGCACCGAACAGCTGCGGATACAGGCCGGCCAGCTGCTCCAGCACCGGGTGGGTGCGCAAGGGCGCGCGGCCGGGCGCGGCGTCCTGGGCGGCGGGGCGCTCCCCACCGGGCTTGCGGCGGCCGCGACCGCCGCGGGGGGCGGGCTGGTCCGGCGCTGCCGCGCCCGACGCCTCGGGGCTGTCCACCGCAGCCGGGGCCGGCGCAGCTGCTGTCTCGGCGCGGTCTGCCGGTGCATCGGCCGGGAGGGCGTCGGCAGGTGCAATGTTCTGGGGGGTTTCAGGCAGTTGGTCGGTCATGGCGTGGCAGATGGAAGGCGACAAAACCCTCGATCATGCCAGCCTTGGCTGCAGGGCCTCGTCCAGCAGCTCGATCCAGTGGCGCACCGGAATGGCGGTGCCGCTTTGCAGGTGGGTGATGCAGCCGATATTGGCCGAAAGAATGGCCTCGGGCGGCGGGCCGGCGAAGGCCTCGGCCAGCGCCGCCAGCTTGCGGTCGCGCAGCGGGGTGGCCAAGGCGGGCTGCAGCACCGAATAGGTTCCGGCCGAGCCGCAGCACAGGTGGGACTCGGTGCGCGCCAACTGCAGGTCAAAACCCAGGGTGCGCAGATGGGTCTCGACGCCGCCGCGCAGTTTCTGGCCATGCTGCAGGGTGCAGGGCGGGTGGTAGGCCAGGCGGGGCCCCGGGGCGACCACGCGGCCGGCCAGTTGCCGGGCCAGTTCGGGCAACCATTCGGGCAGCAGCTCGGAGAGGTCGCGCGTGAGCGCGCTGATCCGGGCGGCCTTGGCCGCATAGGCGGGTTCGCCGCGCAGCAAATGGCCGTAGTCCTTGACGGTGACGCCACAGCCCGAGGCGTTCATGGCGATCGATTCGACCCCGCCGGCTTCGACCCACGGCCACCAGGCGTCGATGTTGGCGCGCATCTGGACCTTGGCCCACTCCTGGTCGTTGAGGTGGAACTTCACCGCCCCGCAGCAGCCCGCCTGGGGGGCGATCACGGTCTGGATGCCCACGGCATCGAGCACGCGCGCGGTGGCGTAGTTGATGCGGGGCAGCATCGCCGGCTGCACACAGCCGGCGAGCATCAGGACCTTGCGGGCGTGCTCGCGGGTGGGCCAGGCCCCCGTCGCCTGCGGTGCGGGCACCTTGGCCTGCAGGGCGGGGGGCAGCAGGCCGCGCACGGCCTGGCCCACCTTCATCGCCGGACCGAACAGCGGCGAGGACAGCCCTTCCTTGAGCGCCCAGCGCAGCGCTTTTTCGGCGGCGGGGCGCGGGACTTGCGCATCGACGATCTTGCGGCCGATGTCCACCAGATGGCCGTACTGCACGCCGCTGGGGCAGGTGGTTTCGCAGTTGCGGCAGGTCAGGCAGCGGTCCAGGTGCAGCTGGGTCTTGCGCGTGGGGGTCTCGCCTTCGAGCACCTGCTTGATGAGGTAGATGCGGCCGCGGGGGCCATCCAGCTCATCGCCCAGCAGCTGGTAGGTGGGGCAGGTGGCCGTGCAGAAGCCGCAGTGCACGCATTGGCGCAGGATGGCTTCGGCCTCCAGGCCTTCGGGGGTGGCGCGGTACGCGGGGGCCAGTTGGGTTTGCATGGAAAGGCTCCAAGGGACGGGGAGATTCAGGCCAGCGGTGGCGGCAGGCCGGGGCCGGAGGTGCCCAGGGCCGCCCGCAGCCGGTCGCGGTCGGCCCAGAGGGGCGGCAGGGACAGGAGCAGCAGGACCAGGGCCAGGGGCAGCACAAAGATGAACCCCAGGTGCTTGAAGCCCCAGGCCCCCGCCACGCCACCGACCAGGAACATGCCCAGCAGCCCGGCAAACAGGCGCAGGCGCTGCTGGTTGGCGCGCACCTGGGTCTCGGGCGGGCTGCCGGTGCGGTTCCAGTAGAGCATCTTGCCCAGCTCGATCCCCAGGTCGGTCACCACGCCGGTCATGTGGGTGGTGCGGATCTGCGAGGACGACATCTTGGTCACCGTGGCGTTCTGCAAGCCCATGATGAAAGACAGCAGGAGCACCGTCATGGGCACGGCGAACGGCGTGCGCCAGAGGAGCGTGACCGCCCCCACCAGCCCGAACACCAGCATCAGCAAGGCCTCCAGGAGCAGCGGCAGGGCGTAACTGCCGTGCAACCGACGCTGGCGGGCCCAATTCACCATCACCGCCGTGGTGGCGGCCCCGCTCAGGAAGGACAGCAAGGCCCCCAGGGCGCCCAGCACCAGGGCCATATTGCCCAGGACCAGGTTGTCGGCCAGCATGGACACAAAGCCCGACATGTGCGAGGTGTAGAGGTGGACCACCAGAAACCCCCCGGCATTCACCGCCCCCGCATTGAAGGCCAGCAGCAGGCCCAGCACCCGGTTGCTGGTGACCGTGCGGTGGTGGCCGGTGAGATGGCGCAGTTGCCGCACGACAGGCCTCACCCGGCCAGCGCCATGCGGCCCGGGTTGAAAAGGCCGATCGGATCGAACGCCGCCTGGAGCCGGGCATGGAGCTGCTGCAGCGCGCGGGCATGGGGGCCAAAATGGCCTCCAGCGTCCGCTGGATAAGCGCCAGAAGCTATAAAAAGAGAAGCACTTCCCCCCACCGCCTGGGCCAGGGTGCGCAGCGCAGCGCCGGCATCGTCCGGGGCCAGCACCCAGCGCAGGGCCCCATGCCACTCCACCAGCGGCGGGGCGATGCCAGCCGGCAAATCCAGCGCCAGCGTGGCCGCAGGCAGCGACAGGCGCCACAGGGCCAGCCCCGGCTGCGCCGTGCGCGCGGCGAACCAGGGCAAGGTCTGCTCGCGGCACGCGGCCCAGTCGGGCGCCACGGCAGCGGGGTCCAGGCGGGTGCCGCCGAGGGTCTGGCAGGCCGCCTCGACGGCCGCCACCGCGCCGCGCAGGCGCACATAGAGGCAGCCCACGCCGGCATCCTCGACCCAGCAACTGGCGTTGAGCGGCACCGGCTGCCCGCCCCACGCCTGCAGCTGGCGCAGCGCCTCGGCCTGGGACAGCTCAAAACGCAGCGTGGCTTCGGCCGGGGCCACGGGCAGCACCTTCAGGCTGACCTCGGTCAGCAAACCCAGGGTGCCCCAGGCGCCGGCCATGAGGCGCGAGACGTCGTAACCCGCCACGTTCTTCATGACCTGGCCGCCAAAGCGCAGCAGTTCGGCCCGGCCGTTGACCATCTCCAGGCCCAGCACGTAGTCGCGCACCGCGCCCACGCTGGCCCGGGCGGGGCCGCTGAGGCCGGCGGCCACCATGCCCCCCACCGTGGCCCCCGGCCCGAAATGCGGGGGCTCGAAAGGCAGACACTGGCCTTGCTCGGCCAGCAGGGCTTCGAGCTCCGCCAGGGGCGTGCCGGCACGGGCCGTCACCACCAGCTCGCTGGGCTCGTAGGCCACGATGCCGTTCAGGGGGCGGGTGTCGAGGCAGGCGCCGTGCAACACCCCATGAAAGTCCTTGGTCCCTCCGCCACGGATGCGCAGGGGGGTCTGGTCGGCGGCGGCGGCACGCACCTGTTCGACAAAGGGGGCAAGCAAAGGGTCCATGGCCCGCATGGTAAGGCCCGGGCCCGTCTTTGCGAAAAGTCGGCGGCCCCGGGGGTTCAGTCTTTGGCCACCAGGCGCTGCAGGTCGTCGGCCGTGAGCCAGCGCCACTGGCCCGGTGCCAGATCGGCCGGCAAATCGTAGCGGCCCATGCGCCAGCGGTGCAGGCCCTCGACCCGGTTGCCCACGGCGGCCAGCATGCGCTTGACCTGGTGGTATTTGCCCTCGGTCAGGGTCAGGTCGATCTGGTGCGGCTCCAAGAGCTCGCAGGCGGCGGCGCGCACCGGCTTGGGGTCGTCGTCCAGCACCACGCCGGCCAGCAGCTGGGCGATCTGCGCCGCATCGACCGGGTGCTTGGTCGTCACGCGGTACACCTTGGGCACATGCTTCTTGGGCGAGGCCATGCGGTGGATGAACTGGCCGTCGTCGCTCATCAGCAGCAGGCCGGTGGTGTCCTGGTCGAGCCGGCCAATGGCCTGCACGCCCTGCACCGCGCTCTTGCTGGGCCGCTGGCGCAGCGGCACGGGCAGCAGCGAATAGACGCTGGGGTAGGTGGAGGGCTTTTGCGAGCATTCGGTGCCCGCGGGCTTGTGCAGCAGCAGGTAGGCCTTGGCGTGGCACTCCCAGTCCACCCCCTGCACGCGCAGGCGCAGGCCATCCAGCGGCCACTCGGAGGTGGAATCGGTGCAGGGCACGGGCTGCTCGGCCGCCGAACCGTCATAGACCTGGACCCAGCCCTGCTGCACCAGACCGGCGCAGACGCGCCGGGTGCCAAAGCCTTGCGAATAAAGAATGTCTTGAAGTTCCATGGGCCCTGAGTCTCGCCGAAATTGGGGCGGGGGAAGGCCCTCGCCTGCCTAGACCCGCACAGTAAGGATTCTGGGACGCATCAGACCAGACAAGACCTGGCTTTAACGCACCCCCCCGTACGGGCATCTTGCTGATCCAGCCGATCCAAAATCCCTCACATCTCCGAGGCATCGCCACAGGCTGCCAGGGCGCGAAAGCGGGTTCCCGCATCAAAGTCACCACAGCCTCGGCATTGCCCGCAACGGCTAGCTCCGCGATCACGCGGTGCTGCCATTTTTGTAAACCAGAAAAGGTCGAAGGAGCGATAGAAATCGCGCGCTTACTGCAAGACTGATCTTGGTGGTTGATGGTGTTACCCCCCGTATTCCCGGCATCGTCTTATTTGCAATGTACCGCCAAGTCTTATCGGTTCTGAGCGCGCCTGGGCGGCTTGGCTTGATGCCGCTAGAAACCCCCAAGGCGTGCAACAATGTTATGCACAAAGTAAAATGCTGTAAGCTACAAAAACTTTAATCAAGTTAGGAGATTTTTAGATGACGCCTACGACTCCCGCAGAATTTAGAGATGCAAGTTCTAGAGAAGTTCTGAATTCCTTAATTGATCCTCTGACTGCCTCGGAAAGGCAGTCAGCGAGATTGCTTCAATTTAAAGACAGCACTGATTCTCAAAATATTTTTGAGCGCAGCGCAAGTTTTGCCACTAGTGAAAAAAATGCTCTTTTACGAGATCTGTTCAAAATCTATCTGACAGAGGGTGAATATTATTCAATCGATTCTGTCAGTTATTTCGATCCATTTGTATTGATAGTTTTTGATCAGGTTGGAAACCCAATTTTTGCCAACCTTGAGAAAAATGATTATTCGTCGACCAAACTTTCCGATGGCGGAAACTACAGCCACGATAATATTTCCGCATTTGTCGCACCATATACCGGATATTATTATACAAAGGCTACCTGGGATCAGGGAAGTTATTATAATTTTGTTTATCTCGGCATCTTTAATTACAGAAATAACCCGGCAGATTTTCAGGTTGTCGAGCAGGGTGACTTTTCGGGTAACGATTACATATTTGGTACTTTTGGATCTGATTATTTGGTGGGCGAAGAAGGAAGTGATACTTTAGTCGGCGCTGGCGGAGATGATTACTTAATTGGCGGCTCTGGCCTAGATAGGGTAGATTTCTCAGGCCTATACTCAGATTACTCTACAACTCGCGATTTGAGTCAGCCTGGGGTTTACATCGTATCTGACAAATTGAGCAATCGAGATGGGATAGATAAATTATATGGTGTTGAGCGCCTGAAGTTTTCAGATGCAAGTGTTGCGCTTGATACAGATGGCGCCAACAGTGCCGGCGGAATATATCGCATTTATAAAGCCGCATTCAATCGCACTCCGGATGCAGGGGGGCTTGGCTTTTGGATTAATGAATTAGATAAAGGCCAGACTAGTACGGACATGGCCATCAGAATGACTTATTCTGATGAATTTCAGAGGCTCTATGGCATTCAAACCGCTGACAATTACATGACAGGCGTAAATGCAAATTCATTAGTTTCTGGTTTTTATAAAAATGTTTTGGGTCGACAACCCGACCAAAATGGGCTTGATTTTTACGCCAATTCAATTATAAGCAAGCAGAAAACAGTCGGACAAGTTTTAGCCGAAATAGCAGATAGCTCCGAGAATTACGTCAACACTGTTGGATTAATCGAGGGTGGCGTTTACTTTTCTCCATTCATTTAAGTTTGCACCAATATCCGCACTGCCCCAAA
>JAQUDN010000001.1:0-34373 GCA_028685665.1 Burkholderiaceae bacterium | reverse complement strand
CCGCCGGGGAGGGCGGGCTAAACGCTCCGAGGAGCGCAGAGGAGATTCGCAATTCCAGAAAGGCGCGCTGGGTGCCACCAGACACCGCAGCGCGGGACTTCAGCGGCCGTAGGCCGATTCGCCGTGCGAGGTGATGTCGAGACCTTCGCGCTCGTCTTCTTCGCTGACCCGCAGGCCAATCGTCAGGTCGACGATCTTGAAGGCCACGAAGGACACCACGGCCGACCACACCACCGTCAGCAGCACGGCCTTGGCCTGGGTCCAGACCTGGGCGACGATCGAGTAATCCGCACTGGTCACCATGGTGGCGGTGACCCAGTCGGCCACGTAGCCCGGGCCACCCAGGCTGGGGGCGTTGAACACGCCGGTCAGCAGGGCACCCACGATGCCGCCCACGCCGTGCACACCGAACACGTCCAGCGAGTCGTCGGCCTTGAGCATCTTCTTGAGGCCATGCACACCCCACAGGCAGGCAAAACCACCAATCAGGCCAATGATCAGGGCACCACCGATGCCCACATTGCCAGCGGCAGGGGTCACGGCCACCAGACCGGCCACGGCACCCGAAGCAGCTCCCAGCATCGAGGCCTTGCCGCGCATCAGCGCTTCACCGGTGCACCAGGCCAGCACGGCGGCGGCCGTGGCTACCAGCGTGTTGATGAAGGCCAGGGCGGCAAAACCGTTGGCTTCGAGGGCCGAGCCGGCGTTGAAACCGAACCAGCCCACCCACAGCAGCGAAGCGCCAACCATGGTCAAGGTCAGGCTGTGGGGCGCCATGGATTCACGGCCATAGCCCACGCGCTTGCCCAGCATGTAAGCACCCACCAGACCGGCCACGGCCGCGTTGATGTGCACCACGGTACCGCCCGCGAAGTCGAGGGCGCCCCACTGCCAGATCAGGCCAGCCTTGCTGGTCATCGCGTCCACGACGTCCGGTGCGGTGTAGGCGTCCGGGCCCATCCAGAACCAGACCATGTGCGCCACGGGCAGGTAGCTGAAGGTGAACCACAGCACCATGAACAGCATGACGGCGCCAAACTTGATGCGCTCGGCAAAAGCCCCCACGATCAGGGCACAGGTAATGCCGGCGAACGTGGCCTGGAAAGCCGCAAAGCTGATCTCAGGAATCACGACGCCCTTGCTGAAGGTGGCCGCATTGGCAAAGGTGCCCGCCGCGTTGTCCCAGATGCCCTTCATGAACAAGCGGTCAAAGCCGCCGATGAAGGCGCCCCCTTCGGTGAAGGCGAGGCTGTAGCCGTACACGAACCACAGCACCACGATCAGCGAGAAGGTGACCATCACCTGCATGAGGACGGACAGCATGTTCTTGCTGCGCACCAGGCCGCCGTAGAACAGGGCCAGGCCAGGCAACACCATCAGGATGACCAACAGGGTGGCCACCATGATCCAGGCGACATCGCCCTTGTTGGGAACCGGAGCGGGGGCTTCGGCCGCGGCCGCAGGGGCCGCGGCGGGGGCCGGCGCCGCTGCGGGAGTGGCGGCCGGCGTGTCCGCCGCCGCGACGACGGTCGCCGTCACGGGGGCAGCCGTTTCCGCAGAAGTCTGGGCGCCGACGCCGGACAGGCCGGTCAGCAGGGTCAGCCCCAGCGCCAAGGATGCAAGCAGTTTTTTCATGGCAGATTTCTCCGTGAATAGGTTGTGCCCTAGAGGGCTTCCGTGCCGGTTTCACCGGTACGGATGCGCACCACCTGTTCAAGGTGGGTCACAAAAATCTTGCCGTCACCGATCTTGCCCGTGCGGGCGGCCGCTTCGATGACTTCGATCACGCGATCGACCAGTTCATCGGCCACGGCGGCCTCGACTTTCACCTTGGGCAGGAAATCGACGACATATTCCGCGCCCCGATAGAGCTCGGTGTGGCCCTTTTGGCGACCAAAGCCCTTGACTTCGGTCACTGTGATGCCTTGAACGCCCATGTCCGACAAGGCTTCACGCACCTCGTCGAGCTTGAAGGGCTTGATGATGGCTGTCACCATTTTCATGGTCATATCCTCCGAAAAAGGGGCACACCGGGCGCCCGCAGGGGTTTACAGGGTCTTGGTCAAGGTCACGATCAAACGGGCCTTGTTGATGTCGCCAAAAAAGCTCTGCTTGTTGGCGCCCACCACGGCACCGCCCAGGGACACGCCGTCACCCAGATCGTAGGCCGCACCCAGGTTGTAGTCGATGTAGTTCGGCACGCCCGCATGCTTGATGTCGCTGGAGAACTGCGTGAAGCCCACCGAGGTCTTCAGCGTGACCTTGGGCAGCACTTCCTGCGCGTAAGCCAGGTTCAGGTAACCGGTGTTGCGGCCGCGGCGGCTGCTGGTGGTGGCACCCGCGTAGGCGAAGTAGTCCTTGGAGACGGTGTGCGAGTACTTGGCGGTCAGAGGACCGTAGGTGGCGGCACCGTACAGTTCGGTGGTGTTGCCACTGGTGTTGCCCGAGTAGATATAGGCCAGCAGACCCACATCGAGGTCCACTTCGCCGGCCTTGAACTTGTAGCCGCCGTACAGGTCGGATTCCAGGGAGTTGCGGGGCAGCCAGTTCACGCTGGAGTTCCAGTTGCCCACGTAGAAGCCGCTGTCGCCAAAAGCGTAGTCAAAACCGCCTTGCAGCGCGGGCTTGAAACCGCTGGTCTTGCCCAGGTCCTGGTCCTGGCCACGGAACTTGTAGTTGCTGGTGAGGCTGACGTTGGCCGTGAGCTGGGCGCTGGCGATCAAAGGCAGGGCGGCGGCCAGGGCAATGCCCAGGGTCTTGAGGGTTGCACGTGTCATGGTTTCTCCTGAGGTTGAAATGCGGACACAGCCATCAAGCACAGACCGTGCCATGTCATAGTCCACCGGGGACCACAAGGCTTTGGCGCGGAGCCCTTGCGGCCACAGGCCTGCAAACCGCACCAACTTGGTGCGGTTTGCAGATGTAACACAAGCAGGGATGGCCAGCACGCACCCGTCTGGGGAGGAATGGATCCATGGGTCTTGCATTGGTGCAAAGTCGCGCTCTTCTGGGGCTGGAAGCCCCCGCTGTCACCGTCGAGGTGCATCTGGCCAACGGCCTGCCCAGCTTCACCCTGGTCGGGCTGGCGGACGTGGAGGTCAAGGAAGCGCGGGAGCGGGTGCGCTCGGCCCTGCAGAACGCGGGGCTGGAGTTTCCGCACAACAAGCGCATCACCGTGAACCTGGCCCCCGCCGACCTGCCCAAGGATTCGGGGCGCTTCGATCTGCCCATCGCCCTGGGCATCCTGGCGGCCAGCGGGCAAATCGATGGCGCGCGCCTGGCCGGCCATGAATTTGCCGGCGAACTGTCGCTGTCGGGCGAACTGCGCCCCGTGCGCGGCGCCCTGGCCACCAGCCTGGCCCTGCACACACAGCAGGTGCGGGCCCGGCTGGTGCTGCCCCCGGGCAGCGCCGAAGAAGCCGCCCTGGTGCCCGACGCCCAGGTCGTGCGTGCGCGCCATCTGCTGGACGTGGTCCGGGCCTTTTTGCCCCCCGGCAACCCGGAAGCCCCGCCCCCCGACACCGACGACGAAGGCTGGACCCGCCTGCAGGCCCAGCCCCTCACCACCCGCGCACCGGGCCCGGACATGGCCGATGTCAAGGGCCAGTCCGCCGCCAAGCGCGCGCTGGAGATTGCCGCGGCGGGCGGCCACAGCGTGCTGATGGTGGGCCCGCCGGGTTCGGGCAAATCGATGCTGGCCCACCGCTTTGCCGGGCTGCTGCCCCCGATGACGGTGGAAGAGGCCCTGCAAAGCGCCGCCATCGCCAGCCTCACGGGCCGCTTCGACCCCGCCCGCTGGGGCCTGCGCCCCACGGGCCAGCCCCACCACACCGCCAGCGCCGTGGCCCTGGTGGGAGGCGGATCGCCGCCCCGGCCGGGAGAAATCTCGCTCGCACACCACGGCGTGCTCTTTCTGGACGAACTGCCGGAATTTCCGCGCGCCGCCCTCGAAGCCCTGCGCGAACCGCTCGAAACCGGGCAAATCACCATCGCCCGGGCCGCACGGCGGGCGGATTTTCCGGCCCGCTTTCAGCTGGTGGCCGCCATGAACCCCTGCCCCTGCGGGTTTCTGGGCAGCCCCCAGCGCGCCTGCCGCTGCACCCCCGACCAGGTCAGCCGCTACCAGGGCAAGCTCAGCGGCCCCCTGCTCGACCGCATCGACCTGCATGTCGAAGTGCCCGCGCTGCCCACCGACCAGCTGCTGCAAGCCCCGCCGGGCGAAGCCACTGAGGCCATCCGCAGGCGCGTGGTCCAGGCCCGTGCACAGGCCCTGGCCCGCCAGGGCCACGCCAACCAGGCGCTGCAAGGCCAGGCCATCGACACCCATGTGCAGCTCGAGGATGCCGCCGCCCAGTTCCTGAACAAGGCGGCCGCGCGCCTGGGCTGGTCGGCCCGCAGCACCCACCGCGCACTCAAAGTGGCCCGCACCATCGCCGACCTCGCCGGCTCCGAACGCACCCAGGTGCCCCACATGGCCGAAGCCATGCAATACCGGCGCACGCTGCGGGCCAACAGCTGACCCCTGCCCCCCACGCTGCGCCGCAGGTGCGGGGCGCCGCCCCCGAGGGGCACAACAGCCACCATACCGACCCGGGCCAGGCGCCAGCGCCGCGCAGCGGCCGCCTTGGGCGGGGAAAGACCGGGCATGGTCCAATGCTTTTTTTCGCCCAAGACCTGCTGACCATGATCCCCGCCCGCACTCGAAAATCCGCATCGCTCTGCGCTTTCCTTGTTTTGTTCCTGAGCGGCTGCGCCCATGTCAGCCGCCCTGCAGACAGCGCCCCTCCAGCCGCCCCGATCCAGGCGACCGAGGCCCCCCCGGCGGCCCAGGGGGCATCGCTGGCCCTGATCGGCGACGTGCCCTACGGCCCCAGCCGCGAAGGCGCTTTTGACCGGGTGATCGACGCCATCAACCAGCAAAGCCAGGTGCGCGTGGTGCTGCACACCGGCGACATCAAGAACGGCAGCGAACGCTGCGACGATGCGCTGTTCCAGCGCCGTTTCGCGCAGTACCAGCGCTTTCAGAAACCCTTCGTCTTCACGCCCGGCGACAACGAATGGACCGATTGCCACCGCCCCAGCAACGGCGGCTACGTCCCCCTGGAGCGCCTGAACCGGGTGCGCCAGCTCTTCTTCCCCGAACCCGGCCGGACCACGGGAGGCCGCCCCATGGCGGTGCGCAGCCAGTCCCAGCAAGCCGGCTATGAAACCTATGTCGAGAACAGCCTGTGGACAGTGGGCGGGGCCGTCATGGCCACCGTGCATGTCGTGGGCAGCAACAACGGCCTGGACCCCTGGAACGGCATCGACCTGCAGGACTCCGCCACCCGCCCCCGCGCCGACCGCCTGGCCGAAGTGAAGGCCCGCGAGGCCGCCGCCCTGGCCTGGATCGACCAGCTGTTTGACCAGGCCGAAAGCACCCAGGCCCCCGGCGTGCTGGTGGCCATGCAAGCCAACCCCAACTTTGAACTGGCCGCCCCCCACCGCGAGCGCCAGGCCTTCAACGCCCTGCTGGCCAAAATCACCGCCCGCGCCCTGGCGTTCAAGAAACCCGTGGTGATCGCCCACGGCGACAGCCACTATTTCCGGATCGACAAACCGCTCAAAGCCCCCACGAAAGACGGCTCCAGCCAGATGCTGGAGAACGTCACCCGCGTGGAAAACTTCGGCGCACAGGATGTGCACTGGGTCGAAATCACCGTGGACGCCAAGGACCCCCAGGTCTTCGGCTTCATCCCCCACATCATCGAAGCCAACCGCTTCCCGCGCTGAAGCATCGGGGGGTCTGCCCGCACGGAGCACCGCAACAGCAGGTCCCGCTATCGGCACCCAAAATGCTATTGATTAAATAGCGCAAAGCGCAGCACTGACGAGCCTGAAGTGCGATAAACACTGAAAATGCCCCCACCCCGCAAGGTCACACCATGCAGCTCCTGAAGACCCCCCAAGACCTCGCGCAGGCCCTGCGTGCGCTGTCCCCGAAAAAAATCGCGGTGGCCTATGTGGGCGCGGGCTGGAAAAAATGGATCGGCGGCGACCCCCTTGCCCTGGAGGACATCGTCCTCTCCCCCACCCCGGGGTCGAACCCCTATGCCATCGAGCAAATCATCCAGGCCATCGGCATCGATCAGGTTCACTTTCTCGAAAAACTGCATTCCAAGCTGTACATCGGCGATGACAGCGTGCTGATCGGCAGCCCCAACCTTTCCGACAATGGGTTTGGGCCCGACGGAAACCATGAAATCGCCACCTGGATTCAGTTCAATGAAACGGGTGCCTCGATGGATCTGGACACCATCAGCCAGGTCTTTGCAGAGTACAAAAAAGAAGCGCAAGCACAGTACCCCACACAAGACAGCAAAAAAGACAAACTGAAAGAACTGCACCGCCAATGGCAAGAGGCCAACGCCCGGGGTCTGGCCAGCGAAGAAGGCCAAGGGCAAGCCTCCCCAGCCATCGAACAATGGGACAGCGCGCTGGACCGCATCCATGTGGTCTGGTGGCTGAAGGAAGAAGAGAGCCCCTACAACATGGAAGCGGTGCTGGCCGCCGTCCCGGAAGCCGCCCCCCTGAGCGCAACACAGGTCTCCCATCTCCTGGGCGAAACACTGGGATTTCTGGAAGAAGATGACGTGCGCGTGGGCGACTGGATCGTCCTGTGGCGATGCAAAACCAATCTCCAGGTTTCACTGCACTTCTGGAAGGACGTGCGTTGGTTCTATGTCGATACGCTCATCCCGCAAGGCTATGCCTCGGCCAGCAACTCCAAACTGGCGGCCTGCCGAGGCCAGAAAACGCCTCCACCCCCCTTCGACCTGACGGAAGCCGTTGCGAAACGCCTGCTCCAGCGGCTGGCGAGCGGTGATTTTCCGGAACTACGGGGCACCTACAGCGACCCATGGAGCCTGGCCCCCGCCGACCGGGTCACCCCGGCTTTTCTTCGCACCCTCTGAAGCCGCGCAACGGCTTTCTCCGTCTGCGGGGCCACGGTGCAAGAAATGCAGCGGGCTGGACACACGCTGCCGGCAGCGACAGACGGGCTTCCCTCTGCAGGCCAGCCCGCGCCGAAAGCTCCTGAATCAGGAGCTACGACCGCTTGAATCCATTGGTCTGAAGGCCATTTTGACCACTCACACCCCCAGCCACGCCTTGCGCGCGGCCTCGTCGGCCACCAGCGCGGCCATGGGGCCCTGGTGGCGGATCTGGCCTTTTTCCAGCACATAGGCGCGGTCGGCCACGGCGGCGGCAAAGTACAGGTTCTGCTCGGACAGCAGCACGCCCACGCCCTGGGCCTTGAGCGCGCGGATGGTGTCGGCCATCTGCTCGACGATCAGCGGGGCCACGCCCTCGGAAGGTTCGTCCAGCAGCACCAGCAGCGGCTGGCCCATCAGCGTGCGGGCCACCGTGAGCATCTGCTGCTCGCCGCCGCTCATGCGGCCGCCGGGGCGATCCGGCATCTCGCCCAGGTTGGGGAACAGGGCAAACAGGCGCTCGGGGGTCCAATGCGGCGCGGCCCGGCCATCGGGCCAGTGGCGCGGGGGCTGGCGGCCGACTTCGAGGTTTTCCAGCACCGTGAGGTCGGTGAAGATGCGCCGGTCCTCGGGCACATAGCCCAGGCCCGCGCGGGCCCTCCGGTGCGCGGGCCAGCGGGCCATGTCCTGGCCCATGAAAAGGAGAGCACCCGGCGCCCGTTCCATCAGGCCTGCGATGGATTTCAAGGTGGTGGACTTGCCCGCCCCATTGCGCCCCATCAGCGCCACGACCTCGCCCGGGCCCACCTGCAACGCCACGTCAAACAGGATCTGCGCGGCGCCGTACCAGGCGTTCAGGGACTGGACGCTGAGCAGGGGAGCGGCGGGATGAGAGGGGGTCATCGTGGAACCGATAGGGTGGGTGGATTGCGACACTTCATTTGTCGCAATAAGCGCTTGTGCCGCGGTTTATTTGTCGCAATACTGCTGATATTGTCACAAAAGAGCCCCGACCATGCCCCGTTTTACCCCGCCAGAGACCCTGGACGCGATCGCCGCGTGGATCAGCCAGACGCCGCACGGCGTGGGCATGGCGGAGCTGTTTCACCAATTTGGCGACCGCATGCAGCGCCGTACCTTGCAGCGCCGCCTGGCCTTGCTGGTGCAGCAAAACCGTCTGCAGGTGGAAGGACAAGAGCGGGGCCGTGGCGTGCGCTACCGCCGGGTCGCAGCGCCCAGCCAGCCGCCCACCGACCTGTCCGACATCCCCCGCGCCAGCGCTGCGCTGCCGGCAGAAGCCGACCTTCCCACGTCGGTCGAGGGCCGGGAAATCCGGGCTTACGTTGCCCAACCGCGCCATCTGCGCCAGCCCTTGGGTTACCGGCTGGCGTTTCTGGAGGCCTACCACCCCAACCACACGGCCTACCTGCCGCCCCCGCTGCGTGCGCAGCTGCACAGCCTGGGCCGGTCGCCGGCAGCACAGACGCCGGCTGGCACCTTCGCACGCGACATCCTCCACCGCCTGCTGATCGACCTCTCCTGGGCGTCCTCGCACCTGGAGGGCAACACCTACAGCCGCCTGGACACCGAACGGCTGATCGAACACGGCCAAGCGGCCGAAGGCAAGGATGCGCTGGAAACCCAGATGATCCTGAACCACAAGCAGGCCATCGAATACCTGGTGCTCCAGCCCGAGCACGCCCGTGTGGACACGGAAACGCTGGTCGCGCTGCATGCCTTTTTGTCGGACGGCCTGATGGCAGACCCGGCGGCGGTGGGCCGCATCCGCCGTCGGGCTGTGGAAATTGGCGGCAGCGTGTACCTGCCCATCGCGCTGCCCCAGCGCCTCGAGGAGCTGTTCGGCATCGTCGTGCACATGGCCGCGGACATCGTGGACCCGTTCGAGCAGGCCTTCTTCCTGATGGTGCACCTGCCCTACCTTCAACCTTTCGAGGACGTGAACAAGCGCGTGTCCCGGCTGGCCGCCAACATCCCCTTCATCCGCCACAACCTGTGCCCGCTGTCGTTCATCGATGTGCCCCAGCAGGCCTATGTGGACGCGGTGCTCGGGGTGTATGAACTCAACCGGGTCGAACTGCTGCGCGATGTGTTCGTCTGGGCCTACGAACGTTCCTGCCAGCACTATGTCGCGGTGAAGCAGCAGCTTGTCCCGCCCGACCTGTTCCGCCTGCGCCATCGCCAGGCCCTGGCCGAAGTGATCGCCGCCGTCGTTCGCCAGGACGAAGCGCTGACAGAAAGCGCCATCCAGCGCAGGATTCCCAGCACCCTCGCTCCCGCCGACCACGCGCACTTCGTCCAGCTGGTACAGGCCGAATTCAGCGCGCTGCACCCAGGCAACGCCGTGCGCTTTGGCATCCGGCCACTGGAACTGGCGGGCTGGCTGGAGCGGCATGGGGGCAATTTTTGTCAAAAATAAGAGCGCCTACCGCAGGCATCCATTGGCCTGGAGGCCTATTCATTCAACAAAACGCCTTGCGTTGCCAGCGCAGTGCCTCCCGGTCGATGCTGGCCCGCAGCCGTTCCAGGTCGGCAGCACACACGCCGTGCTGGCGGAAGTGCGCTTCCCACCGGTCCACCGTGCGGGCCACTTGCTGGACCAGGGCGATGGCGCGGGGCCGGGTGAGCCACTGGCAGCCGGTGCGCAGCAGGTAAAGCACGGCGCAAAACACTTCATACAGATCAACGGTGCGTGGGCGAGTGGTTCTGCGGGCGCTTTCCAGCAAGGGGCGAATGAGTTCGCACTTCTCTGGGCTGATGTCGCTGGGGTAATTGGCTCTTATGGGGCAAGCAGCTTAGCGGCAAGTCAGCAAGGGGATGCGCTTTTCACTGAGAAAGGCGTCATCCTTCAGGGTAAGACCCGCTCCGCTCGTTTTTCCTACTTTGAGTTAGTCGAGTTCAACATCACCGGGCCAGGTTCTGTGACTAGTGGGGGCGGTTTTGTAGGTGGCGGGTTCGGCGTGGAAGGTGCTATTGAAGGGATGGCTATCGCGGCAATTCTCAACGGCCTGACCACCAAGACCAAGATTCACACCTTCATCACGTTGATCACCAATTTTGGCGAGCTTCACTTGCATTACGACAAGATGGAGCCATCCGTAATGCGCGTGGTATTGGCATCGGTGTTTCAGCGCATGCGTGGATGCAGTCCACAGTGGTACGAACAACGCATTTCAGTGCTTGAGTCGGCCAAAGCCACAGGTCAGATTGATGAGCAGCAATTTTCCGAATTTGTGTCTCGTCTAACTACGGCGCCTACATGGCCCGACCCCGTGGTTGAAGCGGCTCTGCGCAAGCAAGAGGAAGCCGAGCGCAGGCGTATTGCCGATGCGTCAGCGCCCCAAGGCATCTGCCCAAACTGCGACACCACGATCAGCATCTACGCTGAGACTTGCCCGCACTGCAAAGCCTTCTTTGGTGAAGGCTCGTCCTGGTCGATCAAACCCTTGAACGCTTGAAGATAAATCTCGCTTAGAACCTGTTCACGGTGCCCGCCACGGCATGCCGACCAGGCGGCCGCTGCCCAGGTAAACGTCTTGCACGGCGGGGTTGTCGCGCACCTGCTGGGGGCTGCCCTCGGCCAGCAGGCGGCCGCGGGCCAGGACCAGCACGCGGTCGGCCTGGCCGAAGACCACGTCCATGCTGTGCTCGGTGAACAGCACGCCCATCTGGCGCTCGCGGGCCAGGGTGCGGGTCAGGGCCATCAGGGCCACGCGCTCGCCGGGGGCCATGCCGGCGGTGGGCTCGTCCATCAGCAGCAGGCGGGGCTGGTGGGCCAGGGCCATCGCCAGCTCCACCCGCTTGACGTCGCCATAGGCCAGCGCGCGGCAGGGGCGGTCGGCCTGGTCCTGCATGCCCACCTGGGCCAGCAGGTCCAGGGCGTCGGCGCGGCGGTGCCGGGCGGCGCGGCGCCAGAGGGACCACAGGCGCCGGTCGGCGCTGAGCAGGGCCATCTGCACGTTCTCTACCACGGTGAGCGAGGCAAAGGTTTCGGCGATCTGGAAGGTGCGGCCCACGCCCAGGCGCCAGATGGCGCGCGGCGGCAGGCCGGCGATGTCGCGCCCGGCCAGCTGGATGCGGCCGGCATCGGGCCGCAACTGGCCGCCGACCATATTGAAGGTGGTGGACTTGCCCGCGCCGTTCGGGCCGATCAGCGCCAGCAGCTCGCCCGGCGCCAGCGCAAAGCCCACGCCGTCCACGGCCTGCACCCCGCCAAAGGCCTTGCACAGGCCGCTCACGCTGAGCAGGCTCATCGCGCGCCATCCCCCGCCCCGCGCAGGCGCTGCCAAACACCGGACCAAAGGCCCTGCGCAAAGCCAGCCAGCCCCTGCGGGAACAAGAGCACCAGCAGCAGGATGGTGCCGCCCAGCAGCGCGCGCCAGTAGTCGGTCTGGCGGGCCAAGCTGTCGTGCAGCAGGGTGAAGACCGAGGCCCCCACCACCGGCCCCGCCAGGGTCTGCAGGCCGCCCAGCAGCACCATGACCAGGCCATCGACCGATTTGCCGACCGACAGCGCCTCGGGCGAGATGCTGCCCTTGGAAAACGCGTACAGCGCCCCCGCCAGCCCCGCCACCGCGCCGGCCAGCCCGAAGCCCGCCCATTGCAGGCGGCGCACGTTCATGCCAATGGCGTCCGCGCGCAGGGCCGAATCGCGCGCAGCGCGCAGCGCATAGCCAAAGGGCGAGAACAGCACCCGCCGCAAGCCCGCCACGGCCAGCGCGACCAGCGCCAACGCCAACAGGTAAAAAGCCCCGCGCTCGGCCAGCCAGGGCGCGGGCCACACACCGGTCAGGCCGTTGCTGCCGCCGGTGACGGCGTCCCACTGGAAGGCAATCGCCCAGGTGATCTGCGCAAAAGCCAGGGTCAGCATCGCCAGGTACACGCCCGACAGGCGCACGCACAGCCACCCATAGACCAGCGCGCCCAGGCCGGCGGCCAGCGGCGCCAGCAGCAGCGCGGCCTCCATGGGCAGGCCCGCGTGGCGCACCAGCAGCGCCGCCGCATAGGCGCCCAGGCCAAAGTAGGCCGCGTGGCCGAAGGAATGCAGGCCGGCCGGCCCCATCACAAAGTGCAGGCTGGCGGCAAACAGCACGGCGATCAGCAGGTCGGTGGCCAGGACCGGGGCGTAGGGCCACTGCGCCTCGGCCAGGGGCAGCAGCGCCAGCAGGCCGACCAGGGCCACGCTCCGCGCCTGCGCGCGGGCCGAGGGCAGGCGCAGCGGGGCCTCGGGCACGGCACTGCGGCCCTGGGCGGCGGCTTGCGGACGGCCCAGCAGGCCCCAGGGGCGCAGCACCAGCACCACGGCCATCGCTAAAAACTCCACCACCAGCGTGAGCTTGGACAGCGACAGGCTGAGCCCCGCCACCTCCACCAGCCCCAGCCAGATGCACAGGGCCTTGAGTTCGGCGATCAGCAGCGCAGCGACAAAGGCGCCCGTCACCGAGCCCATGCCGCCGACCACCACCACGACAAAAGCGGCGCCGATGGTCACCATGTCCAGCTCCAGGCTGGCCGGCTCGCGGGGCAATTGCAACGCGCCGGCCAGCCCCGCCAGGAAAGCGCCCAGCGCGAACACCCCCGTGAACAGCCAGGCCTGGTTCACGCCCAGCGCGCCGACCATCTCGCGGTCCTGCGTGGCGGCGCGCACCAGCGTGCCCCAGCGGGTGCGGTGCAGCAGCCCCCACAGGCCCGCCAGCACCAGGGGGCCGACGGCGATCAGGAACAGGTCGTAGGTCGGAAAGGCGCGGCCGAACAGGGGCACCGCTCCCTCCAAGCCCGGCGCGCGCGGGCCCAGCAGCTCCTCGGGGCCCCAGAACCACAGCGCCGCGTCCTTGACCACCAGCACCAGCGCAAAGGTGGCCAGCAGCTGGAACAGCTCCGGCGCGCGGTAGATGCGGCGCAGCAAGCCCATCTCGACCAGCGCCCCGAACACCCCCACCGCCAGCGGCGCCAGCAGCAGCGCCGGCCAGAAGCCGATCACGCCGCCCAGGCGCTCGACCAGCGAATAAGCGGTGTAGATGCCCAGCAAGAAGAAGGAGCCATGCGCAAAGTTGACGATGCGCGTCACGCCAAAGATCAGCGACAGCCCCGCCGACACCAAAAACAGCGAGGACGCCCCCGCCAGGCCATTGAGCAGCTGGGCCAGCAGGCCGGAAACATCCATGTCAGGTCAGCGGCGCGCTCCAGCGCTTTGTTTTTGATAGCACGTTCCGCCGGCCAGATAAGGGCTGGAGGCTGTTTTGGCACATATTTCTCAGGAGATCTTCCTCAGGAACCCGCTGGGCGCAGTTTGCGCACCTCGGCATCGGAGGGCTGGAACCTGGCGCCGTCCAGGTAGCGGTAGTCCACCATCACGCCCTTGCCGTTGTCGTTCTTGAGCTTGCCGACAAAGCCGCCCATGGTGGACTGGTGGTCCTGGGCGCGGTAGGTGATGCGGCCAAAGGGCGAGGTCAGCTGCAGGCCCTTGAAGGCAGCGACCAGCTTGTCGGTGTCGGCCGAGCCGGCTTTTTTGAGGCCTTCGGCAATCGACAGGATGGCGGTGTAGCCCACCACCGAGCCCAGGCGCGGGTAGTCCTTGTACTTGCCGTGGTAGGCCAGGAAGAAGGCCTTGTGCTCGGGCGTCTGGATGCCGTGCCAGGGGTAGCCGGTCACAGTCCAGCCGTTGGGGGTTTCGTTCTTGAGCGGGTCCAGGTACTCGGGTTCGCCGGTCAGCAGGCCCACCACCTCGCGGCCCTGGAACAGGCCCCGGGTGTTGCCCTCGCGCACGAACTTGGCCAGGTCGGCCGCGAACAGCACGTTGAAGATCGCATCGGGCTTGGCATCCGCCAGCGCCTGCACCACGCTGCCGGCATCGACCTTGCCCAGCGGCGGCGCCTGCTCGGCGACGAACTCCACGTCGGGTTGCGCGGCCTTGAGCAGCTGCTTGAAGGTGGCGGCAGCGGACTGGCCGTATTCGTAATTGGGATAGACGATGGCCCAGCGCTTTTTCTTCAGCGCCGCCGCCTCGGGCACCAGCATGGCCACCTGCATGTAGGTCGAGGGGCGCAGGCGGAAGGTGTAGGCATTGCCCTGCTCCCAGACGATCTTGTCGGTCAGCGGCTCGCTGGCCAGGAAGAAGCGCTTTTTCTGCTTGGCAAAGTCGGTCAGCGCCAGGCCCACGTGCGACAGGAAGCTGCCGGTGAGCACGTCCACCTTCTCGCGGGCCAGCAGCTCCTCGGCCGCGCGCACTGCGTCGCCGGGGTTGGCGTTGTCGTCGCGGGTGATGAGCTCCAGCTTCTTGCCCTGGATGCCGCCGGCGGCGTTGACCTGCTCGATGGCCAGCTCCATGCCCTTCTTGTAGGGCTCCAGGAAGGCGGGCTGCGCCTTGTAGCTGTTGATCTCGCCAATCTTGATCACGCCCTGGGCCTGCGCCAGGGAACTGCCGGCCACGGCGGCCAACGCGGCCAGGGCGAGGGGGAAGTGTCTGCGGAAGAACATGGGGGTCAATCGCGGTGAGGCCATGGAGGTTTTCAGGACGATGCCAGCGGCTTCATGCCCGCGGGCCACTTTGCTTATGAACAAAGGGTATGAACTGTACCCTGCCCAAGGGGCACGCTTTCACGGACAATCGCGGGTTCCGCGCCGCCCGCAGGGCGCGCCTGTTTTTTGCCTTCCGAGCGAACCACCATGAGCAAATTCCACGAAGAGCGCGTGCTGAGCGTCCACCACTGGACCGACCGCCTGTTCAGCTTTACCACCACCCGCGACCCCGCCCTGCGCTTTTCCAACGGCCATTTCACGATGATCGGCCTGGAAGTGAACGGCAAGCCCCTGCTGCGCGCCTACAGCATCGTCAGCGCGAACTACGAAGAACACCTCGAGTTTTTGAGCATCAAGGTGCCCGACGGCCCGCTGACCTCGCGCCTGCAGCACATCCAGGTGGGTGACACCATCATCGTCGGCAAAAAGCCCACCGGCACCCTGCTGATCGACTACCTGCTGCCCGCCAAGCGCCTGTACCTGATCTCCACCGGCACCGGCCTGGCCCCCTTCCTGAGCGTGATCCGCGACCCGGAAACCTACGAGAAATTCCAGGAAGTCATCCTCATCCACGGCGTGCGCCAGGTGAACGAGCTGGCCTACCACGACTACCTGACCCAGGAACTGCCCCAGCACGAGTTCCTGGGCGAGCTGGTCAGCCAGCAGCTCAAGTACTACCCCACCGTCACCCGCGAACCCTTCCGCAACCAGGGCCGCATCAACGACCTGATCGAGAACGGCAAGCTGTTCACCGACCTGGGCGTGCCCGCCCTGAACCCGCTGGAAGACCGCGTCATGCTCTGCGGCAGCCCGGAAATGCTGGCCTCGCTCAAGGAGATCCTGGAAAAACGCGACTTCGCGGAAGGCAACACCACCACCCCGGGCGACTTCGTGATCGAGCGGGCGTTCGTGGAGAAGTAAGCGCTCCTGAAAAAGGAGCAAAAAGCGCTTACTGGGTGGCGCTTTGGGGTGATTCTGATCACAAGACCGCCTCAGCGCGTCCCCACGGAATAGCCCCTGGGCTGGCCGGGCACCGCCCCGGAACCGAGCGGGGGCAGCAGCCGCACCCCGCCGCCCTGGACCTGCACCCGTGCGCCCACAGGCCAGGGTTCGGCCTGGCGCAGCAGGCGCAGGCTGCCGTCGGCCATGCGCACGCGGATGTCGTACCCGGCCCCGGAGGCCGGGGCGCCTCCTGGCAAGGCCCCGGACGCACCCGCCCCCAAAGCCGCACCCAAGCTGGCCGCCGCCGCGACCGAGGCCGGATCGCGCGCGGCGGGCCCGCCCAAAGCCCGCACGCCTTGCGCGGCCCCAGCGGCCGCCAGCGCCCCCGGGGGAAGACCGCCCGGCCCCGCCACCGGGTTCACCGACTCCACCCAGCCGCAGCCCCGGCACGGCGCCGCCGTGCCGTAGGACTTGCCCCGGGGCGCGGGGGTGGGTTCGATGTCGGCCTCGGCGGTGGGCGCCAGGGCGGGTGCGGGTGCGGGTGCGGGTGCGGGTGCGGGTGCGGGTGCGGGTGCGGGTGCGGGTGCGGGTGCGGGTGCGGGTGCGGGTGCGGGTGCGGGTGCGGGTCTTGGCGCAGGGCCGCCGAGGGCCTGCGGTTCAGGCGACGGCGCAGACCGGGGCGCCCGGTCTTCGGGCCCCGGTCCCGTGGGGGACGAAGGAACGCCAGAAGGCACAAGGGCCCGGGGTGTGGGAAAAGCCGTCGATCCCACCGCGGCAGGGGCCGGCGCCACGCCGGAGGGCACGGCGCCGGGCACGGACCCAGGCGCGGACCCGGCAGCCGCTGGCGGTGGCACAGGCAGGTCCGGGGCCACGGGTGGCGTGGCTGACGGCATGGCGGAGGGCACCGTGGATGGCGCCGTTGGTAGCGCCGCTGGTGGCATCGCGGGTGCAACCGCGGGTTCAGGCGCTGCGGTCGTCGGCACCGGGGCCGGCGGCGCGGTGCCTGCCCCCGGTGCGGCACGGTGCGGCCCCAGCGCCGTCTTCTGCCACCACGCCAAGCCGCCCCCGCCCAGAACCAGCCCCAGCACCATGGCCGCTGCCACCCTCCAGCGCACGCGCGCAGCGGAACGGGCAGATGCCGCCTCAGGCGCACCAGGGACAGGGGTCGGCAAGGTCATGGCAGATCACCTCCAGGGCAGGAAGACCGCCATCATGCGCGCAGGGGCCACCGCCCCCTGCGGCCCGGAGCGCCCCCATGGGAATGCCACGGAAACACCGGGGCCGCAAAACACCAAAAACAAGAGCAATAAGCGCTTGCCAGACAAGCGCTGCAAGCCATTTCGAGGCTCAGAGGTTCGGTGCCAGCAGGCGCTCCAGCGCGGGCAGCTCCATGCCGCGGCGGCGGGCCAGGTCATGCACCTGGTCTTCGCCGATCTTGCCGACGTTGAAATACACGCTGTCGGGGTGGCCGATGTAGAAGCCGCTCACACTGGCGGCGGGCAGCATGGCCAGGCTTTCGGTGAGCGACATGCCGATCTCCTGGCACTGCAGCAGCGCGAACAGATCGGTCTTGGCGCTGTGGTCCGGGCAGGCGGGGTAGCCGGGGGCGGGACGGATGCCCTGGTATTTCTCGGCGATCAGTTCGGCGTTGCTGAGCTTTTCATCGGCGGCATAGCCCCACAGGTCGGTGCGCACGCGCAGGTGCAGGGCCTCGGCAAAGGCTTCGGCCAGGCGGTCGGCCAGGCTCTTGAAGAGGATGGCCGAGTAGTCGTCGAGCGCGTCGATGAAGGCCTGCTCTTTTTTCTCGATGCCCAGGCCCGCCGTCACGGCAAACAGGCCGGCGTAGTCGGCAATGCCGCTGTCCTTGGGCGCGACAAAGTCGGCCAGGCAGCGGCTGGGGCGCATGACACCGTCGATGGCCTGTTTTTCGGTCTGCTGGCGCAGGCCATACCAGGTCATGGCGATGGTGGTGCGGGACTCGTCGGTGTAGAACTCGATGTCGTCGCCCACGCTGTTGGCCGGGTACAGGCCGACGATGCCGCTGGCGCTGAGCCAGCGGCCTTCGATGATCTTTTGCAGCATGGCCTGGCCATCGGCAAACACCTTGCGCGCCTGTTCGCCGACGATCTCGTCGTCGAGGATGGCGGGATAGGGGCCGGCGAGGTCCCAGGTCTGGAAGAAGGGCCCCCAGTCGATGTATTTGGCGAGTTCGGCCAGGTCGAAGTTCTTGAACACGCGCCGGCCGATGAACTTGGGCGCCCTGGGCTGATAGCCCGGCCAGTACATGTGCGCGGGGTTGGCGCGGGCCTTGGCAATCGGCCACAAGGGGGTCTGTTTCTTGTTGGCGTGCAGGGTGCGCACCTTGTCGTAGTCCGACTGGAGTTCGCGCACGAAACGCTCGGCCCCATCGCCGAGCAGGCTCTGGGCCACGCCCACGCTGCGCGAGGCGTCGGGCACATAGACCACGGGACCGTCGTAGTGCGGGGCGATCTTGACGGCGGTGTGCACGCGGCTGCAGGTGGCGCCACCGATGAGCAAGGGCATATTGCGCAGACGGAAGTAGTCGTCTTTCTGCATTTCACCCGCCACGTACTGCATTTCTTCGAGGCTGGGCGTGATCAGGCCCGACAGGCCGATGATGTCGGCGCCCTCGGCCTTGGCCTTGGCCAGGATTTCGTGGCAGGGCACCATCACGCCCATGTTCACGACCTCGAAGTTGTTGCACTGCAAGACCACGGTGACGATGTTCTTGCCGATGTCGTGCACATCGCCCTTGACGGTGGCGATGACGATCTTGCCCTTGGAGCGCACGTCCTGGCCGGCGGCTTCCTGCAGGCGTTTTTCTTCCTCGATGTAGGGCACCAGGTGGGCCACGGCGAGTTTCATGACCCGCGCGCTTTTGACGACCTGGGGCAGGAACATCTTGCCGGCGCCAAACAGGTCGCCCACCACGTTCATGCCGTCCATCAGCGGACCTTCGATGACGTGCAGCGGCCGCCCGCCCCGGGCCAGGATCTCGCGGTAGGCCTCTTCGGTGTCCTGGGTGATGAAGTCGGTGATGCCGTGCACCAGGGCATGCGAGAGGCGCTCGCCCACGGTGCGCGGGGCCTCGGGGGTGCCGCGCCATTCGAGCTTCTTGCTCTCGTCCTTGGCGCCGCTCTTGGCGCTGTCGGCAATCTCGACCAGGCGCTCTCCGGCGTCGGGGCGGCGGTTGAGCACCACGTCTTCCACGCGCTCGCGCAGGACGGGCTCCAGCTCGTCGTACACGCCCACCATGCCGGCGTTGACGATGCCCATGTCCATGCCGGCCTTGATCGCGTGGTACAGGAAGACGGTGTGGATGGCTTCGCGCACCGGGTCGTTGCCACGGAAGCTGAACGACACATTCGACACCCCTCCCGAGACCTTGGCGCCCGGCAGGTGCTGCTTGATCCAGCGCGTGGCCTCGATGAAATCGACCGCGTAGTTGTTGTGCTCTTCGATGCCGGTGGCAATGGCGAAGATGTTGGGGTCGAAGATGATGTCTTCGGGCGGAAAACCCACTTCATCGACCAGGATGCGGTAGGCGCGCTCGCAGATCTCGGTCTTGCGCTCGAAGGTGTCGGCCTGGCCTTTTTCATCAAAGGCCATCACCACGGCGGCGGCCCCATAGCGGCGCAGCAGCCGCGCCTGGTGCTTGAAGGGCTCGACGCCCTCTTTCATGCTGATCGAGTTGACGATGCCCTTGCCCTGGATGCAGCGCAGGCCGGCCTCGATCACCTCCCACTTGGAGCTGTCCACCATGATGGGCACGCGGGCGATGTCGGGCTCGGAGGCGATCAGCTGCAGAAAGCGCACCATCGCGGCCTTGCTGTCGAGCATGGCCTCGTCCATGTTGATGTCGATGATCTGCGCGCCGTTCTCGACCTGCTGGCGGGCCACGGCCAGGGCCTCTTCGTACTGGCCGTTGAGGACCATGCGGGCAAAGGCCTTGGAGCCGGTGACATTGGTGCGCTCACCGATGTTCACAAACAAGGTGCCGGCGCCAATGCTCACGGGCTCCAGGCCCGACAACTTCATGGGGGGAAGGGTAATTTCAGACATGCAACTCACCTGCGCGGTCGGTCAAAAAACAGGTGAGCGTCGTTGCGGTGGGGTCTGGGCACCCAAGCCTGACGGCGGCAGCCGCTGCAACGCTCCTTGGGCGAGGCGCGATTTTAGCGGCGATTGGCGCGGGCAGCGCGCAGGCTAAACTGCCCGTCCTCGCTGCCTGACGCCATGAAAATCCTTTTCGTCCATCCCCAATTTCCCGGTCCCTTCCAGTTTTTGGCGCCCGCGCTGGCCGCAGACCCCGCCCACACGGTGGTGGCGCTGACCCTGCGCACCGACAGCCCGGCGCAATGGCAAGGCGTCACGCTGCTGCCCTGTGCCCTCGCGCGGGGCAGCGCCGCCGATCAACACCCCTGGCTGCAGGACGCCGAGCGCCAGACCCTGCGGGGCGAAGCCACCGCCCGCGCGGCGCTGCAACTGCGCGCCCAGGGCTTCACGCCCGATGTGGTCTGCGCCAGCGCCGAAGGCGGCGACAGCCTGTTCCTGCGCACCGTCTGGCCCGAAGCCCGGCAAGGCCTGGTCCTGGGCGACTTTGGCGATGGCTCGGTGCCCGGCGACCCCGAGTTCCCCCCCGCCGACCCGCTGGAAAGCGCGCGCTGCACCCTGAACCAGGCGCTGCTCCACCAGGCGGCCGGGCAGGCCGATGCGCTCTGGGCCCCTTCCGCCTGGCTGGCGGCGCGCTGGCCCGCCCCCTTGCAGGAGCGCATCACCTGCGTCCCTGAGGGCCTGGCCACGGAGGCGCTGCAACCCAACCCGGACATCCGCCTCACCCTCAACGGCAGCCAGGAACTGACCCGGGCCGACGAGGTGGTGAGCTTCATCGCCGACACCCTGGAGCCCGCGCGGGGCTGCCACCAGTTTCTGCGCAGCCTGCCCCCCCTGCTGCGCCAGCGCCCCCAGGCGCGGGTGCTGATCGTCGGGGGCCACGAAGGCGGCGTGGGCCTGGGCGCCCCAGGGGGCGGCGCATGGCGCGACCGGTTCGCCACCGAACTGCGCGCCCAATTGAACGATGCGGAATGGGCGCGGGTGCATTTTCTGGGAGCGCAAGCACCGGCCACCCAATGGGCCCTGCTGCAACTGGCCAGCGTGCACGTGGCCTTGGGCGCCAACCTGCCCCTGGAGCGGCGCGTGCTCGAAGCCCTGGCCCTGGGCTGCGCGGTGGTGGCGGCCGATGCGCCTGCGCTGCGCGAAGCCCTCCGTCCCGGCGAAACCGCGTTGCTGGTGGACCCCACCGACCCCGAGGCCCTGGGCCAGACCGTGGCCGATCTGCTGGCCGACCCCGCCCGCCGCAGCGCCCTGGGCCAGCAAGCCCGTGCCTGGGTGCAGGCCCACCACGACGCCAGCGTGGCCCTGCCACGCCAGCAAGCCTGGCTGAACGCCCTGGCCCACCCGGCCCCGGCCGCCGAGCCCGAAGCCGCCCCACCGGCGGAACCCGTACCGGCCCCCGCACCGCCCGACACCGTGCCCGCCGCGCCCCTGCGCGAGGAACTGGCCGCCGTGCAGCGGCTGCTGCAAGGGGACAGCGCGCCCGGCGGTGCATCCCAGCCCACCCCTCCAAGCGATTTGCTGGGCGATTTACCCGGCGATTTGCCAGGCGAATAACACAAGGCCCTGGCCCTCCCCCGCCAGGCTCCGGGCGCGGCTGAAACGGCTTAAACCGCCGCAGCCGGCAGCCCGAACACCCGGTCGAACACCGCGTTGAAGACGAAGGTAAAGACCAGAAAGAACAGCAGCAGGCCCAGGTCCATGAGGAAGGCCGGCCACAAGCCGATGCCATACCACCCGGCGATCAGCGGCACCAGCAGGGCGACCAGGCCGCCCTCGAAGCCGATGGCGTGGGCCAGGCGCCGGCCCAGACTGCGGCCGCGCACGCGCTGGCGGCGCTCCCAGGTCTCGAAAATGGTGTTGAACAGCAGGTTCCAGACCACCGCCACGGCGGAGGTGGCCGCGGCCAGACCGCCCGAGGTGAGCAGCCCCTCGCCCGACAGCGCCGACAGACCGGCCGTGGTGGCCACGATGGCCAGGGCCTCGTACAGGCCCACATAGACCACCTTGCGCGCCAGGCCTTGCAGGGCAGGCATCAGGGGCCCGCCGGGGCGGCCCCGGGCAAGGTCGGCGCGCCCTCGGGCACGGCGGCGGCCAGCGCGGGCGTGCGGGGCAACTGGCGCGCCTTGCGGGCCCGCTTGTCTTCGTACATGCGCTCATCGGCCTGGCGGATCAGGGTGTCGGCGTCCACGTAATCGGTGGGGCCGGTGTGCGCCAGGCCCACGCTGAAGGTCAGGTCCGAGCGGCTGCGCGCCAGCGCTTGCTGGGTGCGTTCGATGAAGCTGTGCCGAATGTCCTCGCTGCGGCTGTTGGGCAGCAGCACGCAGAACTCGTCGCCGCCGATGCGGTAGCAGACATCTTCGTGGCGGCTGTTGCTGCGCAGCGCCTCGGCCATGGCCCGCAGGGCCTCGTCGCCATGCTGGTGGCCATAGGTGTCGTTGATGGCCTTGAAATCGTTCAGATCGATATAGGCCACCGTCACCGGCTCGCTGCGCCGCTGGGCGCTGCGCAGCATGTGGATCAGGGTTTCGCGCAGGTGGCGCTGGTTTTCCAGGCCGGTGAGGGGGTCGGTGCGGCTCAGGGCTTCGAGCTGCTGGGTGCGCTCCTTGACTTTTTCCTCCATCGAACGGGCGTAGGTGTCGGACTTCTTGCGCGCCGTCTCGATCTCCGAGACCATGCTGCGGATGTAGGTCTCGAACACCAGGGTCACATCGAAGTACAGCAGCTTGTGCAGCGAGGCAATCACCTGCTTGCAGGCCTCGCGCTCGGGCAGGGCCGCGTCAATCACCTCGATCAGCAGGGTCTTGAGGGTGTGGACCGCCGACAGGTAGAGCTTGGGCTCCACGCCAATGCGTTTGTGCACCAGGCCAATGCGCAGCCGGTTGTTGACATAGCCCAGGTCGTACACCCCGGAAAACAGCTCCATGATGTATTGGCGCTGGGCGCTGCGCAGGCGGGCCAGGGTGCCGGCATCGCCGATGAGCAAGGCGATCTCAGGCTCCTGGGTCTGGGCCTGGTAGAAACGGTTCACGAGTTCATCCAGGCGCGCCTCGATCGAGGGCCGGATGGACAGCAGGCGCTGCACATCCTCGGCATCGAAAGACAGCAGCGCCTTACGGTAATCGACCTCGAAGTCGGTGATCCGCATCTGCTCCAGCAGGGTCTGGTCGGTGGGGTTCATGGTTTCCTTTGCGCCGGGACAGCCGCCCGTGCGGCCGGCCGTGAGCGGGCGTGGCCGCAGGGCCGGTTTCTGGCCGCCATGGTGCCATAGGCCTGGATGCCCCCCGCGCAGCACAGGCCCGGCGCGGGGCCGGCAAAACCTCGGACACCCGGGGCAGAATTTCATGCCAAAAAGGCCTCTGGGGCTTACCTGTATTGCAGAGATTGCTATCAATCAATGAGCAACCCACCCTCCGCCTGGCGGGTGGCGTGATGCACTTCCGGCATGACCCGCTCCAGAAAGGGCCTTGGACAGCGCGGCGGCGGCGGCCTAAGCTGTACGCCTTGCACCGATTTACCAAGGAGCTTCCATGTCGCCTACTTCCGGCCTTGTGACCGCCCATGCCCTGCCGTCCTACCTGCAGGCCGACCACCTCGGGCCCTGGGGCACCTACCTGCAGCAGGTGGACCGGGTCACGCCCTACCTCGGCCACCTGGCGCGCTGGGTCGAGACGCTCAAGCGCCCCAAGCGCTGCCTGATCGTGGATGTGCCCATCGAGCTGGACAACGGCACCATCGCCCACTTCGAGGGCTACCGCGTGCAGCACAACACCAGTCGGGGCCCGGGCAAGGGCGGGGTGCGGTTTCACCAGGACGTGACGCTGTCCGAAGTGATGGCGCTGTCGGCCTGGATGTCGATCAAGAACGCCGCCGTGAACGTGCCCTACGGCGGCGCCAAAGGCGGGGTGCGCGTGGACCCGCGCCTGCTCTCGCGCGGCGAACTCGAACGCCTGACGCGGCGCTACACCAGCGAGATCGGCCTGGTGATCGGCCCCACCAAGGACATCCCGGCGCCCGACGTGAACACCAACGAACAGATCATGGCCTGGATGATGGACACCTATTCGATGAACGTGGGCGAGACCGCCACGGGCGTCGTCACGGGCAAGCCCGTGCACCTGGGCGGCTCGCTGGGCCGGCGTGAAGCCACGGGGCGCGGCGTGTTCACCTTGGGGGTCGAGGCAGCCCAGCACATCGGCCTGCCGATCGAGGGCGCCCGGCTGGCCGTGCAGGGCTTTGGCAATGTGGGCGGGGTGGCCGCCAAGCTGTTTGCCGCCGCAGGCGCCCGCGTGGTGGCGGTGCAGGACCATACGGGCAGCCTCTACCGCGAGGCGGGGCTGGATGTGGCGGCGCTGCTGGCCCATGTCCAGGCGCAGGGCGGCGTGGGCGGCTTTGCCGGCGCCGAGCCCCTGGCCAACGACGCCTTCTGGGGCGTGGACTGCGACATCCTGATCCCGGCCGCCCTCGAAGGGCAGATCACCGCCGCCAACGCCGGCCAGATCCAGGCGCGCATGGTGATCGAAGGCGCCAACGGCCCCACCACCCCCGAGGCCGACGACATCCTGCACGACCAGGGCGTGCTGGTGCTGCCCGACGTGATCGCCAACGCGGGCGGCGTGACGGTGAGCTACTTCGAATGGGTGCAGGATTTTTCGAGCTTTTTCTGGAGCGAGGACGAGATCAATGCCCGCCTGGTGCGCATCCTGAAAGAGGCCTTTGCCGGCATCTGGCAGGTGGCGCAGGAACACAAGGTGAGCCTGCGCACCGCCACCTTCATCGTGGCCTGCCAGCGCATCCTGTACGCCCGCGAGATGCGCGGCCTTTACCCCTGAGCCCCGGGCAAGGGGCCAGCGCCGGGCGGCAGGGCCGCCACCGGCTGCACCGGGTGCAGCGCCACGCAAAACGGCTGCACGCAACTGGCCCGCCCCACATACGGACAACCCGGCGTGTCGCACAGCGCCTCGCGCTGGCGCCGGGCGCTGTCTTCTTCCTGCTGCACCTGGGCGCTGTTTTGCAGCAGCGCCATCTGCAGCCAGGGGTCGGCCCGGTTCTGCAGCAGCTCGCGGCCATACACCGCACCCGGCATGGCCGCGGGCGGCAGCGGCTGAAAATCCAGCTGCAGCAAGGCGCTGGTGCGCGTGGCCGCGCTGGCTGGGCTTTGCAGCACCAAAGCAAAGGCCCCGGACGACAGGGTCTGGGGCCGGCCCTCGAACGCGGCCTGCAGCGGGCTGGCCGCTGGGCCCGGCGGCACAGCCAATGCGCCCCCCAGGGACGGCCCGGGCGGCCGCTCATGGGCCTCGGTCTGCGGTGGCAATGTCTGCAGCCACTGGGCGGGCACGCGCAGGCTCAGCGCAAAGCTGCGCGGGCCTTCGGGCGTCTGCACTTCGCCCTGGCGCACCAGCCAGGTTTGCAGCACCGGCAGGGGCGATGCCGCCAGGGGCTGGCCCGGCACGGCCTGGGCCAGGGGCGCATCGAGCAAGCTCTGCACCAGGGCCAGGGGCCAGGGCTGGGCGCTGACCACGCGCAAGGGCAAGACCGGCGCCGTGAGCTGCTGCACCAGCGCCGCCAACACCGGGCGCCAGGGCGCCGCCACGCCACCGGCAGGCCAGAGCGCCGGGGCCGTTTGCGCCCGCTCGGTGCCCGCGCCGACGGGCAAGGGCAGGCTGGCCGGGAAAGGATTGCGCGGCCCTGCCCCGCCCGGGGCCGGAGCCCCCGCAGGAGGGGCCGCCGCAGCGGGCGCCCCCGGAGCGGGCGAAGCCGCCACCCCGGGTGCGGGCGGGGTGGCGGGGCCTGGGCCCCCCCCTGGGGCCGCCATCGGAGCAGGGCCGGGCGCACTGCCCGGTACGGAATTCAATGGGGGGCTGGGCGCGCCGCCCGGCAGGCCACCCGGGGCCGGGCCTGCGGCCAGCAGGCTGTTCTGGCGCTCGGTGGCGGCTTCGGCCTGGCGCAAGGCGGGGGAAGACGGCGCTTCGGCGGTGTTCGCGGCGGCGCCCATCCATTGCTGGGCCTGCGGCGACAGGCTGACCCGGTCCACGGGCAGCGGCACGGCGGCAGGGGCCGGCGCCTGGGCGGAGCCAGCATTCACCGGGGAAGCCGAAGCCGCGGGTGCCGCCCCCTGGGCGCGTGGGGCCCCGGCCCCGTCGGAGCCCAGCAGGCTGTTCTGGCGCTGCAACGCCGCCTCGGCCAGCAGCAGAGGCAGCGGCGTACCGCGGGGAGGATCGAGATTTACCGCCATGCCGGGGCGCAGGAAAGTGCCATTCCCGTGGCGTCTGCGGGGCTGTGCGCCGCCCCGCGACCGGGGCCTGGCGCCCGGGTCGGGTGGCTAGCCCCCGTCCCTGCCCACAGGGGGGCCGACCACCGCACCTCACTCCTGAAACAAGAGCACCCAGCGCTGACTGGGCAAGCGCTGGAGCCGTATTTCATGTGAAGTTACGCTGCTGCGCGGTAGAACAGCGGCCGGGCCTTGTCGCCGCGCACCGCGTTGGCAATCGCGCCAATGTGGTCGGGCGTGGTGCCGCAGCAGCCGCCCACGATGTTGACCAGGCCCTCGGCGGCGAACTCGTGGACCAGGCGGCTGGTCACGTCCGGGGTTTCGTCAAAGCCGGTGTCGCTCATGGGGTTGGGCAGGCCGGCGTTGGGGTAGCAGCTGATGAAGGTGTCGGGCGCGGCACGGTTCAGCTCCTGGATGTAGGGGCGCATCAGCGTGGCGCCCAGGGCGCAGTTCAGGCCGATGGACAGCGGCTTGGCGTGGCGCACGCTGTGCCAGAAGGCGGTGACGGTCTGGCCGCTCAGGATGCGGCCCGAGGCGTCGGTCACGGTGCCGCTGATCATGATGGGCAGGCATTCGCCCGTGGCCTCGAAGGCCTCGTCCACCGCAAACAGCGCGGCCTTGGCGTTGAGCGTGTCAAAGATGGTCTCGACCAGGATCACGTCGGAGCCGCCCTCGATCAGCGCCACGGTCTGCTCGAAATACGCAGCGCGCAGCTGCTCGAAATCGACGTTGCGGGCGCCGGGGTCGTTCACATCGGGGCTGATGCTGGCGGTCTTGGGCGTGGGGCCCAGGGCGCCGGCCACGAAGCGCGGGCGGTCGGGCGTGGAGAACTTGTCGCAGGCGGCGCGGGCGATCTGGGCGGAGCGCAGGTTCATCTCGCGCGCCAGCTCGGCCATGCCGTAGTCGTCCTGGGCAATCGTGGTGGCGCCAAAGGTGTTGGTCTCGATCAGGTCGGCGCCGGCCGCGAGGTAGCTTTCATGGATGTCGCGGATCACATCGGGCCGGGTCAGGCTCAAGAGCTCGTTATTGCCCTTCACATCGCGCGCAAAGTCGGCAAAGCGCCCGCCCACGCCATCAGGCCCGGTGTAGCCCGCCCCCCGGTACTGCGCTTCGTTGAGCTTGAAGCGCTGGATCATGGTGCCCATCGCGCCATCGAGGATGGCAATGCGTTGGGCAAGGAGGGACGGCAGTTGCTGGGCGCGGGTGTAGTGGGGCAAAGTCATGGGGGAGATTGTAGGAAGGTGGGGAACGGGCTGACGCCAGCACCGCCACACCCTGGGGCGCGGCGGGCGCCCAGGCTGGCCCGCGAAACGCGGTTTTTTATTCATAGAACAACAAAATTGAGCACTTTGCTAATATCTATGAATGCCTCGCCAAACCACCCCGCCCGCTGAGCACCCCCAGGCCGTGGTGCAGCAGATTGCGCAGCTGGGCCAGCACATCGCCACGGCGCGCAAGCGGCGCGGTGAGACGCAGGCGCAGTGGGCGCGCAAATTGGGGGTGTCCCAGCCCACCATGGCGCGCATCGAGCGCGGCGATCCCTCGGTGGCCATGGCGTCGTACGTGATGTGCCTGTGGCTGATCAACCAGGCCCGGGGGCTGGCCGACCTGATCGCCCCCACCCAGGACCACGCCGCGCTGGAGCAGGAGCTGACCCGGGTGCGCAGGCCCCGCCGGACGCTTGCTCCAGCGAGGCCGGCCCCTTCCGCGCTTGCCATCCCTGCGAACCCCACGGCCCAGGGCCTGGCCGCCTTGCTCCATCCCCCTGCGGGGCCCGCACCATGACGGGGAGGGTGGGCCTTGAGCCGCACCGCTACGTGCCCCAGGAGGCGCTGTTCCTGTGGGCGCTGGTCAACCCGGCGCAGCCCGTGCTGGTGGGCGAGCTGGGCTTGTCTGCCTTGGTGGCAGAGGGCGCCACCTTTGCCTACGCCCCCGGCTGGTGGCATTTCCCCTTGAGCGAAGACCTGCCGCTATTGCCGGGCCACCGCTTTACGGCCAGTGAGCGGGGCAGCGCCCCCGGCGCCATCGACGATGCCCGCCCCGACCGCTGGGGCGAACGCATCATTCGCCACCTTGACCGTCCCCCCCGGCTGTCCATCCTGGAAATGCTGTGGTTCGCGGGCGACGACCGCTTTGGTGCCCTGGGCGTGTCCCTCTCCGCCGAGGCCTACGTGCCCCGCGCACTGGGGCCTTACCCGCAACTGCGCGACCTGGCCACGCTCAGCTCCGCCATCGACGGGCTGCAGGCCCAGGCCCCCATCCCGCCGGAATGGCAGCGCCTGCTCCAGCCTGGCGTGACCCTGGGCGGTGCCCAGCCCAAGGCGCTGCTGCAGACCGATGCCGGGCCGTGCCTGGTCAAGTTCAGCGCGTTGGACGACCCCGTGGACACGCCCCTGATCGAGCACGCCACCATGACCCTGGCGGCCCAGGCGGGCATCCAGGTGGCCGCCACGGGCGTGCTGCCCCTGCCTGCGCGCCACGGCAAGGCACGCCATGCACTGAGCATCCAGCGCTTTGACCGGGCGGGGCCCTACCGGCTGCATTGCGTCTCGGCCAGAACCGCCCTGCGTGCCGCCCGGCTGGACGAACGCTACGGTGCGCTGGCCACCGTGCTGCTGCGCCTGGGCCACCCCGACCACCAGGCCGCGATGCGCGAAGAACTGTTCCGGCGCATGGTCTTCAACATCCTGATGGACAACACCGACGACCACGAACGCAACCACAGCCTGCGCCTGGGCTTCGATGGCTATTACGGGCTGGCCCCGGCCTACGACGTGGTGCCCACCCTGCAAAACCTGGGCTACCAGTCCCTGGCCGTCGGCAGCGCCGGGGCCGAGTCCACCCTGGACAACGCGCTGACGGAGCTGCGCGAGTTCGGCCTCACCCGGCCCCGCGCCATCGCCCTGGTCCAGCAAGTGGCCCGCACGGTGGACCGGTGGGAAGCGCACTTCCGCCAGCACGGCGTGTGTGCTGCCGACCTGGAACGGCTGCGGGCCAGCATCGACCGGGACGCACTGCAACAGCAGCGGCGTGATTTTTGCTGACCCGACAGCCGTCAAGCCCCCCTCAGCTCCCCTCGGGCGACCAGGCCCCCGGCACCGCCACCCCCAAAAACGCCCGCAGCGCCGGCGGGGGCGTTTCGGCGTGCCAGGCGAGCACGCCCACGGTGGGGTGGTGCAGGCCGCGCAGGGGCACGAAGCGGGCGCCCTGGATGCCCGCCTGCGCCAGCGAAGCCGGCACCAGCGCCACGCCCAGGCCAGAGGCGACCAGCGCCACCACGGTCAGCCACTGGCGGGCGGCGTGGCGGGTGCGGGGGTAGATGCCGGCGCGCTGGAACAGCGCGATCACGTTGTCGTGGTTGGCGGGGGCCACTTCGCGGGAGAACATCACGAACGGGGCCTCGGCCAGGGCGCGCAGGTCGATGGTGGGCTCGGCGGCCAGCGGGTGGTCCTCGGGCAGGCAGGCGACGAAATGGTCGTCGGCCAGCGGGGCGCAAAACAGCCCTTCGGGCAGGGTGCCGGCGTTCAGGAATCCGGCATCGATCTGGCGGCGGCGCAGGGCGTCGATCTGTTCAGTGGACGACATCTCGCGCAAGCACACCTCGATGGCCGGGGCCTGCCGGGCAAAGGCGCGCACCACGGCGGGCAGGCCGCGGTAGGCCATCGATCCGGTAAAGCCGATCTCCAGCCGGCCCTGCTGCCCAGCGGCCACGGCGCGGGCGGTTTCGCTGGCCTGGGCCACGCGGTCCAGCACCAGGCGCACTTCGGCCAGGTAGGCCCGGCCGGCCGGGGTCAGCTCCACATGCTTGCTGTTGCGCTCGAACAGGCGCACGCCCAGTTCTTCTTCGAGCGCCTTGATGCCCGAACTCAGCGGCGGCTGGGTGATGGCCAGGCGCTCGGCGGCGCGGCCAAAGTGCAGCTCTTCGGCCAGCACGGCAAAGTAGCGCAGCAGGTGCAGTTTCATGGGGGACGATCATGCCCCAGCCGCCGAATCCAGCGCGTGGTTCAGCGTCCGGGCCGTTTCACCGAGAGCAGCTCGGCCTCCAGGGTGCCGGCCCCTTGGGGATGCCGTGCAGAACGCACCATCTGTCGCTTGAGGATCGCCAGGCCGGGCTCGGGGTTGAACCAGTAGGTGTCCTGGTCGCCGTTGTCCATCTGCAGCACCACCTTGTAGGCCTTGAAGGTGCCCGCAGGCACCGTGACATCGCCCCAGGACTCCACCCGCCCGTCGATGCGCAAAGGAACGGTGGCCCCGGTGGCGTGGACGGTGACGGTGTGGTGGGACGTCCAGGTCTTGCCCACGCTCAAGGGCCATGGGTAGGCCATCGCCGGTTGGTAGGAGAAAACGGGCGTGCCATTGGGTGCCAGGTTGGCCCAGACCCCCATGCTGGCCGGTTCGTACAGCGTGGTGCCGAATTGGGGCGAGGCCATGACCACGGCCGGCAGGCCCTGCCAGCTGCCGGTGCGATGGGTCCACTCCACCTGGCCGTCGTAGGCGCCGAGGCTTCCCGAACTCTTGCGGTGGAACACGGTCACGGAGCCGTCGGGGGCGCGCTGCACGCCTTGCGCCACGGGCGGTGCCGTGGGTGTGGTGGTGCAGGCCGCCAAGCCCAGGGCCAGGCCCGAGAGCACCCAACCGCGCCGGGTGTGGGAAGAACAGGTTTTTGCCATTTCGCGCCTCCTTGCGTTGCAGGCGCGCGGAATTGCGCGCCCCATGCCCGCTCTCCGGTCGGGCCATCCGGCCATTGTGCAAAGCAGCGGCGCCGCAAATCTGATCTGGATCAAGCTTCTAAACGGAAGCCGCCCCCCCGATCAATAGGACTTGGGCAGACCCAGCACCTTCTCCGCGATGAAGCACAGGATGAGCTGGGGGCTGACGGGCGCCAGGCGGGGAATCCAGGACTCGCGCAGGTAGCGCTCGACGTGGTATTCCTTGGCGTAGCCCATGCCGCCGTGGGTGAAGATGGCGTTCTCGCAGGCGTGGTAACAGGCCTCGGCGGCCAGGTACTTGGCGGCGTTGGCCTCGGCGCCGCAGGGCTGGTGCTGGTCGTAGAGCCAGGCGGCCTTGTGCACCATCAGGTGGGCGGCCTCCAGCTCCATCCAGCTCTTGGCCAGCGGGTGCTGGATGCCCTGGTTCTGGCCGATGGGGCGGCCGAACACCTCGCGCTCCCTGGCATAGCCGGCCGCGCGGCGCAGGGCGGCCTGGCCCAGGCCCACGGCCTCGGCGGCGATCAGGATGCGCTCGGGGTTCAGGCCGTGCAGGATGTAGGAAAAGCCCTGGCCCTCCTCGCCCACGCGGTCCTCGACCGGGATGCGCAGGCCGTCGATGAAGACCTGGTTCGAATCCACCGCCTTGCGCCCGAGCTTGTCGATCTCGCGCACCTCGATGGTGCTGCGGTCCAGGTCGGTGTAGAAGAGGCTCAGGCCCTCGGTGCCCCGGCATTCCTCCACGGGCGTGGTGCGGGCCAGCAGCAGGATCTTGTTGGCCACCTGCGCGGTGCTGATCCAGACCTTCTGGCCGTGGACGAGGTAGTGGTCGCCTTGGCCGCCTTCGCTTCGCACAGCCCGGGTCTTGAGCTGCAGCGTGTTGAGCCCGGTGTTGGGCTCGGTGACGCCGAAGCAGGCTTTGTCGGTGCCCGCGATCAGCGGCGGCAGCCAGCGCTGCTTTTGCGCGTCGGTGCCGAACACCACCACCGGGTGCAGGCCGAAGATGTTCATGTGCACCGCCGAGGCGCCCGACAGCCCGGCGCCCGTGGCGGAAATCGTGTGCATCATCAGCGCGGCCTCGCCAATGCCCAGGCCCGCGCCGCCATACGCCTCGGGCATGGCAATGCCCAGCCAGCCCGCATCGGCCAGCGCGCGGTGGAAGTCGTGCGGAAAGCCGCCTTCGCGGTCTTTGCGCAGCCAGTAGTCGGCATCGAAGGGCGCGCAGACGCGCTCGATGGCGTCCCGGATCTGTTCTTGCTCGGGGGTGAGGGCGAAGTTCATGGCTGGGCGCTCTTGGGGGGACGGACGACCTTGTCGGGCGATTCGCCGTAGGGCGGGCTGTAGATCACCAGCAGCTTCACGGGCTGCTCGCTGGTGACGGTGAACACATGCATCTGGTCGGCCGGGAAGAAACACATATCGCCCGGCACCATGTCGAAGGCCTCGCCCGCCACCTCGGCGCGGGCCGTGCCTTCGAGCAGGTAGCAGGCCTGCTCGATGCCGGGATGCGCGTGGGGCAAGGCGCCGCCGCCTTTGTGCAAGGTGCCCAGCAGCACTTCCATTTGGCGGGCCCCCACGGTTTCGGGGCCGATCAGGCGCTGGTTGACGGTGTGGTGGTGGTTGGCGGGCTGGTAGCCGGGCACCTGCGCGGCACGGACCAGGTAAGAGGAGGTCTTCATCGCGCTCACTCCGCCTGGATGCCGGCCTGCTTGATCAGCGTGCCCCAGTGGCTGAGCTGCTCAGCCACGTATTTGGCGAACTCTTCGGGCGTCTTGCTGGGCCAGACCTGGAAGCCCAGCGGCGCCAGCTTGTCCTGCAGGTCCTTGTCGGCCAGCACGGCCTGCAGCTCGGTGTTGAGCCGCTCGACCACGGCCGGGGGCAGGCCGGCCGGGCCGAAGATGCCGTTCCAGGAGGTGAGGTCAAAGCCCTGCACGGTCCGGGCGATCGGCGGCACGCCGGGCAGCAGGCGCGAGGGCTCGGCGGTGGTGATGCCCAGGGTGCGCACCTTGTCGCTCTTGAGCATGGCCATGCCCGAGCCCAGGTCCACCACGTACATCTGCACCTGCCCGCCCACCAGGTCGGTCATGGCCTGGGGGCTGGATTTGTAGGGCACGCCCAGCAGGTCGATCCTGGCGATGCGCTTGAGGGTTTCCGAGGCCACCAGCGAGGTGCTGTTGGGCGTGGCGTAGCTGAGCTTGCCGGGGTGGGCGCGGGCGTAGTCGATGAATTCGGGCAAGGTCCTGGCGGGCACCGAGGGGTGCACGGCCAGCGCAAAGGGCAGCTCGCCCACGCGGGCCACGGGGGTGAAGTCCTTGATGGGGTCGTACTTCAGGTGGCTGAACAGGCTGGGGTTGGCCGAGTGCGAGGTGTTCGTCGTCATGAACAGGGTGTAGCCATCGGGCTTGGCCTTGGCGACGAACTGCGCCGCCAGCTGCGCGCTGGCGCCGGGCTTGTTGTCCACCAGCACGGGCTGCTTGAGGCGCTCGGCCAGCTTCTGGCTGACAGCACGGGCCACGGCATCGGTGCCGCTGCCCGCGGCAAAGGGCACGACCAGGGTGACGGGGCCGGCCGGATAGGCCTGGGCAAGCGCGGCACTGGCAGCACAGGCCAGCACGGCGGCGCCGAGCAGCGCCTGGAAGGCATGGGGAATCATGGGACGTCTCCTGGTTTTGATGGGGCCCGGGGTCGGCTGCCCCGTGCCGTGCATGATGCCCAGCGCCCACAGGGCTGTCCAATCGCAAAAAAAGGAGCGATCCATTGGTTTTGCGAATGGTTCGGGCGCGCAAGGCCCATGGAGCGCGCGGCAGAAGCTATTAAATTAATAGCACATAACGCAACATGCATGCGCCCCGCAGGCTAATCCAGCGAAACCAGGGCCCAGGCGATCAGGACCAGGATGCCCACGGCATTGAGCGCCATGCCCGCCCGCAGCATCTGGCGCGGGTGCACCTGGCCGGTGGCGTAGACCATGGCATTCGGCGGTGTGGCCACCGGCAGCGCAAAGCCCATCGATGCGGCCAGGGCCACCACCACGGTCATCGTGCTGGGCTGTAGGCCCATGGTGCTGGCCACGGTGGCAAACACCGGCACCATCAGGGCCGCGGCGGCGGTGTTGCTGGCGAACTCGCTCAACAGCACCATGAAAGTGGCCACGGCCAGGAGCACGATGAGCGGGCGGGTGCCCTCCAGCGCATCGGCCACCGCCCGGCCCACGGCCAGCGAGGCGCCCGACTGGTCCAGCACCTGGCCCAGGGCCAGCCCGCCGCCAAACAGCAGCAGCACGCCCCAGTCGGTGTGCTCGCTGATCTCCTCCCAGGAAGCCAGGCCCAGCGCCACCACGGCCACGGCCGCTGCCAGCGCGACCACGGTGTCCGGGCTGTGAATGCCCCAGGCCTTCAGGGGCGCGGCGCCAAACACCCAGCCCAGCGCCGCCAACGCAAACACCCCCAGGGTCAGGACCCGGGCCGGGGTCCAGGGAATGTCGTCGGCCACCGTGTCGATGCGCCGATTCAGCCGGGGGCGGAGCACCAACCACAGGGTCAGGCCCATCAGCGGCATCAGCAGGGCCACCATCGGCAGGCCAATGGCGAGCCATTGCGCAAAATCGATGCCGGCCGCGCGCGCCGCAATCGCGTTGGGCGGCGATCCGACCAGCGTGCCCATGCCGCCGATGCTGGCGGAATAGGCCACGCCCAGCAGCACAAAGGCCGGGGTGGCCGGGTCGTCGCGCGGCTCCAGGCTGTCCAGCATGCCCAGGGCCAGCGGCAGCATCATCGCGGCCGTGGCGGTGTTGCTGATGCCCATCGACAACAC
>JAQUDN010000077.1 GCA_028685665.1 Burkholderiaceae bacterium | reverse complement strand
GGAGCATCTGCGGCAGGATGTTGTCGAAGACCTGCATGCCGTAGGGCGTGGCGTTGCGCGGGGCGGGGCCGTAGAGGTTGCGCTGCCGCACCGTGAGCGCATCCTGGCCCAGCGTGCGGGCGATGTCGCCGACCAGGGTCTCCATCAGCAGCATGCCCTGGGGCCCGCCAAAGCCACGGAATGCGGTGTGGCTCTGCAGATGGGTCTTGCAGCGGTACGAGGCGATTTCCACATCGCCCAGAAAGTAGGCGTTGTCGCAATGGAACACCGCCCGGTCGTTGATCGGGCCCGACAGGTCGGCCGAAAAACCGCAGTTGGACGCCAGTTGCAGCTGCAGCCCCTGGATGCGGCCCGCGCCGTCAAAACCCACCGTGTACTGGCATTCAAACGGGTGCCGCTTGCCCGTGATGCGGCCGTCGTCCGCGCGCGACAGCCGCAGCTTGACCGGCCGCCCCAGCCGGTGCGCGGCCACCGCCGCCCACACCGCCAGTGGGCCCGCCTGGGTTTCCTTGCCGCCAAAGCCGCCGCCCATGCGCCGGCATTCCACCCGCACCGCATGCGCGGCCAGTCCCAGCGCGCTGGCCACCCCGTGCTGGACTTCGCCCGGGTGCTGGGTGCTGCTGTAGATGCACCATTGGTTTTGTTCCTGGGGCAGGGCGTAGGCGATCTGGCCTTCGAGGTAGAGGTGCTCCTGCCCGCCGATCTGCAGGGTGCCGCTCAGGCGGTGCGGGGCCCGGGCGAGGGCCGCTTCGGGTTCGCCCCGGCGCAGCACCACCGGCGGCACGGCCCAGTGCTGCGCGGCCATGGCGTCGGCGATCGTCAGCACGGCCGGCAGGGGCTGGAGGTCGAGCTGCACGGCACGGGCCGCGCGGCGGGCCTGGGCCACGCTGTCGGCCACCACCAGGCCGATGACCTGGCCTGCGTACTGCAGGATGTCGCTGGCAAAAACGGGCTCGTCCCGCGCCAGGCAGGCCAGCACCGGGTCGCCGGGCACATCGGCGGCCAGCACCACGCCGCGCACCCCGGGCAGGGCCTGTGCCGCGCGGCTGTCCACGCCGAGCAGCCGGCCATGGGCCAGGGGCGACAGGATCGGCGCCGCATACAGGGTGCCCTGCACTTCGGGCAGGTCGTCCACGAAAGGGGCGGCGCCCTGCACATGCGCCCAGGCGCTTTCGTGCGCCTGGGGCTGGCCCATGGCGGGCGCTGCGCCAGGCGGCGGGGAAGCCGGGGAAGCCGGGGAGGGCGTGGGGGGCGTGAAGGGCGCCGGGGTGGTGCGGGGCGTGTTCATGGGCTCACCTCCAGGTCGAGGTTCTGTTCCAGGTCCGGGTGCCATGCATCCAGGCTGGCGGCGGGGCTGCCCTGGCTGTCGAGCCAGTAGCGCTGCAGCAGGTGGCCCAGCACCGTGCGCCGGTAGGCGCTGCTGGCGCGCAGGTCCGACAGGGGGGTGAACTCGGCCCGCAGCACGGCGGCGGCGTGCTGCACCGTGGCGGGCGTCCAGGGCTGGCCCTGCAGCGCGGCTTCGGTCTGGCGGGCCCGTGCCGGGGTGGCGGCCACGCCGCCCGCGCCGATGCAGGCCCGCCGCACCACGTCCTCCACGATCTCAAGGTTCAGCACCAGCGCCACGGTGGCGATGTCGTCATCGAAGCGCCTGGACACCTTGTAGGCCCGCAGCCGCTCGTGCGCGCCGGGCAGGGGCACCCGGATCTGCTGCAGCAGCTCGTCGGGGGCCAGGCGGTGCTGGCGGTAGCCGGTGTAGAAATCGTCCAGCGCCAGGGTGCGCGGGCCGCGCAGGCTGGCCAGCACCAGGTCGGCGCGCAGCGCGATCAGCAGCGGCATCGAGTCGCCCACCGGCGAGCCGTGCGCCACATTGCCGCCCAGCGTGCCCACATTGCGCACGGCCAGGCTGGCAAAGCGCTCGGCCCAGGCCTGCAGGGCGGGCCAGGTCTGCACCAGCGCCGCCAGGGCTTCGTTCAGCGGCTCGGCCGCGCCCAGGACCAGGTGGCCGTCGCGGGTCTCGGTGCCGCGCAGTTCGGCCACCCGGCCTACGTCCAGCACCCGTTCGAAGCGCTGCTGTTGCTGGGTCAGCCCCAGGCCGACATCGGTGCCGCCGGCCACCACCTGCGCACTCGGGTGGGCGGCCCGGGCGGCCAGTGCCGCCGCCAGGTCGGTGGGGGCCATATAAGCCGAATCGGCCTCTGGGGCTTGAGGGGGTTGCGCCAGCAGCTCTAGTTTTTGTAGCAACTGCGCCGTGTCCACCTCCCGGCGCGGCCAGCGGTCCATCTGCTGGGCGGCCTCCAGAATCGGCCGGTAGCCGGTGCAGCGGCACAGATTGCCCGACAGCGCGCTCTGCGCCAGCGCCCGCGTCACCGGGCGCTGCTGGCAGACCTGGTTCTGGTACAGGCCGAACAGGCCCATCACAAAACCCGGGGTGCAAAAGCCGCACTGCGAGCCGTGGTGCTCGACCAGGGCTTGCTGCGCCGGGTGCAGGACCGAAAGCATGGGCGTGGGCGTGGGGTGCGCCGGGGTCCCGGCCTGTGGGGGCGGCGGGCCGATCAGCGGGTCGTGCGCCAGGTCTTCCACGGTCCACAGGGCCTGGCCCTGCACCGCGTGCGCCAGCCGCAGGCAGCTGTTGACGGTGCGAAAGCGCACCGCGCCGTCCCGGGCTTCGCCCAGCACCACGGTGCAGGCACCGCAGTCGCCGGTGCCGCAGCCCTCTTTGGTGCCGGTGCAGCCCAGGTCTTCGCGCAGCAGGTCGAGCAGGGTGCGGTCGGGCGGCACCCCGGCCAGCGTGACCGTCTGGCCACGGCGCAAGAATTGAAGGGGGCGGTGTGTCATGGGGCAGCTCCGTTGCAGCCCAAAGCTTAGGGTATTCCTGGGGCGTCGATGGCCGACCGCCTGGGCCGGGGGTTGGCGCACGGAAAACCCCGCCGTCCCGGCCCATAATCCTTCGCTCTGTCTGTCCTGTGTCCCGTACCGCCGCGCCCTTTGATTTTTTGCAAGGAACCGACATGACCGATCTGCCTCGACGTTCGCTGCTCCAGGTGGCGGGCGCCTGTGCCGCGCTGCCTTCGGCCCTGCTGGGCTGCGGCAAACCGTCCGATGCCTTGCCCGTGCAGGCCGCGTCGCCTTCCGTGGAGGCCGCCGCCGGCCCGGTTGCGCCGCTGAAGATCGGTTTTGTCTATGTGGGGCCGGTGGCCGATGGGGGCTGGTCGTTTGCCCACGACCAGGGGCGCCAGGCCATGGAGCGGGCCCTGGGCGACCGGGTGCAGACCCATTTCGTCGAAAGCGTGCCCGAGTCGGCCGATGCCGAGCGCGTGCTGCGCGAGCTGGCCAGCCAGGGCCACGGCCTGATTTTTGGCACCACCTATGGCTATACCGAGGCCCTGCACCAGGTGGCCTCCGCCTTTCCGGCGGTCCGCTTCGCGCACGCCACCGGCCCGAAGGCGGCGGCCAATGTGCGCACCTACGACAGCCGGACCTACGAAGGCGCGTACCTGGCCGGCATCGTGGCCGGGGCCATGACGAAATCCCGCATCCTGGGCGTGGTGGGCTCGGTGCCGATTCCCGAGGTCTTGCGCAATATCAACAGCTTCACCCTCGGGGCGCAGTCGGTGAACCCCCGCGTCCGGACCCGGGTGGTCTGGGTGAATGAATGGTTCAGTCCGCCCAAGGAAACCGAGGCGGCCACGGCGCTGATCCGTGGGGGCGCGGATGTGCTGTTCCAGAACACCGACTCCCCCGCCGTGCTCCAGACCGCGCAGCGCCTGGGCCGGCGCGCCTTCGGCTGGAACTCCGATATGCGGGCCTACGCGCCCCGGGCCCACCTGGCCTCGGCCGTCATCGACTGGGGCCCCTATTACGTGCAGACGGCCCTGGAGGTCCTGGAAGGCCGCCAGGGCGCCGCTGCCACCTGGTGGGGCATGAAGGAAGGCGCCATCGGCATGGTGTCGATCGCGGACGATGTGCCCGCTGCCGTGCGCGACCGGGTGGCGGCGGTCCAGCAGGGGCTGCGCGAGGGCCGCTTTGCCATCTGGAAGGGCCCGATCCTGGGCCAGGACCGCCGGCCTGTGCTGGGCGCCGGCCGGGTGGCCGATGATGTTTTCCTGTCCGGCATCCGTTTTTATGTCCACGGCGTGGAAGGCCGGATTCCGAAGGGGGCCTGGCCCTGAGCGGCCCCGGGTCACGCCGCCCCAGTCCAGGGCTGGGGCTTTTTTCTGTCACTTGCAAGGAAAGCTGCCATGTTCAAGGTTCCCCCCATTCCGGCCCAGCGCCTGCCCGAGTTGCTGCGCTCCATGCCCAAGGCCGAGCTGCACATCCACATCGAGGGCTCGCTGGAGCCCGAACTGATCTTCGCCCTGGCCGAGCGCAACCACCTGCCGCTGCCCTATGCCAGCGTCGAAGCCCTGCGCAGCGCCTATGCGTTCAGCAATCTGCAGAGTTTTCTGGACATCTACTACGCCGGCGCCAGCGTGCTGCTGCACGAGCCGGATTTTTATGACATGGCCCGCGCCTACCTGGCCCGTGCGGCGCGGGACAACGTCGTGCATGCCGAGATTTTTTTCGACCCGCAGACCCACACCGCGCGCGGCGTGCCGATCGAGAGCGTCATCAACGGCCTGCACCGTGCCTGCGAGGATGCCCGCGCCGAGCTGGGGATTTCATCGAGCCTGATCCTGTGCTTTCTGCGCCACCTCAGCGAAGAAGACGCCCTGGCCACGCTGGAGCAGGCCCTGCCTTTACAGGACAAATTCATCGGCGTGGGCCTGGACAGCAGCGAAGTCGGCCATCCGCCCGAAAAATTCGCCCGCGTGTTCGCGCGCTGCCGTGAACTGGGCCTGCACCTGGTGGCCCATGCGGGCGAGGAGGGGCCGCCGGCCTACATCTGGAGCGCGCTGGAGGTGCTGCACGTGGAGCGCATCGACCACGGCGTGCAGGCCCTGCGCGACCCGGCCCTGGTACAGCGCCTGGCCCAGGACCGGATTCCCCTGACCGTGTGCCCGCTGTCCAACCAGAAGCTCTGCGTTTTTCCGCAGCTCAAGGACCACAACCTCAAGCAGTTGCTCGAAGCCGGCCTCATGGCCACGGTCAACTCGGACGATCCGGCCTACTTTGGCGGCTACCTCAATGACAACCTGGTCCAGGTGTTCGCGGCCACGGGCATGACGGCGCGCCACGCCTACCAACTGGCCTTCAACAGCTTCGAAGCCAGTTTTGCGCCCGAGTCTGACAAGCGGGCGTGGGAGCACCGGCTCAAGGAAAGCTTTGAGCGCTTTGTCGAGCACGATTAAGGCGGCCGGAAAAACAAAAAGACCGCCTGGGCGGTCTTTGAGGGGACTGGAATCGGAAGAGCTTTTGGTGCCCATGGCGGGAATCGGACCCGCGACCTCTCCCTTACCAAGGGAGTGCTCTACCACTGAGCCACATGGGCAATGGCTGTGATGCCAGAGAAAACTGGAGCGGGAAAAGAGTCTCGAACTCTCGACCTCAACCTTGGCAAGGTTGCGCTCTACCAACTGAGCTATTCCCGCAGAATGTTGCTGATCGGTGTCTGCAGTGCAGGCCGTCAAAACATCGAAGACCGCAACTATAGCAGCAAAAAAACAGGCCCGGCGCATTCTTCTCAAAAAAAGCACGGTGTTGCTGCGCTGTGGCCGCCAGGGGACGGGCGGGGGCGGGGTAAGCTGTGCTGATGCATGTCTACCGCGCTGCCCTCCTGCGCTTCACCGCCGAAGCCCAGGCCACCTACGATGAAGACGGCCTGCTGGCCATTGCCCCCGATGCCACCGGGCGCCAGCGCGTGGTGGCCGCCGGGGCCTGGCGCGCGCTGGCCCCGCGCTTTGCCCAGGCCCCCGTCACGCACTGGCCGGGGCGCATCCTGGCGCCGGGCTTTGTGGACATGCACCTGCATTTTCCCCAGACCGATGTGATCGGCTCCCCCGCCGATGGGCTCTTGCCCTGGCTGGAGAACTACACCTACCCCCACGAACAACGCTTTGCCTCGCCCGCTTACGCCGCCGAGGTGGCCCGGTTTTTCATCGAGGAGCTGCTGCGCAACGGGGTGACCACGGCCCTGGCCTTTGCCACCTCGCACCCGGCCTCGGTCGAGGCGCTTTTCACCGAGGCCCAGCGCCGGCAGCTGCGGCTCATCACCGGCAAGGTGCTGCAAGACCGGCACTCGCCCGAGGGCCTGCGCGACGACACCGAGCAAAGCCTGATCGACACCGAGGCCCTGATCCAGCGCTGGCATGGCGTGGATCGGCTGGGCTACGCCATCACCCCCCGTTTCGCGCCCACCAGCACCCCGGCCCAGTTGCGCGGCGCGGGGCTGCTGGCCGCGCGCGACCCGAGTGTGTGGATTCAGTCGCATGTCGCAGAAAACCGCGACGAAGTGCGCTGGGCGCAGGCGCTGTTTCCGGCCGCGCGCAGCTACCTTGCCGTGTACGCCGACCATGGCCTGATGCGCGAGCGCGCGGTGTACGCGCACTGCCTCCACTGGGACGGCGCAGACCGCGCCCTGATGCGCGAAACCGGCACGGCCGCGGCCGTGAGCCCCACCAGCAATCTGTTTCTGGGCAGCGGCTTTTTTGACTACGCCGCCGCCCAGCAGGCCGGGTTCCGCTACGGCCTGGCCAGCGATGTGGGCGCGGGCACCAGTTTCAGCCCTTTTCACACCATGCTGGCCGCGTATGCCGTGGGCCGCGAGGGGCAGACCAAGCCGGGCCTGAGCCTCTCGCCCCAGCAACTGTGGTGGCAGCACACGGCCGGCGCGGCGCAGGCGCTGGGCCTGGAGGGCGTTGTCGGCAACCTGGCGCCGGGCTGCGAGGGCGACTTCGTGCTGCTCAACCCCCAGGCCACGCCGCTGCTGGCCCGCAGAACCGCCCAGGCCCGCAGCCTGGACGAACTGCTGTGGGCCATGATCGTTCTGGGCGACGACCGGCTGATCGAGCAGACCGTGATTTCTCAAGCAAAATAGGGCTTTGGCGCTGGATGGTAAAGCGCTTGAAGCTATCAATTCAATAGTAACGGAGCGCAAGCAACATGAGCATCAAGAGCGACAAGTGGATCCGCCGCATGGCCCAGGAGCACGGCATGATCGAGCCCTTCGCGCCCGGCCAGGTGCGCGAGGTCGAGGGCCGCAAGATCATCAGCTACGGCACCAGCAGCTACGGCTACGACATCCGCTGCGCACCCGAATTCAAGGTCTTCACCAACATCCACAGCACCGTGGTGGACCCAAAGAACTTTGATGAAAAAAGCTTTGTCGACTTCGAGGGCGACAGCTGCATCATTCCGCCCAACAGCTTTGCCCTGGCGCGCACCATGGAGTATTTCCGCATCCCGCGCAATGTGCTGACCATCTGCCTGGGCAAAAGCACCTATGCGCGCTGCGGGATCATCGTCAACGTGACCCCCTTCGAGCCCGAGTGGGAAGGCTATGTGACGCTGGAGTTTTCCAACACCACCCCGCTGCCAGCCCGCATCTATGCTGGCGAAGGCTGCGCCCAGGTCCTGTTCTTCGAGAGCGACGAGGTCTGCGAAGTCAGCTACAAGGACCGGGGCGGCAAATACCAGGGCCAGCAGGGCGTCACCCTGCCACGCGCCTGAGCCGCCGAGCATGCCTGTGTTGGCGCGCACCACGGCCTATGCGGCCTGCCCCGACGGCGCCCCCGCGCTGTCGCACCCCCGGCCCGAGCGCCTGCTGGCCGGCAACCCCCTGCGCGAGACCTGGAACCAGGTCGATGCGCCCCTGGCCGGAGCCCAGCGCCTGTCCAGCGGCATCTGGCGCTGCGAGCCCGGCCATTGGCGCATCGCTTTCGGCCCTGCCCAGCAAGAGGTGTTCACCGTGCTTGCGGGCCGCTGCCGCGTGCACGATGCCCAGGGCGGCTTCCAGGCCCTGGGGCCCGGCGACGTGCTGCATATTCCCCCAGGTTTTGAAGGGTCGTTTGAAGTCCTCGAAACCATGACCAAGAGCTACGTCATCACCGAATAGGCGCAATCGCGCGACTGTCTGAAAAATGCCAAAAATGCGGCATTTCGGTCTGCGGTGCGACAATAGGGGCACCAATGACAAGTTCTTTTTCCAATTTATCGCTGGCCGAGCCGCTAGCGCGCGCCGTGGCCGAAATGGGCTACGAGTCCATGACCCCCATCCAGGCCCAGGCCATTCCCGTCGTGTTGACGGGGCAGGATGTGATGGGCGCCGCCCAGACGGGCACCGGCAAGACCGCTGCGTTCTCGCTGCCCTTGCTGCAGCGCCTGCTCAAGCACGAAAGCAGTTCCACCTCGCCCGCGCGCCATCCGGTGCGCGCCCTGGTGCTGCTGCCCACGCGCGAACTCGCCGACCAGGTCGCCCAGCAGATTGCGCTGTACGCCAAGTACACCAAGCTGCGCAGCACGGTGGTGTTTGGCGGCATGGACATGAAGCCCCAGACCCTGGAGCTGAAAAAAGGCGTCGAAGTGCTGGTGGCCACCCCCGGGCGCCTGCTGGACCACATCGAAGCCAAGAACGCGGTGCTCAACCAGGTCGAATACGTGGTGCTCGACGAAGCCGACCGCATGCTGGACATCGGTTTCCTGCCCGACCTGCAGCGCATCCTGAGCTACCTGCCCCCGCAGCGCACCACCTTGCTGTTCAGCGCCACCTTCTCCCCTGAGATCAAGCGCCTGGCCAGCAGCTACCTGCAAAACCCCGTCACGATCGAAGTGGCCCGTCCCAACGAGACGGCCTCCACGGTCGAGCAGCGCTTCTACAGCGCCAACGACGACGACAAGCGCCGCGCCATCCACCAGGTGCTCAAGACCCGCGGCATCAAGCAGGCCTTTATTTTTGTCAACAGCAAGCTCGGTTGCGGCCGCCTGGCGCGCAGCCTGGAAAACGAAGGCCTCCGCACGGCCGCGCTGCACGGCGACAAGAGCCAGGACGAGCGCCTGAAGGCCCTGGAAGCCTTCAAGAAGGGCGAGGTCGATCTGCTGGTGTGCACCGACGTGGCGGCGCGTGGGCTGGACATCAAGGACGTGCCGGCGGTGTTCAACTTCGACGTGCCGTTCAACGCCGAGGACTATGTGCACCGCATTGGCCGCACCGGCCGGGCGGGGGCTTCGGGCCTGGCGGTGACCCTGGTATCGGGCAGCGACGCCCGCCTGGTGGCCGACATCGAAAAACTGATCAAGAAAAAGCTCGAGATCGAGGCGATCGAGTACCCCGAAGACCAGCCCCGGGGCCGCATCAACGACGGGCGCCGTGCCTGGCGTGAAGCCGGCGAAACGGGCGATACACGGGACGCCGCACGCGAGCGCCGTGAATCCCGGGGCCCGCGCGAGCCGCGCGAAGGCCGCGAGTTGCGGGAGCCGCGCGAATTCCGGGGTTTCCGGCCTGCAGCGCCCTCGCGCGACCCCTTCTTCGAAAAGCCCTACGAGCCCAGTGCCGCCGAGGCCGCACCGGCCTGGGAAGCGGCCACCAAGGCCCCGGTGCGTGGCAGTCTGTCGGCCAACATCAAGCCCAAGCGCAAGGTGGCCGCGCTGTTCAAAGCCGCCACGGCCTGATCTGTCCTGCAGGCATCCAGCCCTTGCCCTGTCAGTGCTGGATGCTTCTTTATTGAGAGCTCTTTACCCGGGTTGTTGCGCCGCTTCGCAATGCACCTGAAGGTGTTCGCGTTCTGCCAGCGTGCGGCCAAAGCGCACGGCGCTCAGGCAGCCCCCCCAGACACAGCCGGTGTCCAGCCCCAGCAAATGCGGGCGGTTGAGCCAGCCCAGGGTGGACCAATGCCCAAACGCCACCAGGCCGCCCGCCGTCTGGCGCTTCGGTGCGTCGAACCAGGGCAGCAGCCCGTCCGGTGCGGCGCTGGCGCTCTCCGTGCTCTCGAAATCCATCCGGCCCTCGGGCGAGCAAAAGCGCAGCCGCGTCAGCGCGTTGACGATCACGCGCAGGCGTTCGAGGCCGCTGAGGTCGTCGCGCCACTGGTCGGGCTGGTTGCCGTACATCTGGTGCAGGAACCGGGGCAGGTCGGGGCTGCGCAGCAGGGCCTGGACTTCCCCGGCGCGCGCCAGCGTGTCGGCGGCGCTCCACTGGGGCAGCACACCCGCGTGCACCATCAACAGCGTCTCGCCGCCGTGCGTGTGCTGGCGGGCCAGCGGTTGCTGGCGCAGCCAGTCCAGCAGCACGGCGCGGTCGGGGGCCTCCAGCACATCGGCCAGGGTGTCGCGGCGCGAGGGTTTGCGCGCCCCGTGGGCGGCCGCCAGCAAATGCAGATCGTGGTTGCCCAGCAGCACCTGCAGCGCACCGTCCTGGGCCATGCAGCGGCGCAGCACGGCCGCCGAACCCGGCCCGCGGTTGACCAGGTCCCCCAGCAGGTAGGCGGTGTCGCGGCTCGGTGAGAAACCGATCTCGCTCAAGAGCCGTTCCAGGGCATCGTGGCAGCCCTGGATATCGCCAATACAGTAAAGTGCCATTGTGTTTTTCTCATTGCCTGTTTCATGGATTTTCTGCTGATTGCTTTCCTCACCTTGCTGAATGGCGTTTTTGCCATGTCGGAGATGGCCCTGGCCTCCAGCCGCAAGTCCCGCCTGGCAGCCATGGCCGAGGAGGGCGACAAGGGGGCACAGGCGTCGCTGGACCTGCTGGACAACCCCACCCAGTTTCTGTCTTCGGTGCAGGTGGGGATCACCTCGATCGGCATGCTCAACGGGATTTTGGGTGAGGCGGCCTTCAGTGCGGCCCTGGGCCTGTGGCTGCAGGCCTGGGGGATGCCCGAGGGGGCGGCCAGCGTCACCGCCACGGCGGTGGTGGTCACGGCCATCACCTTCATCACCATTGTGTTCGGCGAACTGGTGCCCAAGCGGATTGGCCAGTTGTACCCCGAGACGGTGGCCCGCCTGGTGGCCCGGCCCATGACCTGGGTCGCCCAGGGGGCCAAGCCTTTTGTGCGCCTGCTGTCGGTGTCCACCCAGGCGGTGCTGCGGCTGCTGCGGGTCAACAACGACGCGGGCCGTGCGGTCACCGAGGAAGAAATCGTGGCCAGCCTGGAAGAAGGGCGCAATGCGGGCGTGATCGAGCACCATGAACACCAGATGGTGCAGAACGTCTTTCGCCTCGATGACCGCCCCCTGACCTCCCTGATGGTGCCGCGGGCCGATGTGCAGTGGCTGGACGCCAGCCTGACCGTGGTGGAGGGGCTGCGCCGCGCCGGCACGGGCGGTGCCCATGGCGCGCATTCCTGGTACCCCGTCTGCCGGGGCTCGCTGGACGATGTGGTGGGGGTGATCAGCGTGGCGCGCCTGCTGGAACTGGGTCCCCAGACCCTGGGCCCGATCGAGAACGAGGTGCAGGCGGCCGTTTTTCTGCCGGAAACCCTCAGTGGCATGGAGTTGCTCGACCAGTTCCGTGCCCGCTCCGGCCGGATCATTTTCGTGGTGGACGAATATGGCGTCGTGCAGGGCATCATGACCCCCCGCGATTTGCTCGAAGCGATTACCGGTGAATTGCAACCCGGGGCCGCAGCCGACGCCTGGGCGACGCAGCGCGAGGATGGCAGCTGGCTGCTCGATGGCCTGATGCCCGTCACGGAATTGAAAGCCCGTCTGGCCATTCGGGATTTACCCGATGAAGCGCGTGGCCGATATAACACCTTGGCCGGCCTTTTATTGGCAGAATCCGGGCATTTGCCAGCGGTTGCCGAACGTATTGCCTGTGCCGGCTGGATATTTGAAGTGATGGATCTGGACGGACGGCGCATCGACAAGGTTTTGGCCCGGTCCGAGGCCGCAGGTGGGGCCGTGGGATGAACTCTTTCTGCCCGTGTGGCGATATTGGAATGCATTCACTTCTTTTTCGGACGTAACTTTTCGTCGAAACTCCTTGAATGGGCTGAGAGATTCCTATAATGAAGGTCTGATTTATTTTTAACCTTTCACACCATGTCCAATCTCAAAGAACTGTTGCAGCAACGTGAAGCCCTGGAGCAGCAAATCGGTGAAGCCCGCCGCAGTGAAATGGCCCAGGCACTGAACCAGGTCCGGGGCCTGGTGGCAGAGTTTGGTCTCACGGTGGAAGACGTCTTTCCATCCACCCGCACCCGCAGCGCCAGTGCCGGCACCAAGGTGGCACCTAAATACCGTGATCCCGCCACAGGCCAAACCTGGACCGGGCGCGGCAAGGCTCCCAAATGGATTGCCAATCAAAATCGCGAACTCTTCGTGATTTGATTCCCCGCCTTCCATGAAAAAGTCCGCTTCGGCGGACTTTTTCATGGGCGTTGAGAAAGTCTTCTCTCCGCGGTTCAGGAGGAATGGTTTCCAAAATAGACGCGGGCATTTGCACCGCGGCCTTTTCGGGAGAACGCCGCCGGGACGCTCGGTGTTTTCCCGAGGGGGTCTTGTAAAAACCCTGCGCAATATGGCGTCGATTCACGCGCTGACCTGAATCGGGCGGGGTGCCCCGGGTCTTTCGAGGCCCCCTCGGGCGCCGGGCACAATATCGGTATGAGAAAGCAGGTATTGATTGCCGGAGGCGGTATTGGGGGCTTGGCGGCGGCCTTGGGGGCGGCCCGTGCAGGGTGGGACGTGCGCCTGTACGAGCGCGCCGCCGCGTTCAGCGAGGTCGGTGCCGGCGTGCAATTGGGCCCCAACGTGGTTCGGCACCTGGAGTCCTGGGGGCTGCACAAGCCGCTGTACGACGTGGCCTGCGTGCCGCCGCAGCTGCAGGTGCGCAGCGCCCGGACGGGCCGTGCCTTGGCGGCCCTGCCGCTGGGGGCTTCGGCCGTCGAGCGCTATGGCGCGGCCTACGTCACCCTCCACCGCGCCGACCTGCACGGGCTCTTGCGGGACGCCGTGGCCGATCTGCCCCAGGTCCAGCTGAACCTGGCCCAGGCCATTGAGGGCTTCACCGAGGCCGACGCGACCCTCACCGTGCGCACCAGCAGGGGCAAGGAGGTCGAGGGCGATGCCCTGATCGGGGCCGATGGCCTGTGGAGCCGCATTCGCCCCCAGCTGCTCGGCGATGGCCCTCCGCGCGTGACGGGCCACCTGGCCTACCGTGCCCTGGTGTCGCAGAAGGCGCTGCCCAGCGCCTTGCGCTCGCAGCAGGTCACGGCCTGGCTGGGGCCGCGCCTGCACGCGGTGCAGTACCCCGTGCGGGGGGGGGAGTGGCTGAATCTGGTTCTCATCGTGCAGGGCCCCACGCCCGAGCCCCTGGACAGCTGGGACCACGCCGCCCATGCCGCCGACCTCCAGACCGCCCTGGCGGGCACCTGCAGCGCCTTGCAGGACCTGGTGCAGGGCGTGGCGGCAGCCGGGGGGGCTTGGCGTCTGTGGCCCTTGTGCGACCGCCCCCCGGTGCGCAGCGCCGACGCCCTGGCCCAGGGGCTGGTGGCCTTGCTGGGTGATGCGGCCCATCCGATGCGGCCTTACCTGGCCCAAGGGGCTGGCATGGCCATCGAGGATGCGGCCCAACTGCAGCACGCGCTGGCCATGCACGACCTGGAGGTGCCGCTGCGGCTGCGCCGCTACGCGCTCAACCGCTGGCAGCGCAATGCGCGGGTGCAGGCCCGGGCCGAGCGCAATGGACGCATTTTTCACGCCACCGGCCCGGTGCGTTGGGCGCGCGATCTGTCCCTGCGCTGGCTGGGTGCACGCTTGCTCGATGTGCCCTGGCTTTACCGCGGAGACGGCTCCAGCACGGATCTTGGGTGATAAGTGCTCTTTAATCAATAGCTTAAAGCGCTTGCCTGATAAGCCTTTGAGCCTGATTTCAGTCGTTTTTTTGCAGCCAGGGCGAAACCGGTAAAAAACGAAAAGCCGTCGAGCCCAGTGCCAACAGGCCGGCGATGCTGAGCATCACCGCCTGGAAGGCATCCAGGCCCTGTGCCTGGGCCCAGGCCGCCACCCAGCCGGTCAGGCCTTGCATCAGGCCCACTCCCAGGAACATGGACATCGTGAACAGCGACAGGGCGCGCCCGGTCATGTCGGGGGCATAGGACGAGCGCACATCCGAATACTGCAGCACCGAGTAGCCCGACAGGATCGACAGGCTGAAGACCAGCACCAGGTTCAGCCCGGCCTGGTGGACCAGGCCGATGCACAGGTACAGGCCGGACACCAGCAGCGACAGGTTCACCACCCAGCGCCGCCGGCGGGCCGGGCCGGGGTCCAGGCGGCCAAAGCAGGCCGGGGCGAACAGGGAGATCAGCGACATCCCCAGCGCCACATTGCCGCTTTCCACCAGGGAAAAGCCATAGCGCTGGATCAGCAAGGGTCCAATCCACAGCCCGCGCAGCGCCAGGAACGAGGCGTAGCCCACCATGCCCAGCAGCAAGATGCCCAGGGTGTGCGGCAGCGCGAACAGCGTGCCAAAGCGCCGCACGGCCACTCCCCAGCGCTCGCGCGTTTTCTCGGGGCCGGGCAGGGCGGGTTCGTGCACGCAGCGCCAGATCAGCAGCCACGACAGCGCCGACAGGGCGGCCAGCAGCGCGAACCCGCTGCGCCAGCTGCTGTGCTGCACCAGCCAGGCCAGCGGCGTGCCCGTAAACAACAGGCCCAGGCCTCCCACGCCCATGCCTACGCCCGACATGAAGCTGAACTGGGAGCCGGGGAAGTGGCGCGCAATGAACACCGTGCAGGCC
>JAQUDN010000249.1 GCA_028685665.1 Burkholderiaceae bacterium | reverse complement strand
GCACAGCTCCAGATAGTCGCTGTGCACGGGCCGCTCAGGCTGCAGGGCCCGGATGCGCTGGGCCACGGCCTCCATGGGGGCGCGCCAGAGCGGGTCCCGGGAACCGTGGGAAAAAAGGACAATGGCCTGCGTGTGCGAAGGGGTCATGGGAGAGGAAGAGTTAGCGCCGTACCACCAGCCAGCCCAGGGCCGCCAGGGACAGCAGCGAGTAGATGAACCCCGGCGCTGCCGCCGTGATCCAGGGGGACCAGTTTTGCAGGTTGCCGGCATAGCCGAAGACGTTGTTCAGCAGGAAAAAACTGATCCCCGCCATCACGCCACCAAACACCTGGGCCGCAATGCCGCCGGAGCGAAAGTGCAGGTAGGCAAACGGCAGCGCCAACACCACCATCACCAGGCAGCTCAAGGGGTAGAAGACCTTGCGCCAGAACTCGATTTCGTAGCGCTGGGCGGTCTGGCCGTTGGCGTTCAGGTGCCGCTGGTACTGGAACAAATCATAGGTGGCCATTTTTTCGGGCTTGCGCACCGAAGCCGACACCATATCGGCGCTGATGCGCGTGGGCCATTGCAGGCTGGGCGCCTGGAGGTGCTCAACCCGGGCATCGCTGCCCGCCGGCGCCGCGAAGCGGCTGTGTTCGACCTGCTGCAATTCCCACACCCCCTCGGTACCCCAACGGCCTCCCGCCGCGTGGATCTGGGAAACCAGGCGGCCCTGGCCGTCGAATTCGAAGATCCGCACCCCGAGCATGCCGCCTTCCGGGGTGAGGGCGCGCACATTGACCGCAAAGGAATGGTCACCTTGGCGTTCCTTGAGCCACGCGCCGGTGGCCCCGGTCGTCATGCGCCCCAGGTGGCCCATCTTGATGGCCTGCGCGGTGCGTTCGGTCAGGGGCGCCAGGTAGTCGCCGACGGCAAATGTCAGCACGACAAAAAAGCCGCCCAGTGCCAGCAAGGTCCCCAGGGCGCGCCCAGGCCCCATGCCGCTGGTGCGCATGATGGTGAATTCGGAACTCTGGGCCAGCCGGGCCATGACGAAAATGGTGCCGATCAGGACCGTGATCGGCAGCAGTTCGTAAAGGTGGTTGGGAATGCTCAGCGCGACAAACAAGAGCGCATGGGACAGCTGGTAGCCATTGGCGCCGGAGCGCCCGACCCAGCGCAGTTCATCCACCAGGTCAAAAAAGAAGAACAGGGACAGGAAGCCGACCGAGACAAAGGCGACGGCCGCCAGGGTTTCGCGGTAGATCAGGTGGCGCAGGGTTTTCATGGCACGCTCCGTGAAGTCCACCACTGGCGGGGACTCCACTGGTAGTGGCGCAGGGTCAGCACGAGCAAGCCCAGCAGCAAGGTGCCGCCGTGCAACAGCACCGTGAAGCCCACCAGGCCCAGCTTGCCGGCTTCGATCCAGCTTTGGCCCAGGTTCATCAGGTTGTTGTAGACGATGAAGGCGAACAGCGCCAGGAACAGGCTGCTGCTGCGCCCTGCGCGGGGATTGACCACGGCCAGGGCCAGCCCCAGCACCACAAAATTGATCGCGGCCAGGGCCAGTCCCAGGCGCCAGCTCAGTTCGGCCTGAGCGGCTGGAGCGGCTTGCGACAGCAGTTGGTAGGTGGGGCGGTTCTTGATCGCCATTTCGCCGCCCGCACTAGGGGGGGCATCGCCGATGCGCAAACCGTATTCGGCAAATTCACTGACCTTGAGTTCCGGCGCGGTCCGGGACGATTCGAGGCGCTGGCCCTGGCTCAAGAGCACCATGCGCTCGCCGTTCTGGATTTCCGAACGCGCACTGCGGGCCGAGGTCACCGACTCGCGGGGGCCGTCTGTGGCGGCAATGAAGACGTTATTGGCCGCCTGCGGGTCGGGGCTTTCCTTGTCGATGAAGAAAACCCGGCTGCCGTTGGCCGATTCCTGAAACTCTCCAGGGGCAATCCGGTCGATATCGCTGCGTTGCTCATAGCGTGTCCGGAGCTCTTGAATCTGGGCATTGGCCCAGGGCAAGACGCCCAGCGACAGCACGGCGATCACGGCCAGAACCGGCCAGGCAAAGCGCAGCAGAGGGGCCAGCAGACGGGCCAGCCCCTGGCCGCTGGCGAACCAGATGACCATTTCGCTGTCTCGGTACATGCGCGAAAGCACCCCCACGACCGCGATGAACAGGCTCATGCTCAGGATGGTGGACAACTGGCCCAGCACGGTAAAGCCCATGACCAGCATCACGTCCGAAGGACTGACGCTGCCCCGCGAGGCCTGGCCCAGCGTGCGGATCAGCATCATGGTCATGACCACCGTCACCAGCACCACAAGGGTCGCGCCGAAGCTGCGCGCCAGCTCCTTGCGAATGGATGAATCGAATAACATTGGCTCGAAGGAAAACACCGATTATGAACTTTGATCTCAAGACGCTGGATTTGAAGTCGGCTGCGGCTGAAAAGTGCGACCTGCTGGTTTTGCTGGTTCCCGAAGGCTTCCAGCCCGGAACCGATGGGCTGTCGACGCTGGCCGCCCAGGCCCTCAAGGCGGGCGACCTCGACACCAAGCCCGGCAAGCACCTGCACCTGTACCAGCCTCCGGCCATGGGCGCGCGCCGGGTGGTTCTGGCAGGCATTGGCAATGGCTCGGCCCGGGCTGTGCGCCAGGCGCTGACCCCCCTGGCGTCGGCTTTCAAGGCGCCCCACACCCTGCGCGTCGTGCTGTGTTTTTCTGCGGCTGCCGACGGCGCCGCCGTGGGGGCCGCAGTCCAGGCGGTGGCCGATGCCAGCTATGTCTACACCACCACCAAACCCAAGGCCGAGGCCCGCACCCTGAACCGTGTCGTGGTGGGGCTCCTCAACGCCGATGCCGTGGCCGAGGCCTTTGCCCAGGCGGTCGGCATGGTGGCCGGGGTGGAGTTTGCCCGCGAGTGGGGCAACCGGCCGGCCAACCATGCGACCCCGACCCTGCTGGCCGAGGCGGCCAAGACGCTGGCGCGCCAGCCGCGCATCCAGTGCAAGGTGCATGGCCCCGCCGAGGTGGCCCGTCTGGGCATGGGGTCTTTCATGGCGGTGGCCCGGGGCTCCGAGGAGCCGCTGCGCTTCATCGAGTTGCGCTACAACGGCGCTGCCAAGAGCCAGGCCCCGGTGGTGCTGGTGGGCAAGGGCATTACCTTCGATACGGGGGGGATTTCGATCAAGCCCGCCCCGGAAATGGACGAGATGAAGTTCGACATGTGCGGTGCCGCCAGCGTACTGTGGGTGTTCCGTGCCCTGGCCGAGCTGCAGCCTGCCGTGAATGTGGTGGGCCTGATCCCTGCCTGCGAGAACATGCCCGATGGCCGCGCGCTCAAACCTGGGGATGTGGTGACCAGCATGAGCGGTCAGACCATCGAGGTGCTCAACACCGATGCCGAGGGCCGGCTGGTGCTGTGCGACGCGCTGACCTATGCCGCGCGCTTCAAGCCTGCGGCCGTGGTCGATATCGCGACGCTGACGGGAGCTTGCGTGATT
>JAQUDN010000076.1 GCA_028685665.1 Burkholderiaceae bacterium | reverse complement strand
ACAAAGAGTAAAAGAAGATGAAGATGATGCTTCTTCTAAAAAAGCTGCTGTTCCAAATAATAATAATAGTATTAGGGTAAATCTTGATAAAATTGATTTATTAATGAATAAGGTCATGCCAGAAACCCTGGGCCACGCGCTGGGCACGGCGGGGGGGCAACAGAACAGCATCGAATTCCATGGTGTGTCTCCTTTATTTTTGCGTCGTTGAATGGAACATCCCGGCCGGGTCGGCCCCCCTGGCCGGGGGGCTCCCCGGCTCAGGCCGGGACGAATTTGCGCCCTGCGCGGACACGGGCAATGATGGTTTTCATGATCTGGGCCGTGCCATCACCGATCTGAAAGCCCAGCACATCGCGCAGGCGCTGCTCCATCAGGCCGCGGTCGTAACCGCCATGGCCGTAGCACAGCAGGCACTGGTGGATGGCGTCGTAGGCCAGCTTGGGGCCCCACCACTTGGCCATGCCCGCCTCGGCGGTGTGCGGCAGGCCCTTGTCCTTGAGCCACAGGCCTTGCAGACACAGCAGACGGGCGCCTTCGATCTCGGTGTCGAACTGGGCCAGCGGATGGGTCACGCCCTGGAAGGCCGACAGCGGCTTGCCAAACGCTTCCCGCTGGGTGATGTATTCCCAGGTTTCTTCCAACGCCACGCGGGCCACGGCCAGCACCTGCAGACCGATCAGCGAGCGCGAGTAGTCAAAGCCCTGCATCACCTGCACGAAGCCCTTGTTCTCGTCGCCCAGCCGGTGGCTGACCGGCACCCGGACGTTCTCGAAGAAGATCGAGCCCCGGCCAATCGCGCGCTGGCCATGGCAGTCGAAACGGTTGGTGGTGACGCCGGGCGTGTCCATCGGCACCAGCACCGCCGTCACCCCGTGGGCCGCCGATTCAGGCGAGCCGGTACGGCCGAACACCACGGCAATATCGGCCTGATCGGCTGCCGAAATCGAGGTTTTCTCGCCGTTGATCACGTAGAAGTCCCCATCGCGCTCCATGCGCAGGCGCAGATTGGCGGCGTCGGAGCCGCCCCGGGGTTCGGTCAGGGCAATTGCGCAGATGGCTTCGCCCTGGGTCAGTTTGCGCAGCCAGGGCTGGACCACGTCGGGCTGGCCGTGGTCGGCCAGGATCTGGCCGTTCAAGGAGGCCAGGAGATTGAGGTAGGAAAAACTCAGGTCGGCGCGGGCGATTTCCTCGTGGATCACCCCGGCGGCCAGACAGCCCATGCCCTGGCCGCCCAAGGCTTCCGGCAGCTCGGGGGCAATGAAACCCATGGCACCCATTTCACGCAACAGGGCGCGGTCGAGCACGCGGGTCTTGTCGCGCTCCAGAAAGCCGGGGGCTACGCGCCCCGTGGCAAAGCGGCGCGCATGTTCGGCCAGGGCTTGCAGGTCTTCGTCGATGTACGGATTCATGGCAATTTCTCCAAGGGCTTGGGGGGTGTGGTTCACGCCCTCGCGGGGCGCTTCGGTATCGCAGGGATGAAAGGGGATGCGCAAGACAGGAACAGGCGCCCTAGGACGGGGCCGCTTGCGCTGTTCGCTGCGCATGAATGGACTGCACAGACTCCGGGTTGAGCAGGGTGCTCAGATCGCCGGGGTCTTCTCCCAGCCAGGTGGAGCGGACCACGCGGCGCATCACTTTCAGGGTGCGCGTGCGCGGCAAGTCCTGGACAAAGACCACCTGGGCCGGTCGAAAGGCCCCGCCCAGTCCGGACACCACCGCGGCCGACAAGCGGCTGGCGGCGGTATCGAGCACGGTGTCCGGGCGCGCAACGCACACACAGACCACCGCCGTGCCTTTGACCGGGTCAAGCACGCCGATCGCTGCGGCGTCGAGCAGCAAGCCGGTGGCCATCAGCAGCGCCTCGATCTCGGACGGCCCGGTGCGCTTGCCGGCGATCTTGAGCGTGTCGTCGGAACGGCCATGCACATACCAGGTCCCGTCGGCATCGCGGCTCACAAAGTCGCCATGCACCCACAGGTTCGGCAGGCGCGACCAGTAGCTTTGCAGGTAGCGCTCGCGGTCCTGCCACAGCCCCCGGGTGAGTCCGATGCTCGGGCTGCGCATCACCAGCTCCCCGGTGACATTGGGGCCCAGGCTGGCGCCTTCGGCATCGACCGCATCCGCGCCCGTGCCCGGCACCGGGCCGGCAAAGCCGCAGGGCTTGAGCGGATGGATCACCGTCCCCGTCAGGATTCCGCCCACCTCGGTGCCCCCGGAGTAATTGAGCAAAGGAACGCGCTTTTTGCCGACGCGCTCGAAGGTCCAATCCCAGGCCTCGGGGGTCCAGGGCTCGCCGGTGGAGACGATGACACGCAAGGAGGACAGGTCGATCTGAGCGAACGCTTCGGCCTCCAGCGACATCGACAGGCGCGCCACCGTGGGTGCCAAACCCAAGTACGAGATCCGGTGGCGCTCGATAAGGCGCCAAAGGCGGTCGGGTTGCGGGTAATTGGGTGCGCCTTCGGCCAGCACCACGGTGGAGCCGACCATCAGGCCGCCAAACACCAGGATCGGACCGACCAGCCACCCCATGTCCGACATCCACAAAAAGCGGTCCTCCGGCTTGAGGTCCATGCAGATCGACAGATCCAGCGCGGTCTTGATCGGAAAACCGCAATGCGTGTGCACCACGCCCTTGGGCTTGCCGCTGGTGCCCGAGGTGAACATCAGCAGAAAAGGATCGTCGGCCGGCATCGCCTCGGTGGGCACAGCCGTGAAGTCTTCGGGCGCGCCGGCAGTGATGTCGTGCCACCAGTGGTCGCGCCCTGCTTGCCAGCCATGTTCAGCGGCCAGATGGCCCAGGACCACCACGTGGCGCACACCGGGGCAATGCGGCAGGGCCTCATCGACCACCGCCTTAGCCCCCACGGGCTTGCCGCGCCGCAAAGAGCCATCGACCGTGATCAGGGCTTGGGCCTGGCCATCGTTCAGGCGCTGGGCGATGGCATCGGCCCCGAAACCGGAAAACAGGGGCAACACAATGCCGCCGATCTTGGCCACCGCCAGCATGGCCGCAGCCGCTTGCGGCAGGTTGGGCAGGAACATGCCCACGACGTCGCCACGCCCCAGGCCCAAATGGCGCAGGCCCCAACTGAGCCGGCTGGTCTCGCGGTCGAGATCGGCAAAGGTCCAGGAGGTGACGGTGCCGTCTTCTCCTTCCCAGACCAATGCCGGTTCGGTGTAGCGCGGCGTGCCGCGGCGCCGGTCAATGCAGTTGAGCACCACATTGGTGGTCCCGCCCACGCACCAGCGGGCAAAAGGCAGGCCTTGGCCCAGGTCGAGCACCTGCTGGTAGGGCTGCTCGAACTGGTAGTCGAGAAAGCGAATCAGCGCACCGTTGAACCAGGCCGGATCGCGGCTGGCGCGTTGATTAAGGGCTTCGAAACTGTCGACCCCGAGTGCCTCCATGAAGCGGGTGAGGTTGGCGTTGGCCACCGTAGGGGCGTCAGGGCGCCAGACTACCTCGGCGGATTGGAGGGCATCTGCGGGCATGGCTCGGGGTCCTATCGACAGGATTACTTGGCGTTCTTGCGGAACTCGGGCTTGCGCTTGTCCTTGAGCGCATTCACGCCTTCTCGCGACTCCTCGGTGTCGTAGTACAGCTTGAGCGCGTACATGCCCAGGCCCGCAATGCCGGCCTGGTGGGCGGTGTCCATGTTGAAGCTGCGCTTGGCAATCGCGATGGCCGTGGGGCTGCGCTCGCAGATGGTCTCGGCCCATTCCTGCACGGTGGCGTCCAGCTGGTCGTGCGGCACGCAGATATTCGCCAGGCCCATGTCCACGGCTTCCTGGCCGGAGTAGCGCTTGTTCAGGTACCAGATCTCGCGGGCCTTCTTTTCGCCGACCACGCGGGCCAGGAAGGCGGTGCCGTAGCCGGGGTCCACCGAACCCATCTTGGGGCCGACCTGGCCAAAGATGGCTTTGTCGGAGCAAATGGTCAGGTCGCAGATGGTGCACAGCACATTGCCGCCGCCGATGGCAAAGCCCTGCACGCGGGCGATCACGGGCTTGGGCACGTCGCGGATGGCGGTGTGCAGCTCTTCCATGGGCAGGCCGATGGTGCCGCGGCCGTCGTAATTGCCGTCGTGGGCCGACTGGTCGCCGCCGGTGCAGAACGCCCGCTCGCCGGCGCCGGCCAGCACGATACAGCCCACGTCGCGGTCGTAGCCGGCCTTGTTCAGGGCCTTGATGAGTTCGTCGCAGGTCGTGCCACGGAAGGCATTCATCTTGTCGGGACGGTTGATCGTGATCCAGGCCACGCCGTTGCGCACTTCGTACAGGATGTCTTCAAAGTTCATGGTGTTTTCTCGCAATGCAAAGGAAATGGAGAGGCCGATCAGCCGTGCATGGTCAGGCCGCCGGACACGCTGATGACCTGGCCGGTGATGAAGGACGCGTCGTCGCTGCCAAAGAAGACGATGGCATTCGCCAGGTCATCGGGCTGGCCCAGTCGGCCCAGGGGAATGGCGCTGCGAAACGCCTCGATCAGCTTGGCCGGATCGCGGGCCCCTTCGGCCACGCCAGCCAGCAAGGCGGTGTCGGTGGGGCCGGGGCAGACCACATTGACGGTGATGCCCTGGCGGGCATGTTCGCGGGCCAGGGTCTTGGACAAGGCCACCAGGCCGCCCTTGCAGGCGGAATAGACCGCTTCGCCCGACGAACCGCCACGCGCGGCATCGGAAGCCACGTTCACAATGCGCCCCGCCCGGCGCTCGGCCATGCCGGGCAGCACGGCATGCAGCATGTGCAGCGCGCCGGTCAGATTGATGTCGATCAGCTTGGCCCACTCGGCGGGCGCGGTCTTGACGAAGGGCTTGAAAATGTCCCAGCCGGCGTTGTTCACCAGCACGGCCACCGGACCGAGCTGGGCCTCCGTGGCCGCCACGGCGGCATCGACGGCGGCACGGTCGGTGATGTCGCAGTGGAATGCCTGCGCCTGGCCACCGGCCGCGCGGATGTCGGCCGCCACTTTTTCGGCCGCTCCCAGATGCATGTCGAACACGGCGACCTGGGCGCCATCCCGCGCAAAACGGCGGCAGGTGGCTCCACCAATCCCGCCACCACCACCCGTCACAATCACAGTTTTTCCGTCGAATTGAGGCATCTTGTTCTCCATCATCAGTTGGGTTTGCCATGCGCTACCTGCCGTGCATTCCACGCACTTAGGTAAACATGTTGTCTTATATTAAGCATTTCACCGTTGATTTTCAAGCACTGACCCACGCAAATAACCATGGTTAACCCTAACAAAGAAGCCGCAATGCTGCGCATGGAGCTGGCAAATCGCTTGTTCTTTCGCCTCTATCAATGCGCAAACATGTTGCATAAAACCGGCACCAAGGCCGTCGAGGACGAAGGACTGACCACCCAGCAATGGGCGGTGCTGGGAGCACTGTCACGGTCTGAAGCCCAAGGGGGCATGAGCATGGGCGATCTGGCGCGCTACCTGATGGTCAGCCGCCAGAACCTGTCGGGCCTGGTCAGCCGCATGGAACGTGACGGGCATGTGCACAGCGCGGCCGATGGGCGGGACCGGCGTTCACGGCTGGTCCGCATGACGGAGCACGGGCGGGAGGTCTGGGAAGTGCATGCCCTGCCGAAAATCCAGACCTATTACGAGCAGGCGCTGGCGGATTTCTCGAACGGCGACATCGTGCATTCGCTGCACTACCTGCTCAAGCTGCTCGACAACATGCAGCGGCTGGAGGGGCGGGAGGACAGCGAGCCCGCTGAAACCCCCTGAAAACGCCTCTGAGGCAAGGCCCTCAGAGACAAAAAAGGCGGGTGCATGCACCCGCCTCAAACCTTGGAGATCGCAAAAACCAGCGCTGCCCCAGGGCAGCGCACCGGGCTCAGAAACGCCAGCCCAAGCCCACGCCCACCAGCACGGGATCGATCTTGAACGCCCCCAAGGTCACGCCCCCGGCGCTGACATCGGTGCGGATATAGACCTTCTTGACATCGAGGTTCAGGTACAGGTTCTTCTGCAGGGGAATGTCCACCCCCACCTGGAAGGCCGGGCCCCAGCTGTTGCGCTCAATGTCCACGCCCTTGGGGAGGTTTACCTGGCTGAATCGGGTGTAATTCAGGCCGGCACCGACATAGGGCTTGAAACCGGGCGCATCAAAGTGGTATTGCAGCAGCAACGCAGGCGGCAGGTGCTTGAGATGGCCGATCACCGCGCCCGCTGCGCTCACCGTTTGCTTTTGCGGCACGGTCAACACCAGCTCCAGAGCCAGGTTCTTGCTCCAGAAATAGGACACATCGACTTCGGGCAAGGTCTTGTTGTCGATCGCCAGGCCCAGGCCGGTGCCATCCTTGTTGACGCTGTCCAGATGCACGGCACGGGCACGCACCATCCAGGGCCCCTCTGCCGGCTGCGCCACCGCAGCACCCGACGCCAGACCACACAGAACAGCCACTGCCAGTAGATTCTTTTTCATGATGCACTCGATAGAACGGAACGGGAACAACCCCGCAGATCCGATTACAGTGCGGCCCGGCTCCGCCGGTATTGCCCCAGATCAAACTTCACGGCATCCCCCGCCCTGCGCGCGCGCCCCCTGTCGTGCCCGCACCACAGCCCGCTCCACCCGGGGCGTTGGCCCGCAAAACCTGCAGGCATAAAAAAAGCCTCTGAAGCTTGCCCAGCAAGCCTCAGAAGCTCCTTTTTTGATAGCTAACGCAGGCGCTGGGTGCTTAACCGACCCACTTGCGCGCATTGCGCCAGATACGCATCCAGGGGCTCAGCGCACTGCGGTCGCCCGAAGTCCAGCTCATCTGGACGTTGCGGAAGACGCGCTCGGGGTGCGGCATCATGGCCGTAAAACGCCCGTCGGCCGTGGTCACGCTGGTCAGGCCGCCCGGGCTGCCATTGGGGTTGAAGGGGTACTGCTCGGTGGCGGCCCCTTGGTGGTCGACGTAGCGCATCGCACCAATCACCTTGGCGGCATTGCCCCGGTACTTGAAGTTGGCATAGCCCTCGCCGTGCGAGACGGCAATCGGCAAACGGCTGCCCTCCATGCCGGCCAGGAACAGGCTCGGGGACTCCAGCACTTCCACCAGGCTCAGGCGGGCCTCGAAGCGCTCGCTCTGGTTGGTGGTGAAACGCGGCCAGTCTTGCGCCCCCGGAATGATGTCGGCCAGTTCGGCAAACATCTGGCAGCCATTGCAGACGCCCAGGCCAAACGTGTCGCTGCGGCCAAAGAAGCCCTGGAACTGCGCGGCCAGCACGGGATTGAAGGTGATGGAGCGCGCCCAGCCGATGCCGGCCCCCAGGGTGTCGCCGTAGCTGAAGCCGCCGCAGGCGACCACGCCCTTGAAGTCTTCGAGCTTGACGCGACCGGTCTGCAGATCGGTCATGTGCACGTCAAAGGCCTCGAAACCGGCCTCGGTGAAGGCGTAGGCCATCTCGACATGGGAATTGACGCCCTGCTCGCGCAGGATGGCCACCTTGGGGCGGGCCAGATGGATGTACGGCGCGGCCACATCGTCCGCAGGATCAAAGCCCAGCACCAGCTGCATGCCGGGGTCGGAGGCCTCGCCAGCCGCTGCGTGCTCGGCGTCGGCCGTGGCGGGGTTGTCGCGCTGCTGGCAGATCTTCCAGCTGACCGCGTCCCACACCTGGTGCAGGTCCGACAGCGTGGCAGAAAACACCTGCTTGGCATCGCGCCAGATCTGCAATTCGCCCTTGCCGGCCGCCATCGAAGAGGCCGCGGGACGGGTCTTGCCAATGAAATGGCTGAATTTGGACAGGCCATGGGTCCGCAGGGTCTGCATGACCTCGTTGCGCTCGGCGGTGCGCACCTGCAGCACCACACCCAACTCCTCGTTGAACAGGGCCTTGAGCGTGAGTTCTTCGCGGCGTGCGCTGACCTGGCCAGCCCAGTTCTTGGCATCGCCCACTTCGGCACGGCTGTCGGAGATGCCGTCGCCTTCGGTGACCAGCAGATCGACGTTCAAGGCCACGCCCACATGGCCGGCAAAGGCCATTTCGGCCACGGTGGCCAGCAGGCCCCCGTCGCTGCGGTCGTGGTAGGCCAGGATCTGGCCCTGGGCGCGCAGGGCGTTGACCGCCGCGACCAGGTTCACCAGGTCCTGTGGATCGTCCAGGTCGGGCACTTCATCGCCGCTCTGGTCCAGGACCTGGCCCAGGATGCTGCCGGCCATGCGGCCCTGGCCCTTGCCCAGATCGATCAGGACCAGGGTGGTGTCTTCCTCGGTGGCATCGAGTTGCGGCGTGAGCGTGCTGCGCACATCGGCCAGCGACGCAAAGGCGCTGACGATCAGGCTGACGGGCGAAGTCACTTTCTTCTTGTCGGCGCCGTCGCTCCATTGCGTGCGCATCGACAGGCTGTCCTTGCCCACGGGAATCGAAATGCCCAGGGCCGGGCACAGTTCCATGCCCACGGCCTTGACGGTTTCGTACAGGGCCGCATCCTCGCCGGGCTCGCCGCAGGCGGCCATCCAGTTGGCGCTGAGCTTGACGCGGGGCAGCTCGATGGGAGCGGCCAGCAGGTTGGTGATGGCCTCGGCCACCGCCATGCGCCCCGAGGCGGGGGCATTGATGGCGGCCAGCGGGGTGCGCTCGCCCATGCTCATGGCTTCGCCGGCAAAGCCCTTGAAATCGGCCAGGGTCACGGCGCAATCGGCCACAGGCACTTGCCAGGGGCCCACCATCTGGTCGCTGTGGCTCAGGCCCCCGACGGTGCGGTCGCCGATCGTGATCAGGAAGCGCTTGGAGGCCACCGTGGGATGGGCCAGCACCTCGATCACGGCCTTTTGCAAGGGCACTTCGGTCAGGTTGATCGGAGCGAAGCTGCGTTGCACGGTGGTGACGTCGCGGTGCATTTTGGGCGGCTTGCCCAGCAGCACGTTCATCGGCATGTCCACGGGCAGCTTCTGGTCTTGCGCCGTGGCGGCGGGGTCGTGCAGCACCAGCTGGCGCTCTTCGGTGGCCACACCGATCACGGCGAAGGGGCAGCGCTCACGCTCGCAGAAAGCCTGGAACTGGGCCAGCGACGCGGGGGCAATCGCCAGCACATAACGCTCCTGGCTTTCGTTGCTCCAGATTTCCTTGGGCGACATGCCCGACTCTTCCAGTTGCACGGCCCGCAGGTCGAAGCGGGCGCCACGGCCGGCGTCGTTGGTCAGTTCCGGAAACGCGTTGGACAAACCGCCCGCGCCCACATCGTGGATGGCCAGAATGGGGTTGTGCGTGCCTTGCGCCCAGCAGTGGTTGATGACTTCCTGGGCACGGCGCTCGATTTCGGGGTTGCCGCGCTGCACCGAGTCAAAGTCCAGCTCGGCGGCATTGGTGCCGGTGGCCATCGAGCTGGCGGCGCTGCCGCCCATGCCAATGCGCATGCCAGGACCGCCCAGCTGGATCAGCAGCGAGCCGGCCGGGAATTCGATCTTCTGCGTCAGTTGGGCATCGATGGTGCCCACGCCGCCGGCGATCATGATGGGCTTGTGGTAGCCGCGATCGACGCCGCCCACGTGCTGCTCGTATTCGCGGAAATAGCCGGCCAGGTTGGGGCGGCCGAATTCGTTGTTGAACGCAGCGCCGCCCAGCGGGCCTTCGGTCATGATCTGCAGCGGGCTGGCGATGTGCTCGGGCTTGCCGAAGTCACTGCCCCAGAGCTTGGACACGGTAAAGCCCGTCAGGCCGGCCTTGGGGCGCGAACCCCGGCCCGTGGCGCCCTCGTCGCGGATCTCGCCGCCCGCGCCGGTCGAGGCGCCCGGAAAGGGAGAAATCGCCGTGGGGTGGTTGTGCGTCTCGACCTTCATCAGCACATGCTGGGTGACGCTACTCTTTTCATAGCTTGTCGCGCTTGCTGCACCTGCCTCAGAGGCCATTTTGGCCACAAAGCGCTCAACCACGCCGCCTTCCATAACCGAGGCGTTGTCCGAGTACGCGATCACGGTGTGCTGCGGCGCCAGCTGGTGCGTGTTGCGGATCATGCCGAACAGGCTTTTGTCCTGGGCCACGCCGTCGATGGTGAACTGGGCGTTGAAGATCTTGTGGCGGCAATGCTCGCTGTTGGCCTGCGCAAACATCATCAACTCCACATCGGTGGGGTTGCGCTGCAGGCCGGTGAAGGCCTGGACCAGGTAGTCAATCTCGTCGTCGGCCAGGGCCAGGCCAAACCGGGTGTTGGCCGCCTCCAGGGCCCCGCGCCCGCCGCCCAGCACGTCCACCTGCTCCATGGGGGCCGGCTGAAGTTCGGTGAACAAGGCCGCAGCGGCAGACCGGTCGGACACGACCGACTCAGTCATGCGGTCGTGCAAGAGCTGGGCCATCTGCGCACGCTGCGCCGCGGTCAGCTCGGGCACCTTGCCCAGCAGACCGGCCTTGAGCACGATGCGGTACTCGGTGATGCGCTCGACGCGGCGGATGGCGATGCCGCAATTGCGCGCGATGTCGGTGGCCTTGGACGCCCAGGGCGACAAAGTGCCCAGGCGGGGCGTGACCACGATGGCCGCGCCGTCTTCAGGGCCGGCATAGGGATCGCCATAGGTCAGCAAAGCCGCCAGGCGCTGCTGTGCCTCGGCGCTGGGCGGGGCATCGGTGGCCACCAGGTGGACAAAACGCGCGGCAATGCCGGTGATCTTGGGATGAATGGCTTCCAGGGCAGGCTGGAGTTGCTGGGCGCGGAAGTTGCTGAGGGCGTTGCCGCCCGCCAGCGTGGTCATGTGCAGGGTCACGGTAGCGGCCTGTGGGAGATGGGAGGAATCGGTGGACAGAACCACCCGGACTGTTCGACACCCGCCACCCGTCACAGGGGCAGAGGTGCATCAGCGGGCGGCTGGGGTTGCAAGCCCGCATTTTACCGGGCGGGGCCAGGGCCATTCGGCCACCCAGCCCCCCACAAACACACGATGGGATAATTCAGGCATGAGCATCACCATTAAAAGCGCCGACCACATTGCCGGCATGCGCCTGGCGTGCCGCCTGGCCCCCGAGGTTCTGGACTACATCGCCCCTCCCATCCCCCCCGGCATCACCACCCAGGAAATCGACCGCCCCGCGGCAGAATGCATGGCCCTGCAAGGCACGGTGTCAGCCACCGTCGGCTACCAGCCGCCAGGCTATCCGCCCTACCCGGCCTCGCTGTGCACCTCGGTCAACCATGTGGTGTGCCACGGCATCCCGAACGAAAAACCCTTGAAAAAAGGGGACATCGTCAACGTAGATGTCACGGTGATCACCCAGGATGGGTGGTACGGCGACAACAGCCGCATGTACCTCATTGGCGAAGGATCGATTGCCGCCAAGCGCCTGTGCGCCCTGACCTTTGACGCCATGTGGCTCGGCATCCAGCAGGTGAAGCCGGGCAATCACCTGGGCGATATCGGACACGCCATCCAGAAGTTCGCCGAAGGCCATGGTTTCTCGGTGGTGCGTGAATTCTGCGGCCATGGCATCGGCCAGAAATTCCATGAAGAGCCCCAAATCCTGCACTACGGCCGCCCCGGGACGCTCGATGAACTCCAGCCCGGCATGATTTTCACGATCGAACCCATGATCAATGCCGGCCGCCGCGAGGTCAAAGAGTTCGGCAACGATGGCTGGACCATCGTCACCAAGGACCACAGCCTGTCGGCCCAGTGGGAACACACGGTCCTGGTCACAGAAACGGGTTACGAGGTCCTGACCCTTTCTGCGGGTTCGCCCCCCCTGCCCTCTTTCGTGAAGGCCACCAAAACCTGAGCCCCGCGCGGCGCCTGCCCGGCGCGTTCCGGCCCCATCCCTATCGCCCATGATTGAACTCCAAACCCTGCGCACCACCTACCGCAGCGACAAAAATGCCCTGCTGGCTTCGCTGCGCGTCACGGGGGCCAGCACACGCGGTATCCGGGTCCTGTTGCGCAAGCTCTCGGCGCTGACGGGGAAATTGCTCCAGGAACTGTGGCAGCGCGCACAGCTGCCTGAAGCACTGGCCCTGGTGGCCGTGGGCGGCTTTGGCAGGGACCAGCTGTTTCCGTATTCCGATGTCGATGTGCTGCTGCTGCTGCCCGACGACGGACCAGCCCCGGCCGACGACGACCTGCTGCGCAATCGCCTGGAAAGCTTCATCGGCAGTTGCTGGGATGCCGGCCTCGAAATTGGCTCCAGCGTGCGCACGGTGGCGGAATGCCTCGCGGAATCCGCGCAGGATGTGACCGTGCAAACGTCGCTGCTGGAGTCGCGCCTGATCTGCGGAAACCCCGCCTTGTTCGCCTCGTTCACCCAGCGCTTCCAGGCCCAAATGGACCCGCCGGCGTTTCTGGTGGCGAAAACGCTGGAAATGCGCCAACGGCACAACAAATACGAGAACACGCCCTATGCGCTCGAACCCAATTGCAAGGAATCTCCCGGAGGATTGCGCGACCTGCAGATGATTCTGTGGGTCACCCGTGCCGCGGGGCTGGGCCGCGACTGGAAAGAGCTGGCCGCCAACGGCCTGGCCACGGCCTTCGAAGTCCAACAGATCGAGCGCAACGAAGCGGTGCTCTGCCTGGTGCGGGCCCGCCTGCATGCCGCAGCCGGCCGCCATGAAGACCGCCTGGTGTTCGACCTGCAGACCACCGTGGCCGAGTGGTTCGGCTACCAATCCCAAGCCCAGGACGGCTCCAGGCTGCCCATGCGCGCCAGCGAAACGCTGATGCGACGCTACTACTGGGCCGCCAAAGCCGTCTCGCAGCTGTGCCAGATCCTGCTGCTGAACATCGAGGAACGGCTGGCCCCCTGCGGCCACGAACCCCGCCCCCTGAACGCCCGGTTCAACGAAAAGGCCGGGCTGATTGATGTCGCCAGCGACGACCTGTACCGGCGCGAGCCCCACGCCATCCTGGAAACCTTTCTGCTCTTTCAGACCACGGTGGGCCTGAAGGACCTGTCACCCCGGACCTTGCGGGCGCTGTACGACGCACGCGGCGTCATGGATGCGGCCTTCCGCCGCGATCCGGTCAACCGCAGGACCTTCATGCAGATCCTGCAGCAACCGTCCGGCATCACCCATGCGATGCGGCTGATGAACCAGACCTCGGTGCTCGGACGCTACCTCTGGCCCTTCCGAGGCATCGTGGGACAGATGCAGCATGACCTGTTCCATGTCTACACCGTCGACCAGCACATCCTGATGGTGCTGCGCAATGTACGGCGCTTTTTCATGGCCGAACATGCGCACGAGTACCCTTTTTGCTCGCAGCTCGCGGGGGGGTGGGACAAGCCCTGGATCCTGTACATCGCGGCCCTGTTCCATGACATCGGCAAAGGCCGCGGCGGCGACCACTCACAGATTGGGGCCATCGAAGCCCGGCGCTTTTGCCGACAGCACGGGGTGGCACGCGACGAGGCACGCCTGATCGAGTTTCTGGTCCATGAACACCTGGCGATGAGCCGGATTGCCCAGAAAGAGGACCTCAGCGACCCCGATGTGATTGCCGCCTTTGCCCAACGCGTTGGCAACGAACGCTACCTGACGGCGCTGTACCTGCTCACGGTAGCCGACATCCGGGGCACCAGCCCCAAGGTCTGGAATGCCTGGAAAGGCAAACTGCTGGACGACCTTTACCGCGCCACCCTGCGCGTGCTCGGTGGGCGGGCACCGGATGCAGCCGCCGAAATCGAAGCCCGCAAGCGCGAGGCCCTGGTGCTGCTGGCGCTCAGCGCCCTGCCATTTGAGGCCCACAAGGCCCTGTGGGAAACACTGGATGTCAGCTACTTCATGCGCCATGAAGCGGCAGACATCGCCTGGCACACCCGGCATCTGTCACGCCATGTGGGCACGAAACAACCCCTGGTCCGTGCCCGGCAGTCCCTGGCAGGCGAAGGCCTGCAGGTGATGGTTTACGCGCCCGACCAGGCAGACCTGTTTGCGCGGATCTGCAGTTACTTCGACCGCGCCGGCTTCAGCATCCTCGACGCCCGCGTTCACACCACCCATGGCGGCCACGCGCTCGATACCTTTCAAGTCGTGGCCTCCAGCCAGCACAGCCATTACCGCGAAATGACGAACATGGTCGAAAGCGACTTGGTACGCGTCATCGAGCAGGGGGGCGAGTTGCCGGAACCCACGCGCAGGCGGGTCTCGCGCCGGGTCAAGAGCTTTCCCATCGCGCCACGCATCATGCTGCGCCCCGACGACAAGGCGCAGCGCTGGATTCTGTCGATCTCCGCCAGCGACCGCGCGGGCTTGCTCTATGTGGTGGCGCGCATTCTGGCCCAGCACCACCTGAGCGTGCAATTGGCCAAGGTCAGCACCCTTGGAGAGAGAGTGGAAGACATGTTTCTGCTGGAGGGGCCGGAACTCCAGAACAACGCCCGGCAGATCGAGATCGAGACCGAATTGCTGCAGGAGCTGTCCACCGCCTGACCCTGGACGGCAGCCGGGTGGACAAAACCCGGCTCAGTCGTCCTGCGCAGCCTCGATCCCAGGAAACAGCACGTCCGTGAACCCGAACTGGCGGAAGTCCCTGACCCGCATGGGATAGAGCATTCCGATGAGATGGTCACACTCATGCTGGACGACCCGGGCGTGGAAGCCCTCGACCGTGCGGTCGATAGGATCGCCGTAAGGGTCGAACCCGACATACCGGATGCGCGACCAACGGGGGACCTTGCCACGCAACCCTGGGACGGACAAACACCCCTCCCAGTCTTCCTCCTCCTCGCAGCCCAGTGGCGTAATGACGGGATTGAGCAATACGGTTGGAGGCACCAACGGGCGGTCCGGGTAGCGGGGGTTTGCATCGGGAGAACCAAAGATCAC
>JAQUDN010000248.1 GCA_028685665.1 Burkholderiaceae bacterium | reverse complement strand
GCCACCTGGTGTGCCTTGAGCATCTGGGTGGCGGGGGTTTCGCTGACATGCGGGGTCTTGCTGTCTTGTTTGGCCATGGCGTCGGAAATCCAGGAAAGAAGGGGCTGCCCGAAAGCCGTCTATTTTGACAAAAATGATAGCTACTGGTGCAGACCCCGCTTACCCTGGAGGCTGATTAAACCCTCACCACCCCGCTCACAGGGCGGGATTGCCCAATTCCCAATGCAGGGCGTCGATGGCAGCGCGCAGCTCGGGCGAGAGCGTGGTGCCCCAGGCGTCCAGGTCTTCGTCGAGCTGCGCCAGCGACGTCACGCCGATGATGGTGCTGGCCACCTGCCACTGCTGGTAGCAAAACGCCAAGGCCAGCTGGGTGGGCGTGAAGCCGTGCGCCCGGGCCAGCGCGTTGTAGCGGCGCGCGGCGGCCAGCGCCTCGGGCCGGCCCCAGCGCTGCTTGCGCACCGATTCGTAGGTGGCGATGCGCGCGCCCCGGGGAGCCAGAGGCCCCTCGATGCCGCTGTCGTCGTACTTGCCGGTCAGCAGGCCAAACGCCACCGGCGAATACGCCAGCAGCGACACGCCCAGGCGGTGGCAGGTTTCGTCGAGCCCGTTCTCATAGGTCCGGTTGATCAGGCAATAGGGGTTCTGCACCGAAGCGACGCGCGGCAGGCCATGCTGCTCGGCCAGGCGCACAAACTCGTGCACGCCATAAGGCGTCTCGTTCGACAGGCCCACATACCGCACCTTGCCCGCCTGGACCAGCCCCGCCAGGGCTTCGAGCTGCGCGTGGATCGAGACCTGGGAGGTTTCTTTGGCAGGGTCGTAGTAGCGAATGCCAAACGCCGGCACATGGCGCTCGGGCCAGTGGATCTGGTAGAGGTCGATCACGTCGGTCTGCAAGCGCCGCAGGCTGCCCTCGCACGAAGCCACGATATCGGCCGGGCTCATGCCCTTACCCTCGCGCACCCAGGGCATGCCGCGCGAAGGGCCGGCCACCTTGGTCGCCAGCACCAGCTGGTCGCGCACCCCGGGGTTCTTGGCCAGCCAGCGGCCGATGATGGACTCGGTGGACCCGAAGGTTTCCGCCCGGGCGGGCACGGAATACATCTCGGCCGTATCGATGAAGTTCACCCCCCGGGCCCAGGAACGGTCGAGGATGGCATGGGCATCGGACTCCTGGACCTGTTCGCCGAACGTCATGGTGCCCAGGCAGATGGGGGTGACCTGCAGCGCACTCTGGCCCAAGGGGATCTTGTTCATGAAGCCTCCAAAAAATGAAACCCAGTGTACGGGCCCCGACCCCGCAGCCAGCGCATAAGGACATGACGGCAACATCGCAAGCGCCCCGCGCGCCCTGGCGTGCGTCCGGTGCTTGACAGCGCCAGCGCAGCGGCTCGGAAATAATGCGCCGATGTACTTACCACGCCGCCCCTGCACCTCCACCTTCCTCTCTGTGCGCGAGCTGAACACCCACCTGCGCTCCTGGGGTGAGGCCCGCCCAGGCCAACGCCCGCTGGTGCTGCTGCATGGGTGGATGGACGTGGGCGCCTCCTACCAGTTCGTCGTCGATGCGTTCTCGGACGCCTTCGTGGCAGGGCGGCAGATCCTGGCCCCCGACTGGCGCGGTTTTGGCCTGAGCCACCCGCCCCGCCCCTGCGACCACTACGTCTTTGCCGACTACCTGGCCGATCTGGACCAGCTGCTGGACCACCTGAGCCCCGACCAGCCGGTGGACCTGGTGGGCCACAGCATGGGCGGCAATGTGGCCATGATGTATGCCGGCGTGCGCCCGCAGCGGGTGCACCGGCTGGTGAACCTGGAAGGCTTTGGCCTGCCCGCCACCCGGCCGGAACAGGCACCGGCACGCTATGCGCGCTGGATGGACGAAATCAAGCAGCTCCAGCAGGGCGCCATGGCACTCAAGGCCTATGACAGCGTGGAGGGCGTGGCACAGCGCCTGGTCAAGACCAACCCGCGCCTGGCACCGGACAAGGCCCTCTGGCTGGCCCGGCACTGGGCGCAGCCCGATGCCCAGGGCCAGTGGAAGATCCTGGGCGATGCGGCGCACAAGGTCACCAGCGCCCAGCTGTTCCGCGCCGATGAACTGCGGGCCCTCTACGCCGCCATCACCGCCCCGACCCTGGCCGTCGTGGCCAGCGACGACAGCCTGGGCCAGTGGTGGAAAGGGCAGTACACCCTGGAAGACTTCCAGGAACGCCTGGCCCAGGTGCGCGATGTGCGCACGGCGCAGGTTCCGGAGACCGGCCACATGCTGCACCATGACCAGCCCGAAGCCGTCGCAGGGCTGATCGAAGCCTTCATCTCGGCCGCATAGGGCTACACACCCCACAGGCCTCTAGGCCTTTGCAGGCGTGCGCATCCTGCTCTCTTTTTTGATTTTCCGGCGCGCCCAAGCCCGGCTGCGGCCCTGCAAGCCCCGCGGCGCCACGGGTCCGCAGGGCCCTTGGGCCGTGCGTCACACGCGCCATGAGAAAATCACCGGTTATTTCACAGAACCCCCAGGAAAAGACCATGGACGCAGAACGCATCAACCAGATCGGCAACACCCTCTCGGACCTGGCCGCCAGGACCCAAGAGTTACGGGGGTATCTTTGACTACGATGCCAAATTTGAACGCCTGAGAACCGTCAACGCCTCGCTGGAAGACCCCAGCGTCTGGAACGACCCCAAGAAGGCACAGGAACTCGGCAAGGAAAAGAAGCTGCTCGACGGCGTGGTGCTCACGCTCGAAAAGCTCACCCACGAGCTGGCCGACAACGCCGAACTCTTCGAGATGAGCAAGGAAGAAGGCGATGAAGCCGGCCTGCTGACCATCGAAGCCGAAGCCGCCAAACTGAGCCCGCTGATCGAAGAACTCGAATTCCGCCGGATGTTCCGCAACGAAGCCGATCCGCTGAACTGCTTCGTCGACATCCAGGCCGGCGCCGGGGGCACCGAAGCCTGCGACTGGGCCAGCATGCTGCTGCGCCAGTACCTCAAGTACGCCGAACGCAAGGGCTTCAAGACCACGGTCGAAGAAGAAACCCCGGGCGACGTGGCCGGGCTCAAGAGCGCCACCATCAAGGTCGAAGGCGAATACGCCTACGGCCTGCTGCGCACCGAAACCGGTGTGCACCGCCTGGTGCGCAAGAGCCCGTTCGACAGCTCGGGCGGTCGCCACACCAGCTTTGCCAGCCTGTTTGTCTATCCCGAGATCGACGACTCGATCCAGATCGACATCAACCCGTCCGATGTGCGCACCGACACCTACCGCGCCAGCGGCGCCGGCGGCCAGCACATCAACAAGACCGACTCGGCCGTGCGCCTGACACACATGCCCACGGGCATCGTGGTGCAGTGCCAGGACGGTCGCAGCCAGCACGGCAACCGGGACATCGCCTGGCAGCGCCTGCGCTCGCGCCTTTATGACTACGAGATGCGCAAGCGGCAGGAAGAGCAGCAAAAGCTCGAAGACACCAAGACCGACGTGGGCTGGGGCCACCAGATCCGAT
>JAQUDN010000247.1 GCA_028685665.1 Burkholderiaceae bacterium | reverse complement strand
ACAAAGCAAAAGGAAGCCGCCATGCTCGACCAAGCCCTCAAAGACCAACTCGCCGCCTACCTGGAGCGCGTGACGCAGCCGTTCGAGCTGGTGGCCTCCCTGGACGATTCGGAGCTGTCCCGCGACATGCGCAGCCTCCTGGAAACCATCCAGAGCCTGCGCGCCGACAAAATCACCCTGCGCACCGACGGCCAGGACGCCCGCAAGCCCTCCTTCACCGTGCAGCGCCCGGGTGCCACCCAGCCCCTGCGCTTTGCCGGCCTGCCGCTGGGCCATGAATTCACCTCGCTCGTGCTGGCCCTCTTGTGGACTGGCGGCCACCCGCCCAAGGTGGAGCCGGAGGTGCTCGACCAGATCGACGCGCTGCAAGGCGATTTGAATTTCGAGGTCTACATGGGCCTGGAATGCCACAACTGCCCTGACGTGGTGCAGGCCCTGAGCCTGATGGCCATCCGCAACCCGCGCATCCACACCACCGTGATCGAGGGCGGCGCCTTCCAGGACGAAGTCACCCGCCGCAACGTCATGGCCGTGCCCATGGTCTTTCTGAACGGCGAAGTGTTTGGCGCCGGCCGCATGCTGCTCGAAGAAATCGTCGCCAAGCTCGACACCGGCGCGGCCGCCAAGGAGGCGGCCAAGCTCAGCGCTAAAGAGCCCTACGACATGCTGATCGTCGGTGGCGGCCCGGCTGGCGCTGCCGCCGCCGTGTATGCCGCACGCAAGGGCATCCGCGTGGGGGTGGCCGCCGAGCGCTTTGGCGGCCAGGTCAACGACACCCTGGCGATCGAAAACTATATTTCCGTCCTCGAAACCGATGGACCCAAGTTTGCCGCGGCCCTCGAAGCCCAGACCCGTGCCTACGGCGTGGACATCCTGAACCTGCAGCGCGCCGACAAGCTGGTGCCCGCCACCGCGCCCGGTGGCCTGGTCCAAGTCCACCTGGCCAACGGCGGCGTGCTCAAGGCCAAGAGCGTCATCCTGTCCACCGGCGCCCGCTGGCGCAACGTCAACGTGCCCGGCGAGGCCGAGTACCGGAACAAGGGCGTGGCTTACTGCCCCCACTGCGATGGCCCCCTGTTCAAGGGCAAGCGCGTGTCGGTGATCGGCGGGGGCAACTCCGGCGTCGAGGCGGCCATTGACCTGGCCGGCATCGTCCAGCATGTGACCCTGGTCGAGTTTGCCGACCAGCTCAAGGCCGACGCCGTGCTCGTCAAAAAACTGCAAAGCCTGCCCAACGTGACCATCCACACCAACGCCCAGACCACCGAAATCACCGGTGCGGATGGCAAGGTGAATGGCCTGAAATACAAGGACCGCGCCACCGGCGAGGAGCACCTGGTGCCCCTGGAAGGCGTGTTCGTGCAGATCGGCCTGGTGCCCAACACCGAATGGCTCCAAGGCACCGTGGCGCTCAGCCGCTTTGGCGAGATCGAGATCGACGCCAAGGGCCACACCAACCTGCCCGGCGTGTTCGCCGCCGGCGACTGCACCACCGTGCCCTACAAGCAGATCGTCATCGCCGCCGGCGCCGGCTCCACCGCCGCGCTGAGTGCGTTTGACCACCTGATCCGCAGCAGCGCACCTGCGTGAGCTTGCGCTCAGGCGCGCGCCAGGCTGCTGGCCGGCTTGTGCACCGGCTGGCCAGCGCGCATGCCGAGACCCTGACAGTCAGAGGAAAGTGAGCCATAGCAGGCCCCCCACGGCGGCCAGCGAGAGAACCAGGCCCGCAGGGCGGAGCCGTTGGAGGCCGGCAGTGCGGCTGGGCAGGCTCGTGATGACGCCAGGGGCAAAGGGGTGACGGTGGGAAGAACGCATGCAATCGCCCGATGGGCATGGGAAAACGAAACGGGCCGCGGAAAATGCCCCACGGGTTCCGGCGAAGAGAGCCGTAGAGGGCCGTCGCGCCGGTAAGGGGCTGGGAGTGGAAACCACTCCCAGCCCAATCCCTGCGAGGGGTGGAAGCTCTTATTTCAGGAGCAACCATTCCAGGCGACCGCATGCCGCCTGGACGCTGACGTCAAGCCAGGGAGGCTCCTGTGAAACTGAAGTCGCTCAGGGTCAGTTGCGGCGCACCGGTCAGGGTAACGAGGGTGACCGCAGCCGCGGTCCCCGTGCCGTCGATGTCCACCGACAGCACGCCATTGCTGTAGAGCAGCTGGGCAAAGGCCGCTGTCGCAACGCTGCCGTTCACCAGCGCGGAGGTTCCTTGGTCGCCAGCGTAGCCCGTCAGGCCGGCGGTGTTGCCAGCCCAGGTGCCACCCACCAGGCGGCTGAGCGCCGTGACATCGATCTGCAGCTTGTCGGTGTTGCCGTCCACTTTGGAGAAATCGGCAATCGTGTCGCCCAAGAAGCTGACCGTGGCGGCTGTGGCGTCTAGCTCGGTGATGACAAACACGTCATTGCCCGCGCCGCCGGTCAGGTTGTCCTGGCCGATGCCGCCGACCAGCGTGTCGTTGCCCTCGTTACCGACCAGCGTATCGTTGCCCCAAGCGCCTTTGAGCAGGTTGGCTACGTTGTTGCCGGTGATGGAGTCGTTGCCGCCCCCGCCGATGGCGTTTTCGATCACGTTGTCGGTGGCGATGGTGAAGGTTCCCGGTGTGTCTGTGTCGTTGCCGATGCTGTTCGTTTGCCCCGTCACCAGGTTCAGCGTGACGGCCTTGTGCACGGCGGCGGCGTTGAGGGTGTCAGTGCCGCCATTCGTGTCGCTCAAGCTACCGTTGCTGGTGGTGTACTCGCGGGTGAAGGTGTACTGGTCGTCGGCTGTGACAGCCGAGCCCCAGGCATTGATCTTCAGGGACTTGAATGTGGCGTCGTTCATGGTGCCAGCCACCGTGTCGTAGAGCTTGAGCGTCCAGCTGCCGTTCCCGTTGCCGTTGGCAACCTCGACCTTCTCACCCAGGAAGGCCGATGAGCCTATGCTGAAGACCCCAGGCCAGGAATCGTTGGCGCGAGGTTCAATAAACAACACCACGCTGGTGCCTGATGGTGAGGTCACGACCGCCCTGAGTTCCTGCGGTTTGGTGGCCCCCAGGTCCAACTCGAACTCCACCCGCTCGATGCTGATCCGATCTGCTGTGGTGGCGGCATTCACTGCGACGGTAACGGTCTGGCCCGTGTTGTTGTCGTTGTCAGGAATGTTCAGCGGTGTCTGGGCCACATTGCTGCCGCTGACCGACTTCCAGTTGACGGCCGTACCGCGCGTGGCAGCGTCGGCTGCCGGCGTCCATTGTTCGGCCAGGCGCACGGCGGCGGTGGCATCCACCAGGCCATAGCCCACGCCCTCGTCCGAGTGGTGCATGCCGCCCAGGTTCCAGGTGGTGGCGCCGTTGGTGACGTATTGGTTGGTGGCCTGCGTGCCCACCTTGCGCGCCGTAAGTGCAAGGATGGTGGACACATCGCGGAAGCCCAGGTTGGGGTTGGCCTGCAGCATCAGCGCCGCCACGCCGCCCACGGTGGGGCCGGAGTACGAGGTGCCGGTGTTGAAGAAGGAGTAGGCTGTTTCGTCGATGTTGGCGGT
>JAQUDN010000246.1 GCA_028685665.1 Burkholderiaceae bacterium | reverse complement strand
CCCAGTTGTCGGCGCCTGCGATGGTGGCGCACAGGGCGATGGCCAGTAAGTCGATGAGTTCGTGGCGGCGGGTGCGCTGCAAGCGAGGATCGGGAATTTTTTGGAGCAGTTGCAGCAGGTTCAAGGGCAGGCTCAGTTCGGTTCACAGACCTACACTTTGCACCAGCTTACCTTCTCAATTTAGATGCGATTGCCCTGGCCCGCCACGTGAGGCGCTCCTGTTTGAGGAGCGCATTGCGCCCGAATCCAGGGCCTCCAGGCCCGTTTTGATCCTATACCGGCAAGGGCTTGTGCAACCGCCGATTCAACCGCCAGAAGAACCGCCAACGGATTTTCAATATAGTGGTTTAAGCTCTTGTTTTTGCTGGTTTTTTTCTTGAAATCAAACCGCCAATCCAACCGCCAATAAATCCCCATTTTTGAGGCTTTCTGCATGCCGCCCACCATCGCGCACTACGACCATCCAGCGCACTTCGAACCCTTGTTGCCCCAGACCTATCGGTCGCGCTTGGTGGAGCAGGCACGGCCCGTGGTGGAGGCATCGCTCAAGCTGCAAGGCGCACTGGCGCCTGCCACGCGGCGGGAACTGGTGGAGCTGGTGCGGGCCATGAACTCCTACTACTCGAACCGGATCGAGGGGCAAAGCACGCACCCCGTCCACATCGAGAAAGCCCTGCACCAGAACTTCTCGCACACGCCGGACATTGCCAAACGCCAGCGGATTGCGATGGCCCATATCGAGGCCGAGAAGGTGCTGGAAGCGTCCCCCGCTACGGAAAGCCAGCGCTTCAGCAGCCAGATGCTGCAAACGGCCCACGAAGCGCTCTACACCCGCCTGGACGAAGCCGATCGCACCACAGAAGAAGGCGCTCTCGTCCTTCCTGGGGCCTGGCGCCAGAAGCAGGTGGCCGTTTACCGGCATGAGCCACCGCCCCCCGAGGCCATTGCGGCATTTCTGCAGCGTGCCGATGCGGTGTACGTTCAGCCCTGGGGTTGGGACGACCTCCTGATCGCCGCAGCCAGTGCGCACCACCGGCTGATCTGGGTCCATCCGTTTCTGGATGGCAATGGCAGGGCCTGTCGCTTGCAACTCCATGCGAGCTTGTTCCGGCTCACCGGCGGGCTGTGGTCGGCCAACCGAGGGCTGGCACGCCAGCGAGACACTTATTACCTGCGACTTTCCGAGGCCGACATGGCCCGCCAGGGTGCGCTGGATGGGCGCGGCAATCTGAGCGAAAAAATGCTGTACGAATGGTGCCGATTCTTCATTGCCGTGTGCCAGGACCAGGTCAGCTTCATGACCAGCATGCTGGCCCCCGACACCCTCAAGAAGCGGCTCACGGCCCTCCTGCACCTGCGTGCACAAGAACGCCCTGAGTCCGATTACCGCCGCGAAGCCGTGCTGCCGATGCTGCATGTGCTGGCCACCGGTCCCGTCAGCCGGGGTGACTTTGTGCAGATGACCGGCCTGAGCCCCAGCACCGCCCGCAAAACCGTGTCCCGCCTGCTCAGCGATGGCTTGCTCCAAAGCGATTCCCATCGTGGCGAGCTGCGGATCGGATTTCCCTTGGACGGCCTCCAGGTTCTTTTTCCGGACCTCTACCCCGAAGCCGCCACCCGCCCAGACTTTTGAGGGCCCTTTCTATTCCGTCCTGGCCGCGTTCACATACCCCCCGCGCAGCCGCAGGAAGGGCTGCTCGATCGTGGCATAAGACAGGGCCGCCAGCCCCAGGGCCAGGGGGAGCAGCAGGGCAAAGTTGGCCAGCGCGTTCAGCGCCACGCTGCCAAAGGGCGTCCACACCCCCAGGTAGCGCTGGGCCACGTACAGCAGCAGGCCGTGCCACAGGTAAAACGAATAGCTCCAGGTGCCGCCCAGGCTCAGCGCACGGGCCACGGGGGCCGGCCAGCGCACGCGGGCGCCCAGGTAGCCCAGCACCACCACCGACCACACCAGGGCCTCCACCGTGCCCCACACCACCCAGGCCGCCTGCCGGGGTTCCGGCTTGAAGTGGCTGGCATAGCGCGCCAGCCAGGCCGTGGCGGCCCAGGCCAGCACCAGGCCCAGGGGCAGCACCCAGCGCCCCTGGCGCTCGAACCACTCCCGGTGCTGCGCCCACAGCACCGCCGCCGCCATGCCCCACAGGAACTGGTCGAACCGCCCCACCAGCGTCGAATAGAACATGTGCGTGGGCCGCTGCGACACCCCATAGGCCGCCAGCTTGACCAGCAGCATCAAGCCGATCAGGCGCAGCAAATAGCCCAGCCCCTCCTCGCGCACAAAGCGCGCCAGGAACGGAAACACCAGGTAAAACGTGAACTCCACCGAAATCGTCCAGGCCGCCCCGGTGATGAACGAGTTGGACGTGGGCGCCAGCCCGATGTTCGAGAAGAACAGGTACAGCACATCCGCCGCCCGAAACTCATCGCGCCCCACTGAAATCGCGATGTAGAAAAAGAACACGAACAGCGGAAAAATGCGCAAGAACCGGTTGCGCACAAAGCCCGCATAGCGGATCTCGCCCCCCTGCAGGGCGATCGACATGAACAAAAAGCCCGACAGCACAAAAAACAGTGCCACCCCGGTATGCCCCTCCACCACCAGCCCCAGCCCGGCCGCATAGGGCGCCGGCTGCCATTGCCCGAAATAGAAATGGAACACGTGGAAGGCAAACACCAGCAGCGCCGCCAGCAGGCGCAGGTGGTCCAGCGCGGGGATATGGGCAATGTTCTGGCTCTTCATGGCAAAGGCGGGCGCGCGGCCCGCAGGTTCAGAAAATCAAAATGGGCCTGCCAGTCGCCGGGCGCTACCCCGGCCCGGTGCAAAGCCCGCGCCTGCACGGCATAGGCCCAGGGCTCGCGCAGGCGCAGCCAGGCGCTGCCTGGGTCGCCCGACCCCAGGCAGGCAGTGGGCGCATGGCCAAACACCCGCGTGAACAGCTGGCGGCAGCGCCCCAGGTGGAAATCGTCCGACACCAGCGCCAGCTCGGTCACGGTAATGCCCCGCCACAGCGCCAACGCACCGCCCAGCACCACATTGCCCAGCGTATTGCGGGCCAGGGTCTCGCGCCAGAGGTGCTCTGGGGGCACGCCTTCGGATTCCAGAAACTCCGCCATCCAGGCCGCCTCGCTGGCCCAGCGGCCCGCATGCCGGGCCTCCGCGCCCCCCGTGACGATCAAGCAGGGCACCGGCCCGCCGCCCGCCACGCAGGCCTGGTAATGCGCAAGCGCCGCCCGGCTGCGCGGCCAGCGCTTGCGGTCTTCGCCGCCCATCACCAGCAAAGCCCGGATGTCCTGCAAGGGCCGGGCAGGGCGCAGGTGCGGTGCCATCGCTTCAGTCGCCCTGGCCATCGGCTCAGTCGGCCGCCTGCGCCGCTGCGGGCGCAGGCTGCAGCGCCGCCGCAATCGAGTCCCAGCCGTACACCCGCTCCACCACCGCCCGCGCCGCTGCGCGCCCCTCGGGGTGGGGCGAGGGCACCCGGGGCGCCAAAGCCTGCAAGGCCGTGGCAAAGCCCTCGGTG
>JAQUDN010000075.1 GCA_028685665.1 Burkholderiaceae bacterium | reverse complement strand
TGGGCACCTTGCAGCATTACCGGCACCTGATCAGCGATACGGTGCTGCTGCACCTGAGCGAGCATGGCGCGTTGGCGATGGTCGAGGTCAAGCTGCTCACGGGCCGTACGCAGCCGGGCCGCCATCGGGTGGAGCTGGCGCTGGGGGCCACGCTGTCGCTGTGCCGCTTCCTGCTGGGGCCGGACTGGCGGCCCCGCAGCGTGCACTTTGCGCATCCGGCGCCGGCCCAGGTGCAGTTCCACCGCCGCCTGTTCGGGGCGCCTTTGGAGTTCGGTGCCGAGTTCGACGGCCTGGTGCTGGACAAGTCCGACCTGGACCGCGTCAACCCGGCCTCGGATCCTGCCATGGCGCGCTACGCCCAGGAGTACATCGAGCTGCAGCCCCGCCGTGGCCTGCAGTCGGTCGCGCACGAGGTGCGGCGCACGGTGCACCTGCTGCTGCCGCGTGGACGCAACAGCATCGAGCAGGTCAGCCAGGTCCTGAAGGTGAGTCCGCGCACGCTGCACCGGCAAATCGCACAGGAGGGCGAGACCTTTCTGGGCATCGTCAATGCGGTGCGGCGGGAATTGGCGCCGGCCTACCTGGAAAGCCAGCGCCACTCGGTGTCGCAGATTGCGGGCCTGCTGGGCTTTGCGGAAACCAGCGCTTTTTCGCGCTGGTTCTCCCAGCAGTTCGGGGTAGCGCCCTCCCGCTGGGCGCCCCCTGCCTGAAGCTCAGGACAGCCGGGCGATCAGGGCCTCGGCCTGTGGCCAGGGGCCAAAACCCGAGGCCGGGTTGAGGTGGCCCACCGCGCCCAGGTCTTCGATGGCGCTGCCCCAGTCCTGGGCCAGCGCCTGGATGCGGTCCAGCGCGCCCAGCGGGTCGTTGTGGCTGGTCGCCACCAGGCTGGGAAAGGGCAGCGGGGTGCGGGGCACCGGCAGCCAGCCGCTGGACTGCAGCTGGTCCAGCGTGGGATAGCCTTCGGGCAGGGGCCGCTCGAAATCGGGCGGCGTCGCCAGCAGGCAGCCGCGCACGCGCTGGGCATGGCGCGTCACCCGGGCCCAGTGCGCGACCATCACGCAGCCGCCGCTGTGCGCCACGATCACCACGGGACCGTCGATGCTGTCCATGGCGTGTTCAATGGCCTGCACCCGCGCGGCGCAGTCCAGGTTCTCCCGCCCCATGGGCGGTACGCCATGGATCCGGGGCAGGCGCTGGGCGAGCAGGGTTTGCCAATGCGCGTCCACGTGGTCGCGCAGGCCGGGAACGATCAGGACGGTGGGAGGGGAAGCCGTTGTCATCGGAGATATATCGTTGGGAATGTTCCACGGTGGATGCAATGGGCGTGGCCGGCACAGTGGCCGCCGCGCAAGGGCCGCCCCGCCGCGCTGGCGGCGTCCCCTTTCCCGCGCAGCGAGAGAGGGGGAAGGCGCGCAGCGACTCAGGGGGATGTTTTCTGTCTCAGGCGGCCTTGCGCAGAAAGCCCTGGTGCCCGCCTGGCGGGTTGGGCGCGAAGCCGTTGGCCTGCAGGGTTTCCTCGATGGTGTCGTAGAACACGCCGATCTTGAGCAGTTCGCGGGCCTGCTGCGCGGTGGCGATGGGGCGGCCAAACTCCTGGGCGATGCGCACCAGCTGTTCGATCTGTTCCACGGTGCCCATCTTGGCCGTGCGCGCCTGGTTCCAGAGGTTGTCCTCGATGCCGCAGCGCACATGCAGGCCCAGGGCGATGCCCATCATGTTCACGGGCAGCACATTGCGCATGGAGCTTTCGACGGTGAGCATCGCGCCGTCGGGCACGGCGCGCACCATATTGGCCAGGTGGTGGACGCTGGGCACGTCCATCCCGCCGCCAATCGCCACCCAGTTCATCACCAAGGGGCCCTTGTAGATGCCCCGGCGCATCAGGCGCTCCACGGACTCGAAGCTATTGATGTTGTAGCACTGGAAGGCGCTCTGGATGCCCGCGGCGCTCAGGCGGCGGATGTGCTCCTCGGCCCAGCCGGGCTGCGCGGGCACGGTCATCTCTTTGTAGGCATTGAACACCACCGGGTCTTCCATCGAGGTGCCCTGGATGTCGCGGATGTCGAACTGCTCCAGGATGTTCATCTGCGAGGTGTTGATCGTCACCGTCACCTGGTCGGGCTTGGGGTCCAGCTCGGCCAGCATGTGGCGGGTGTCGTCGCTCAGCCATTTGGCGGCGGCGCCCTCGGTTTCGGGGGCGAAGCTGATCGAGCCGCCCACCTGGATGACCATCTCGGGCACGGCGGCGCGCACGCCGGCAATCAGTTCGTTGAACTTGGACAGGCGCTTGCTGCCCTTGCCGTCCAGCTCGCGCACGTGCAGGTGCAGCACGGTGGCGCCGGCGTGGTAGCAGTCCACGGCCTTTTGCACCTGCTCGGCGATCGTCACCGGAATGTCTTGCGGAAAGTCGGCGGGCATCCACGAGGGCGCATAGGGCGCGGCGGTGATGACCAGCGGAGGCTGGTTTTCAGGAAAGAGCGAGCCGTCGAGGTAATTCATGGGGTGATTCCTTTCAATAGGGCTTGGTGCCGACGATGCCGGCCCGTTCCATCTTGCGATGGCAGGGCGGGTAGTCCATCACCGCGTAGTGCTGGGTGGCGCGGTTGTCCCAGATCGCCACGCTGTGGGGCGTCCAGCGCCAGCGCACCTGGTATTCGGGGATGGTGGCCTGGCTGATCAGGTACTGCAGCAGGGCGCCGCCGACCTGGTTGTAGTCCTGGCCCACGCGCACCCGGTCCTTGGTGTGGAAGTTGACGAAGTGGGTGGTGAAGCCATTGACGAACAGCACCTTTTCGCCCGTCTCGGGGTGGGTGCGCACCACGGGGTGCTCCGAATCGGGGTACTGCGCCCGCATGGCCTGGCGTTTTTCTTCGGGCATGGCGGCGGCAAAGGAGGAGTGAAAGCTGTGGTTGGCTCTCAATCCCTCGATCTGCGCCTTCACGGTGTCCGGCAGTTTCTCGTAGGCCAGCGCCATGTTGGCCCACATGGTGTCGCCGCCGACTTCCGGGCATTCGATGCAGCGCAGCACGCAGCCCAGGGCCGGGGCCTCGCGCCAGGTGCCGTCGGTGTGCCAGGCGTTTTCGTAGCGGTCGTTGGGGCTCTCGGGGCTCTTGTAGATCTGTACCAGCCCCGGCGCCTCGGGGTGGCTGGGCACCATGGGGTGGGTTTCCAGCGGGCCCAGGCGCTGGGCAAAGGCCATGTGTTCCTGGCGCGAGAGCTTGTCCAGCGTCTGGTCGCGCAGGAACAGCACCTTGTATTTCAGCAGGGCGGCGTAGATCTCCTGGAACAGGCCGTCGTCACGCACGGCATCGCCGAGGCGAACGTCGTGCAGCTCGGCGCCAATGGCGCAGGTCAGGGGGGCAATGCGCATGGTTCCTTCGGAGGGTCAGATCACGAAAATCGATGAGCCGGTGGTCTTGCGCGCTTCCAGGTCGCGGTGCGCCTGCGCCGCGTCCTGCAGGGCGTAGCGCTGGTGGATCTCGATCTTGATGCGCCCCGCCGCGATGTGGCCGAAGATTTCGCCAGCCAGCTCGGCCTTCTCCGCCGGGTCGGCGATGTAGTCCGCCAGTGCCGGGCGGGTCAGGTAGAGCGAGCCCTTGCGCGCCAGGATGTGCGGCTCGAAGGCCGGAATGGGGCCGCTGGCCGTGCCCACGCACACCATCAGGCCCCGGCGCTTGAGCGAGTCCAGCGAAGCCATGAAGGTGCTTTTGCCCACGCTGTCGAACACCACGTTCACGCCCACGCCGTTGGTCAGCTCGCGCACCCGGGGGGCGACTTCCTCGCGGCTGTAGAGGATGACGTGGTCACAGCCATGGGCCCGGGCGATCTCGGCCTTTTCCTCGGTCGAGACGGTGCCGATCACCGTCAGGCCCTGCAGCTTGGCCCATTGCGCAACGATCAGGCCCACGCCGCCAGCGGCCGCGTGCAACAGGATGGAGTCACCGGCCTGGAACGGGTAGATGCGGCGCATCAGGTAGGCCGAGGTCAGCCCGCGCATGGTCATCGCGGCGGCGGTCTCGAAGTCGATGGCGTCGGGCAGCTTGATCAGCGGGGCGGCGGGCACCAGGCGCTCGGTGCTGTAGGCGCCCAGGGTGTTGGTGAAGCCGGTGTAGCTGACGCGGTCGCCCACGGCAACATTCGTCACGCCCTCGCCCAGTTCCTCGACGATGCCGGCGGCTTCCACGCCGATGCCATTGGGCAGGGGAATCGGGTAGGTGCCGTCGCGGAAGTAGGTGTCGGCGTAGTTCAGGCCCACGGCCACATGGCGCAGGCGCACCTCGCCGGGGCCGGGCCGGCCCACCGCGACGTCCTGGTAGCGCAGGACCTCGGGGCCCCCGGTCTGGTCGAATTTGACGGCTTTTGCCATGTGCGTGTCTCCGTGTGCAAAAAAGGAAGGATGGAATGTCTGTGCCAGGAATTTAGGCGGGGGGGCCTGGATTCGGCTTGTCATTTCATGACCTTTTGTTAGCATTTCATGACAGCGCGGGCACCTTGTCCGGCGCGAAACACCCCCAAATACCCCAGGGAGACGGCCGTGCAAAAGTCCGAGGCGACACACAAGACCATGCAGGTGCGGGCCGCCGTGCTGTCGCATTACGAGGAGCTTGCAGGCCGGCTGGGTCTGAACCCCCAGCCTTTGCTGCGCGAAGTGGGACTCACGCGGCAGATGCTCACGGTGCGCGCGCAGTTGATCCCGCTCAACAGCGCGGTGCGCCTGCTGGAGTTGTCGGCACAGGCGGCGGCCTGCGACACCTTTGGCCTGTTGATGGCCGAGGCCCGCGTGCTGTCTGACTTTGGCCCCATCAGCCTGTTGCTGATGCAGCAGCCCACGATGCGTGGGGCGCTGAACTCGATCGTGCAGTACCGCCATCTGCTCAACGAGTCCCTGGCCATGCACATCGAGGATGCCGGTGATCTGACGCTGATCCGCGAGGACATCATGACCGACGTTCCTGGCGGCACTCGCCAGTCCACCGACATGGCGGTGGGGGTGCTGATGTTGATTTTCCGGGCCGTCCTCGGGCCGCAGTGGCGGCCCGAGGCGGTGCATTTCACCCATGCGCCGCCTGCGGAACTGCCCAACTTTCGGCGCCTGTTCCGCTGCCCCCTGCATTTCGACAGCGATTTCAATGGCCTGGTCTGCTTGAGCATGGACATGGACCGTCCCAATCTGCAGGCCGATCAGGCCATGGCCCGTTATGCACAGTCGTTCATGGATGCGATTCCCAAGCCCGGCCAGAGTACCGTCATGCTGGACGTGCGCCGCTCCGTTTACCTGCTGCTGCCCATGGGCCGTGCCAGTGTCGAGCAGGTGGCCTCGGGCCTGGGCATGAATGTGCGCACCCTTCAGCGCCGCCTGGGCGACAGCGGGATGAGTTTCTCGGATGTTTTGAATGAAGTGCGCTGCGAATTGGCCCAGCGCTATGTGGTGCATACCGGCTATCCCATCGCCCGGGTGGCCGAGTTGCTGGGGTATTCGAACCAGAGTTCTTTCACCCGCTGGTACACCGCACAGTTTGGCCGCGCGCCCTCCGCCATGCGCGAGCCTGCCTGATCCGGGGTTCTGCCGGCGCTCCTCCTGCCTTGGGTTTTTCCCCTCTCGGGCCTGGCACCGCGGGGCAGAGTCTGGTCGATGGGTGTGCCTGTGGCTCGCAGTCCTCTCTCGGCGCGTTACCCCAGGGGCCGCTCCAGCGCCGTCATGCCATGGGACTGCAGCACGCGCTGGCGCAGTGCCTCGGCGGCAGGGCCAAGGGAGCGATCCCGCCGTTGCAGCAGGCCCAGGGTGCGCCACAGCTCAGGGTCGGTCAGCGGCACGCCGCACACCTGGAGGTGATCGGGGGGCAAGGCCAGTTGGGGCAACGCGGCCAGGCCCAGGCCGGCTTCCACCAGGGCCAGGGCTCCGGTCACGTGGTTGCATTCGTACCAGGCCACAGGCCGTTCCGGCAGTTCGGCCATGGCCTGGTCGAGCAGCAGGCGGTTGCTGCTGCGGCTGGAGACCGACACCAGCCTTTGCCCGGCCAGTTCGGCCCAGGGCACCGTGCTGCGCGTGGCCCAGGCGTGGTTGCGCGGCATGGCCAGCACATAGCGCTCCCGCGTCAGGGCCTGGAAATGCAGGGCCGACTCCTGGCTTCCCGTGAAGCTCAGACCAAAGTCGGCTTCCCCGCGCGCGACCGCTTCCAGCACCTGGCTCGCGCTTTCGTCGATCACATGCACCTGCACCTCGGGCAGCGCCTTGGCAAACTCCCGCAGCACCTGGGGCAGCAGGTGGTTGGCCACCGAGGGCACGCAGGCCACGGTCACACGCCCCCGGCGCAGCCGCACCTGGTCGCCCAGGCGCTGAACCGCCTCATCCAGCCCGGTCAGGGTTGCGCGTGCTTCGTGCAGGAATTCCCTCCCGAGGGCGGTCAGCGCGACATGGCGGGTGGTGCGTTCCAGCAAACGGGCACCCAGGGCCACCTCCAGCCGCTCGACCCGCCGGCTCAGGGCCGGCGCGGACAGGCACAAAGCCTCGGCAGCCAGCCGGAAACTGGCTTTTTCTGCGGTGACCACAAAGGCCTGCAGTTCTCCCAAATCGAATTTGATGCGTTGCATGCACTAGTCGCTTCATAAGTTGCAATTCACAAATTATTGCGTGCTCCCTAGGATGGCGACCTTTCGCACTGCCGATCCCGTTTCGGCGACCTCTGGAGACACCCCATGCACCCACGTTCCCTGATCGTGACCGCCACCCTGGCGGTCTTTCTGCCCCTGGCGGGCACCGCCGTCCAGGCCCAGGACTTTCCCCCCAAGAAAACCGTGACCCTGGTCGTGGGCTTTGCCGCCGGCGGCTCGGCCGACAGCGCGGCCCGCGTGATCGCTAAAAAGCTGGGCGAGAACATCGGCCACACCGTGGTGGTGGACAACAAGCCGGGCGCGGGCGGCAATCTGGCCCATGCGCAGGTGGTCCATGGGCCCAGCGATGGCTCGGTGCTGCTGTTTGGCTCGGTGGGTCCGCTCACGATCTCGCCGCATTTCATGAAAGTGGGCTACGACCCGCTCAAGGACCTGGCCCCGCTCAGCATGGGCGTGAGCTTTCCGAACGTGCTGGTGGTGCCGGCGAGCACGGGCATCAAGACGCTGGGCGAGTTCGTGGCCAAGGCCCGGCGCGACCCCGGCAAGCTGGACTTTGCCTCCACCGGCCCGGGCTCGGCCGCGCACCTGGCGGGCGAGCTGCTGAACGACGTGGCTCAGATCGACACCGTGCATGTGCCCTACAAGGGCGGCGCTCCAGCCTTGCAGGACGTGTTGGGCGGCCGGGTGACGGCCTTCTACGCGGCGCCGCCCACCGCGCTGCCCCACATCGATTCCGGCAAGCTGGTCCCGCTGGCCACCACCGGCCTCACCCGTCCGGCCTACCTGCCCCAGGTGCCCACCGTGGCCGAAACCTACCCGGGCTTCAACGCGACCAACTGGTATGCCTTCGTCGCCTCGGCCAAGACGCCCAAGCCCCTGCTGGACCGTTGGAACACCGAGATCGTCAAGGTGCTGAACACCCCCGAGGTGCGCGAGAGCCTCCTCAAGCACGGCCAGACCGCCGCGCCCAGCACCCGGGAGGAACTGGGCCAATTCATGGCGGCAGAGCACCGCAAATGGGGGCGCATCAGCCGCGAACGCAAGATCACTGCCGACTGAGACACCGGCCCCTGTAGCCCTATCACATTACAACGACCCGGAGACACCACATGCCGTTCATCCCCACTTCCATCGCCACCGCCATGCCCCGCCGCCGAGTGCTGGGCGCCCTGTGGGGCGCCGCGCTGAGCCTGGGGCTCGCCCTGGGGGCGGCCACGCCTGGGACCGTCCAGGCGGCCGAAATCCGCGTGGTCACCTCCGGCGGCTTCTCCGCCGCCTATGACCAGCTGGTGCCGCTGTATGAGCAGGCCACCGGCCACCAGGTGGTGACTGCGCGGGGCGCCTCGATTGGCAACGCGCCCGACTCCATCCCCAGCCGCCTGGCCCGGGGCGAGCAGTTTGACGTGGTCATCCTGGCCGACGCGGGCCTGGACCAGCTGATCGCCCAGGGCCAGGTCGAGTCAGGCAGCCGTGTGGACCTGGCCCGTTCCATGATCGGCATGAGCGTGCGCAAGGGCACGCCCAAGCCCGACATCCGCACCGTCGAGGCCTTGAAGCAGACCCTCCTGAGCGCCCGATCGATTGCCTATTCGGCCAGCGCCAGCGGCACCTATCTGTCCAACGAGCTGTTCCCGCGCCTGGGCGTGGCCGAGCAGATCCAGCACAAGGCCACCCGGATTTACAGCGAGCGGGTGGGCGCCGTCGTGCTGCGTGGCGAGGCCGAGATCGGTTTCCAGCAGGTCAGCGAGCTGCTGCCTTTCAAGGAACTGGAGTTCGTCGGCCCCCTGCCCGAGGAGGTCCAGCAGCGCGTGTTCTTTTCGGCCGGCGTGGCCGTGGGCACCCGGGACCGTGAGGCCGCGCGCCACCTCATCCGTTTCCTGGCGGCCCCGGCGGCTGCACCCATCGTGCGCAGCACGGGCATGGAGTCCGCCGCAGCCCGCTGAGCGACCCAAACCCACCCACCCTTCACGAGAAATCCCATGAAAATGAAACATTGTTGGCTGACCGTCCTGGTCGCCACACCCGCCCTGGCCTGGGCCCAGAGCAGCCTGACCCTCTACGGCATCGCCGATGCAGGCGTGCGCCACACCTCCGGCATGGGCGCCGCCAACGCCCCCAGCCCCGCCTCCGCCACCAGCCTGGCCAGTGGCGTGAACACCACCAGCCGCTTTGGCTTGCGCGGCCGCGAAGACCTGGGCGGCGGCCTCTACGCCCTCTTCAATATGGAGACCGGTCTGAACATCGACACCGGCACCCCGGCGAATGCCAGCAAGTTTTTCGACCGCGCCTCCCTCGTGGGCCTGGGGGGCGCCTGGGGGCAGGTCACCGCCGGCCGCCAGACCAATTTATTGGCCGATGCGATCAGCACCGTCGATCCTTTGGGCATGCGCTTTGCGGCCTTCAATCCGAACATCGTGACCACCGCGCTCAGCAACCACGGCCTGGGCATCGAGTACGGCACCTCCGGTGCCTCCAGCGGTTCCTACCGCCTGGACAATGCCCTGAAGTACACCGGGCGCTTCGGTCCCCTGACCGCCCGCGCGATGTACAGCTGGGGCGAGAACGCCGGCAGCACGTCTGCCCAGTCCTCTGCCGGGGCCGGTCTGGCCTATGCCGCAGGCGATCTGGCGGTCTCGGGGGCGTACCAGTCCTTTCAGTCTGCCAGCGGCCTGACGCTGCAGGCGGCTACGCTGGGCGCGGCCTACCAGCTCGGCAGCGTGCGCCTGGCCCTCAACACCGGGCGCCAGGCGGGCGAGACCTCGGCGTCCGCCGAGACGGTGCAGCGCGTGCATTCGGCGGGGGCTACCTGGTCGGCCACCGCCTCACTGGACCTGACGGCCGCCTTGTACCGCCTGGGCCGCCAGCGAACCGGCCTGCAGGACGACGGCTACACCCGGGCCATTCTGTTTGCCGAGTACAAGTTCTCGCGGCGCACCCGGCTCTATGCGGAGCTGGACCGCACCCACTGGCACCAGCACTACCAGGGGGCCGCCAACAAGGACCGCGCCATGGGCGTCACTGCGGGCCTGCTGCACAGTTTCTGATCCAGGCCCGCATCGGGCCATCCCCGGCGCAGGCCGGCGCAAGGGGCGGCCTGCTTAACGCGATTCGCCTTGCCGCCGCGTCACCACCAGTTCGGGCGTGCCATCGTTGCGCACGGCCTGGTCAATGGTGATCCAGCGGCCCTGGGGGTCCTGCAGCAGGCGCAGGGGCCGTTGGGGGCGGGGGCTTTCGGTGGGGCTCAAAGGGGTGTCGGGCTCGCCCTGGGCGTTCACGCGCAGCCATTGGGCCTGGTAGCGCGCCGGGGCCGCGGTGGTGCCATCGTCCATCCGTTGCCAGGAGCGCAGCACTGCACCGCCGGTGCGCGAGGGCAGGACGCCCACCAGGAACGGCGTGGGGGTCTGCGCCGGAAAGCGCACCTCGCCGCGGGTGCCGAAGTCCGGGTCGGGCAGGCCCTGGGCGTCGAAGCGGGCGAGCGCCAGTTGGCAGTCCGCCGTGGCGCACAACTGGAGGCCGGCCAGCAGGCGGCCGTCGGGCAGGGCGTGCAGAGACTTCAGCGAGGCATTCAGGCCCTGTTGGCTCCAGGGGGCTTGGGGCCGGTAACTGGGGTCGGGCTGGCCATTGGGCAGGTAGGCCTCCAGGCAAATGCCGGGGTGGACCAGGGGGTCGGCATAGAACACCGAGGGCCCTCCGCCTGCCACGATGCGCCCGTTGGGCAGCAGGGCCAGGGCCTGGCCATCGGCCCGGCATTGGGGCGGAACCGGCTGCCCCTGGTTGAAGTCGGGATCGGGCTGGCCGTCGGGCAGGTAGCGGTTCAGGAGCCAGCCAAAAATCTGGGCGCGCGGCAGGCTGTTGGAGCGCAGCAGCAAGGGCTTTTGGTCCGGCTGGACCGCCAGGGCCAGCGTGCCGTTGCCGGAGGGCGCGGGCCCCAGCGCGGTGCCGGCTTCGCCAAAGCGGGGGTCGGGCCGTCCATCGGGCGCCAGGCGCACCAGGGCGCCTGCGGTGCGGGCGCTGGTGTCTTGGGCGTTTGTGCAGGGCGCGCGCAGATTCAGGATGGTGACCACGCAGGGCTCACTGGCCTGCACGGCCAGCACGATCCGGCCATCCGTCTGCACCTGCATGTCGGTGACGGTGTCGCCGCCCAGCACCTGGAAGTCCTGGTTCCCGTCCTTGCCAAAACGGGTGTCCATGCTGCCATCGGCGTTCAGCCGGCGCACGAACAGGGTGCGCGCCCCTATCCCGCCGTAGTTGCACGGGGGCAGGGCGGCAGTCTGGCGCCAGCCGGCCAGCAGCAATTTGCCATCGGCCTGCACGGCGGCAGCGCCCAGGCCGTCGTTGGGCGCATCCAGGGCGGTGCGCACTTCGCCGTTCTGTCCGTAGGCGGTATCGAGGGCCAGGGGGTTGACCGTCGGCCCCGGGCTGTCCCCGCCGCCGCAGGCGGTGAGCACGGCGGCCAGCACGCCGCCCCAGGCCCAGCGGGCCCCGGTCCGCCGCAGCGCCGTGCGGGAGGGGGCGCAGGCAAGCGCCAGAGAAAGGCAGGGGGCAGCGGGCATTGATCTCTCCACACAAACCAAGACCCGGCGGTGCCTGGCCTTTGGAGTGCTCTGTTTTGAATAGCTACTTACGGCCGTCAACCGGTCGTTGGCGGCCGATTTGGGTCTTGAATCGTGACCCCATGCTTACTGCGGCAAGAAGCCTTCCACCGACAGGTAGCGCTCGCCGGTGTCGTAGTTGAAGCCCAGGACCGTGCTGCCGGCGGGCAGCTCGGGCAGTTTTTGCGCGATGGCGGCCAGGGTGGCGCCGCTGGAGATGCCGACCAGCATGCCCTCCTCGCGGGCGCTGCGGCGGGCGTATTCGCGGGCGGCTTCGGCATCGACCTGGATCACGCCGTCCAGCAGGCTGGTGTCCAGGTTCTTGGGGATGAAGCCGGCGCCAATGCCCTGGATGGGGTGGGGCGCGGGCTGGCCGCCCGAGATCACGGGCGAGGCGGCGGGCTCCACGGCAAACACCTTGAGCTGGGGGAACTTCGCCTTCAACACGCGGGCCACGCCGCTCAGGTGGCCGCCGGTGCCCACGCCGGTGATCAGCGCGTCCAGGCCTTCGGGGAAGTCGGCCAGGATTTCCTGGGCGGTGGTGCGCATGTGCACGTCGATGTTCGCGGGGTTCTCGAACTGCTGTGGAATCCAGGCGCCGGGTGTTTGCGCACGCAGTTCCTCGGCGCGGGCGATGGCGCCCTTCATGCCTTTTTCGCGGGGGGTCAGGTCAAAACGGGCGCCGTAGGCCAGCATCAGGCGGCGGCGCTCGATGCTCATGCTGTCGGGCATCACCAGGACCAGCGGGTAGCCCTTGACGGCCGCCACCATGGCCAGGCCGACGCCGGTGTTGCCCGAGGTGGGCTCGATGATGGTGCCGCCGGGCTGGAGGGCCCCGGATTTTTCGGCCTCTTCGATCATGGCCAGCGCGATCCGGTCCTTGATCGACCCCCCGGGGTTGCCGCGCTCGGATTTGATCCAGACCTTGGCCTGCGTCCCGAACAGGCGCTGGATGCGCACATGGGGGGTGTTGCCGATGGTGTCGAGGATGGTGTTGGCTTTCATGTGTCTTTCCCTTGGGCTGAATTGCGTCGCCATTTTGGCGCAAGCCGGTGCGCCGGAGGGGCATGTGCATATGCCCTGGGCTTGGATGCCATCGCCCGCCCACCGCAGCGCGCAGGCCCGCCGACCCTGGACGCCGGCCACGGGCTTGCCATGCCGGCCGGGGGGCGGCTCGATAATGGGCCCTTCTCCACTGAAGCGAAGTTGTTGCCATGAACTGGACCCATCTGAAAATCCAAAGCCGCTTTGGGGTCTTGCTGGGCCTGTTCGTGCTGGGCTTCGCCTTGTATGGCGCGGGCTCGCTCATGGTGCTCAACGAGGTCCAGGTGAATGGCCCGCTGTACCAGCGGATTGCGCAAAGCAAGGATTTGACGGCCGATGTGTTGCCGCCGCCCGAGTACATCGTGGAGTCGTACCTGGTCGCGTTCCAGCTGCTGCGCAGCACCGAGGCCGTGCCACGGGACGCGCTGGTGGAGCGCCTGAAGACCCTCCAGAAAGACTACGACGAGCGCCATCAATTCTGGGAGCAGCAGGGCCTGGAGCAACCGCTGGCCGACACCTTGCTCAAGCAGGCGCACGAGCCTGCGCAGGCCTTCTTCCGGGTGGTGCTGAACGAGCTGGTGCCCGCCTTGCGCCAGAACGACCCCGCGGCACTGACCCGCGCCACGCGCCAGATGGACGCCCTGTACGAAGCGCACCGCCAGGCGATCGACCGGGTGGTGCAGCTGGCGGCCCAACGCATTGAGCGCAGCGAGGCCGAGGCGCACAGCCGCATCGCCCGTGCGCAGGGCTGGCTGGGGGCCGCGTGGGTCTTGTCGATGGTGGTGTGCCTGGTGGTCGCTGTGTCGATCGCGCGCAGCATCGTGCGGCCCTTGCAGCAGGTCGTCCGTGCGGCCAAGACCTTTGCTTCCGGGGACCTGCGGGTCCCTTTGCAGCCGCAAGGGCGCAGTGAGATCGGTGAGTTGGTGCAGGCCCTCAAGGACATGCAGACCAGCCTGGGCGCGGTGGTCTCCCAGGTGGGCCGTGGTGCCGAGGCGGTGGCGGCCGCCAGCGCGCAAATCGCCCATGGCAATATGGATCTGTCGGGCCGCACCGAGAGCCAGGCCAGTGCCCTGGAGCAAACCGCCGCCTCCATGCAAGAGCTGGGCGCCACGGTCACCCAGAACGCGGACAGCGCGCACCAGGCCAACCAGCTGGCACGCAATGCGTCCGAGGTGGCGGTGCGCGGCGGGGAGGTGGTGCCCCAGGTGGTGCAAACCATGCGGGGCATCAACGGGTCGTCCCGCCAGATTGCCGACATCATTGGTGTGATCGACAGCATCGCGTTCCAGACCAATATCCTGGCGCTGAATGCCGCCGTCGAGGCGGCGCGTGCCGGCGAGCAGGGGCGCGGATTTGCCGTGGTGGCCAGCGAAGTGCGCAACCTGGCCGGCCGCAGCGCCGAGGCGGCCAAGGAAATCAAGCAGCTGATCGACGCCAGCGTCGAGCGTGTCGAGGAAGGCACGGCCCTGGTGGACCAGGCGGGCCGCACCATGACCGATGTGGTGAGCGCGATCCGCAGCGTCACCGCCCTCGTGGGCGAGATCAGCGAGGCCAGCTCCGCACAGTCCCACAGCGTGCGCGAGGTGGGCGAGGCGGTGTCGCAGATGGACCAGGTGACGCAGCAGAACGCCGCCTTGGTCGAGGAGATGGCCTCGGTCGCCAGCAGCCTGAACCAGCAGGCGCAGGAGCTGGTGACGGTGGTGTCGGTCTTCCGCCTCGGGAGCGCCGCCAGATTGCACGGATAATACGCAGCGTGAAGCACGCCAGACCGCCGCTGGTGCCATCTGGGAAACCTGGCACTGGAGGAACGTCCGGACTGCACAGGACAGCGTAGCAGCTAACGGCTGCCCACCGTGAGGTGAGGATCAGAGCAACAGAGACGAGTCAAGTCGTTTTCAGTCACCAGGGGTGTTCTATGGGGTGCCAGCGCAAGCTGGCAACGGCTGGCGCAAGCCAGACGCTCAGGCGCAAGCCTGAAGCCCCATAGCCACCCAAGGCGCGGAACGCGACTTGGGTGAAACGGGCAATCTCTACGCGCAGCAATACCAAGTAGGCCAGCGTTGATGTGGTTCCGCAGAGCTGGCGGGTAGGTAGCACCGAGCCGGGTGGGCAACCCCCGGCCCAGATTAATGGCGGTCACACTGCGGGCAACCGTGGTGCACAGAATCCGGCTTATCGGTGTGCTTCACACTTTATATCCCATAGGCCTCCGGGCCTTTCCAGTCCAGCGTTGTTTGCTATGAATGAAGTAGCACTCTGGGCGGAAGAAACCCCCGGTCGTCGGGGGCGGCGGCCGGCCTGGCCAGGCCGGCCGGGCTCAGAACCGTTCCCAGGGCTGCAAATAGCGCCACTGCCCCTCAGGCACCTTGGCCAGGGGGACGCGGCCGATGCGGATGCGCTTGAGGGCCAGCACGCGCAGGCCCACGGCCTCGCACATCGCCGGAATCTGCCCGGGGCGGATGCCCTTGAGGGCAAAACGCAGCTTGGTTTCGCTTTGCCAGCTCACCTTGATGGGGACTCTCTGCGATCCGTTCCTGTTATCCGTTAAAGTGACATCCTCTGTTCTATTTGGG
>JAQUDN010000245.1 GCA_028685665.1 Burkholderiaceae bacterium | reverse complement strand
AGCACCGCCCGGTCGCACAGGCTCTTGATCGCGCCCGGGTCGTGCGAGACAAACAGCAGCGTCGTGCCCTGCGCCCGAAACCCCCGGATGCGCGCATAGCACTTGTGCTGAAAATACACATCGCCCACCGCCAGCGCCTCGTCCACGATCAGCACATCGGGCCGCACCGCCGTGGCCACGCTGAAGGCCAGCCGCACCTGCATGCCGCTCGAATACGTGCGCACCGGCTCGTCGATGTAGCGGCCAATCTCGGCAAAGGCCTCGATGCCCGGCATGGAAGCCGCGATTTCTGCATCGGCCAGGCCCAGCAGCTGCGCCGCCATCCAGGCGTTCTGCCGGCCCGTGAAGTCGGGGTGGAACCCCATGCCCAGCTCCAAAAGCGCCGCCACCCGGCCCTGCAGCGTGACGTGGCCCTGGGTGGGCGTGCTGGTGCCGGTGATCATTTTCAAGAGCGTGCTCTTGCCCGCGCCATTGCGGCCGATCACCCCCACCGCCTGGCCCGGCGCCACGCGCAGGTTCAGGCCCTTGAGCACCCACTGCAGCTCATGCCGGGGCGCGCCGGGCTGCAGCCACTCGCGCAGCCGTGCCCAGCGGTTCGGGTAGCGCTTGTAGGCCTTGCCCAGGTCGAACAGCTCAATGCTGCCCTTGTCCAGCGTGTGGCTGACCGAATGGTTGTTGTTAGAAATCTGCATCTTGAATGGGCACTGAATCAGCTGTGTTCAGCTGAGAGGGGCTGCGATGTGCGCCTTTCCCCTTGGGGGGAAGGCGGGGATGGGGGCTGGCCGGCCAAGCCCGGGGGGCGCTGATGGCCGGTGGCGGGCCCCACCCCAGCCCTTCCCCAGAGGGGGAGGGAGCCATGCCGGCTGCACGCCCCGTCCAGAGAAGGGGGATGAATGACCCAGGGGCTCAAAGCTCATCCGCCATTTCAGGGGCGCGGGCGCGGTACACCTTCCAGCCCCACAGCATCAAGACCAGCGCCACCACGCCGACTGCGCCCAGCCGCTGCCAGGCCAGGGCATCGGGCAGGGTGCCGTACAGCAGCACATGCTGGTAGTGGTGCACCAGCACCGCAAAGGGGTTCCACCACAGCCACTCCTGCGCCCAGGCCGGCAGCACCGCCATGGGGTAGACGATGGGCGTCAGCCAGAACCAGAACAGCAAACTCACCGTCACCAGCTGCCCCACATCCCGAAAAAACACATTCAGCGTCGCCGCCAGCATGCCCAGGCCCAGCGTCAGCAGCAGCTGCACCGCCAGCACCGGCAGCAGGGCCAGAATCGGCCAGCCCGGCCAATTGCCGCTCACCAGCAAAAACGACAGAAACAGCCCAAAAATCACCAGAAAGTTGAACGTGGTGGTGCCCAGCGCAATCAGCGGCAGGCAAATGCGCGGAAACGCCGCTTTTTTCAGCAAATTGCCATTGGCCACAAACACCGACTGCAACTTGCCCAGCGACTCGGCAAAGTAGCCCCAGGTCAGCACCCCCGCGCACAGGTAAATGCTGTAGCCATACGTGGCCTCCACCCCCGCCAGGCGGCTGCGCATCACATTGGCAAACACCAGCGTGTAAACCGCAATCATTGCCAGCGGCTGCAGAAAGATCCAGGCCGCGCCCAAGAGCGAACCCTTGAACTGCACCTCGATGTCCCGGCGCACGCTGCCCACCACAAAGGTCCGAAACCGCAACACATCGCGCACGATGCCCGGCAGTGGCAAAGCAGCCACCATGCGATTGACAAAACTCATGCGCACAAAGTCTCCACGACACGGTCCCACGAAAGCCCCAGGCCCGCAATGCGCGCCCGGCCCGCCTCACCCAGGGCGCGGCTGCGCGCCTTGTCGGCCCACAAAGCCTCTAAAGCCTCGGCCAGCGCCTCGGGCGTGGGCTCGGTCACCCAGCCCGTCTGGCCCGGCAGCACAAACTCCAGCGGCCCGCCCGAATCCGTGCAGGTAATCACCGGCTTGGCCGCAAACATCCCTTCTAGAGTGATGTAGCCCAAATCCTCGTCGCGCGGCACAAACACCACCCCCAGCGCATGCGCATACAGCGCCAGCCGCTCGGGCTCAGAAAAATTGCCAATCAGCCGCACCCGGTCCTGCAGGCCATACTTTTCGATCAGGCCTGCATAGCGCTCCTGCTGCCCGCCCGTGCCGCCTATCAAAATTCGGAGCGGACAACGCAACAGCCGCGCGGCCTCGATCAATAAATCCTGCCGCTTCAGGCTCTCCAGCCGGCTCGGGGCAAACACATAGCCCCATTCCTCGTCGCAATACAGCCGCTCCGCGCCTGGCGGCGGGTGGTACAGCGGCTGCGACGCCACCCCATTGAACTGCTGCATGCGCTCGGCCACCCGCTTCGAGTTGGCAAACACCCGGCGCAGTTGGGTCAGCACCCGCTTGTCGAAGGCCGTCACGGCCTCGCGCAGGCGGCGCAGGGCCGGCGTGGCCTGCGCCTCGTCAAACAGCTCGTACACCGCGCGGTGCTGGTGCAGCACCCAGCCAATGTGGTGCGGGTGCGCCATGCCATAGCCCGGAAACTGCAGGCTGATCATGCGGTCGGCCGTCTGCCCATTGGGCGCGGCCATGTCGTAGCCCTCGCAGAACGCCATCAGCTTTTCGATGTCGGCCTCGGGCGAGAACTTGAACGGCAGCTTGATCCGCTCCACCTCGTGCCCCGCCCGCAGCAGCGCCGCGTGCAGGTTGTCGGCATGCAGCTCGGCCCCGCCACGCAAAAAGGGCGCCTGGCTGGCGCTTAACAAAATACGCATATGTAAGTGATGAATTAGCGCAAGGCCGCCAAAGCCGCCAAGGGCGCTGCCCCCGCAGCCGGCTTGTGCGCAATGACCGCAAAATCCTGCCCCCCGCACGTCATGTGGTTCAGGCGCTGCACCACCGGCGCATCGCCCGGCACATTCGCCGACTCGGGGTAAGGGTGTAGGCGCACCACCGGCGCCGCCTGCAGGCCGCAGTATTCGACCAGAAACGCCAGGCTGTCGGGCGTGAGCGGCTGGGTGTGCGTGGGGTCGTGGTAGAAAGTGTGCGTGCCCACCCAGATGTTCTCGGGGTTGGGTGTTTCATAAACCAGCACCCCCCCAGGGGCCAGCACCCGGGCGCATTCTTGCGTCAGTGCCAGCCGCAGCGCAAACGGCAAATGCTCCATCAAGTGGAAGGCCGTGATCGCCAAGGCCGAATCGGCCGGCTGCGCATGCAGCCACGCCAGCGCATCGCCCACCTCGGCCTTCAGCCCCTGCGCCTGCGCCAGGGCCACCGGGCCCGGGTTCAAGTCCACGCCCTGGTTTTTGAAGCCCTCGGCCTGCAACAGCTCCAGCCACACCCCCCGGCCACAGCCCAGGTCCAGGCAAGGCAAATCGCCCGCCACGGCACGCGCCGCGTGCAGCAAAGGCAGATAGTCCTGCGCCAACTGCGCGCGCAGCGCCGCCGCCTCGCCCCGGAAGTGCGCCTCAAAGGCCACAAAGAATTGGTCCACGGCCGCCGCCTCGGTGGCTGCGGCCTGGGCGTGGGCCGTGCGC
>JAQUDN010000244.1 GCA_028685665.1 Burkholderiaceae bacterium | reverse complement strand
GTGCTGACCCTCGACACCCTGGAGCCGGTGTTTGAACGGCTGGCGGCCGTGGCGCAAGGGCGCCCGGTGGGGCAGGGCGGGCTGCCCGAGACCCCTGCATGGGCCGCTACCCTGCTGATCCTGCGCGAATGCCTGCACCACCTGCGCTTTGAATCGGTCACGGTGCTGGGCTGATCGCGGGGGGGCGGGGCACCTGGCCCGCGAGGCGGCAGGCGATGGCGCCCACGGTGTGCAGCGCCTGCGCGAAGTCCGCCTGCGCCGGATGGCCGTAGTTGATGCGTACGCTGTGCGCGAAGCGCTGGTCCGCCGAAAAAATCTGGCCCGGCGCCAGGCTGATGCCCTGCTGCAAGGCCAGGCGGTGCAGCGCCAGGGCATCGACCTGGGCGGGCAGCTCCACCCAGACGAAGTAGCCGCCTTCGGGCCGTGACACCCGGGTGCCGCGCGGAAAATGCTGGTCGATGGCGGCCAGGGCCAACGCCTGCTGCTGGGCCAGGCTGCGGCGCAACTGGCGCAGGTGGCGGTCGTAGCCGCCCTGGGCCAGGTACTCCGACAGGGCCTGCTGCGAGGGAATGGCGGCCGACAGCGTGGTCATGAGCTTGAGGCGTTGCACGCGCGGGGCGTACTGGCCTGCGGCCACCCAGCCCACGCGGTAGCCAGGCGCCAGGCATTTGCTGAAGGAGCTGCAGTGCATCACCCGCCCGGCGCCATCGAAGGCCTTGGCGGGCGGCGGGCGGTGCGGGGCAAAGTGCAGCTCGCCATACACATCGTCTTCGATCAGGGGCACCTGGTGGCGCTCCAGCAGGGCGACGAGTTCACGCTTTTTCCCGGTGGGCATCAGGCTGCCCAGCGGGTTTTGAAAACTCGGCATCAGCCAGCAGGCCCTGACCGGGTGCTGCGCCAGCGCCTGGGCCAGGGCGTCCAGGTCGATGCCATCGCGCGGGTGGGTGGCCACTTCCAGGGCCTGCAGCTGGAGGCGCTCCAGGGCCTGCAGCGCGGCATAGAAGGTGGGCGATTCGACCACCACGGTATCGCCCGGCTGCACCACCGCTTCCAGGCACAGGTTCAGCGCTTCCAGGGCCCCGTTGGTGAGGATGATTTCGTCCGGCTCGACCGCCACGCCGTGCAGGCGGTAGCGCAGGGCGATTTGCTGGCGCAGCCGTGCATTGCCGGGGGACAGGCTGTTCACGATGGTCCAGGGGTCGAGCTGGCGCATGCCGATGGAGAGGCAGCGCGCCAGCCGCTCCAGCGGAAACAGCTCCAGCCCCGGAAAGGCCGAGCCCAGCGGGACCAGATCGCGGTCGCGGGCCGATCCGAGCACCTCGAACACCAGGTCGCTGATGGCCACGCCGGTGGATCCGCGCTGCGGTGGAGAGGGCAGGGGCTCTGGAGGCCGTGCCTGCAAGGCCGCTGGCAGCCGGGCGCTGACGTAATAGCCCGAGCGCGGCCGGGAATGGACCAGCCCCTGGGCTTCGAGCAGGTAGTAGGCGGCAAACACGGTCGAGGGGCTGATGCCGCGGGCCCGGCTGGCTTCGCGCACCGAGGGCATGCGGTCGCCGGGGCGCAGCGTGCCGTTGTGGATGAGCTGGGCCATGGCGTCGGCATGGCGTTCGTAGCGTTTCATGGCGAAGGCCTCAAGGACAAACTGATCTGTATTTTTAACTTGAATCTGAATCTGTATTGTTTTTGCGCTGGGGCGTAGAGTCGGCGCCTTCTTCCTGGACCCTTGCGATGGCCTTTTCTTCTTTCTTGACTTCTGCGGTCAACGCGGGACTGCGCCGAGTGCGCCGCCTTGCGCTGGCCTTGGGCCTGGGCGTGGCCCTCGCCGCACCTTCCGCTGCGCCAACCGCCGCGTCTGCGGCCCTCCCCCAGGCGATCCCGCAAGCCATTCCCCGGGCCGCTGGGCCCTTGTCTGCCCCGGCCGCCGCTGCAGCCGCTTCTGTGGCGAGCCGCATGGCCCCCCGGGTGCTGGCCTGCACCACCTGCCACGGCAAGGAGGGGCGCTCCACCCCCGAGGGCTACTTTCCGCGCCTTGCGGGCAAGCCGGCGGGCTATCTGGCCAACCAACTGCTGAATTTCCGGGACGGTCGGCGCAGCTACCCGCAAATGGGCTATCTCCTTGAGCACCTGAGCGACGACTACCTGCGCGAGATGGCGGCCCATTTCGCCGCGCTCGATCTGCCCTATGCGCCGCCGCCCGCCGCCCAGGCCCCGGCCACCGTGTTGGAGCGCGGCCGGCAACTGGTGCAGCACGGCGATGCCGCGCGCCAGATACCCGCCTGCGTGCAATGCCACGGCCCGTCCCTGACGGGGGTGAACCCGGCCATTCCAGGGCTGCTGGGGCTGCCGCGCGACTACCTCAACAGCCAGCTCGGCGCCTGGACCACCGGCCAGCGCCGCGCCCAGGCGCCCGACTGCATGGCGGCCATTGCGCGCCAGCTCGCGCCCGAGGATGTCAGTGCGGTGTCGGCCTGGCTGGCGGCCCAGCCGGTGCCCGGGGGCGGCAAGCCCCTGGCCCAGGCGGTGGGCCCCATGCCGGTGCGTTGCGGAGGGGTGGACAGCCTCCCGGTGGTGGGCGCTGCGGCGCCGGTTCGTTGAAGGAGGCTGGACATGCAACGCATTCCAAAGACGGTGGTGGTGGTCCTGGCCCTGTGCCTGCTCGTGGCGCTGGCTGCTGCGGCCGTGGTGGTCCTCAATCTGCGCGGTGAAGAGGCCCTGCCGGCCTCGCCCGTGGCCGTGTCCTCGGACCCCGGGCAGGTCGCGCGGGGCGAATACCTGGCGCGCGTGGGCAACTGCATGGCCTGCCATACCGTGCAGGGCGGGGCGCCCCTGGCGGGCGGGCGGGGCATCGAGACGCCTTTTGGGGTGGTGCACAGCTCCAACCTGACACCCGATGCGGCCACGGGCATCGGCCGCTGGTCGTCTGCCGAGTTCTGGCGCGCCCTCCACCATGGCCGCAGCAAGGACGGCCGCCTGCTGTACCCGGCCTTTCCTTATCCCAATTACACCCAGGTCACGCGCGAGGATTCGGATGCGATCTACGCCTCCCTGCAGCAGCAGACGCCCGTGGCGCACCCCAACCGCCCGCATGCCCTGCGCTTTCCCTACACCCCCCAGGCCCCTTTGGCGGTCTGGCGCGCGCTGTTCTTCCGGCCGGGCCCGCCGGTGGCCGAACCCGCCCAGAGCGCCGAATGGAACCGCGGGGCCTACCTGGTCCAGGGCCTGGGCCATTGCGCGGCCTGCCACACCCCGCGCAATGCGTTGGGGGGCCCCCGCGAGGCCCAGGCTTTCGGGGGCGGCCTGATCCCGGTGCAGAACTGGTATGCCCCGGCCCTGAACGATGCCCGGGAGGCGGGCGTCAAGCACTGGCCTGTCGAGGACGTGGTGGCGCTCCTGAAGACCGGCCTGGCCCCGCAGGGCTCGGTGCTGGGCCCCATGGCCGAGGTGGTGTTTCGCAGCACCCAGTACCTGAGCGATGCCGACGCGCGCGCCATGGCGGTCTACCTGCAGGCCTTGCCGCCGCCAGAGCGTGCGCTGCCTGCT
>JAQUDN010000243.1 GCA_028685665.1 Burkholderiaceae bacterium | reverse complement strand
GGCCGGGGAAGGGGCGCGCAATGAACACCGTGCAGGCAAGAAAGGCCGGGGCGCAGCCCACGCCGATCAGCATCTGGCCCAGCATCAGCCAGCCGTAATGCGGCGCCCAGGCCGACAGGGCTGCGCCCACGACGGCCAGCGGAAAGGCGCTCAGCACGGTGCGGCGCAGGCCGTACAAATCCATGCCAATGCCCATGAAGAACTGGGTGACGCCAAACGCCAGCCCAAACAGGCCGGCAAAGGCCCCTAGCGACGAGGACGACAGGCCAAAGTCGGTCTGCAGGCCGGTGGCGATGATGGCGGTGACGCTGCGGTAGGCCTGGCTCAGTGCAAAGGCCGAGAGCAGGGACAGCAGCATGAACCACAGCGCCGCCTGGCGCTGCGGGTCGGGGCTGGAGGGGGCTGGCGGCTGCGGCTTTGCGCCGGGTTCGGGAGGGGTCATCCAAGGCACCAGAGGCCGAGAAGGGCGGGGGCTAGAGCACGGGGCCCTGCAGCGGCGCCAGGCGGTGGCGTGCGCGGGCCTGCTGGCAGGCCGGGCTGCCCGCTTCAAACTCGCGGCAGGGCGAGGGGCGCCATTCGTAGATGCCGCAGGCGGCTTTCAGGCCCACCTGGCCGGTCAGGGCCGCACAGCGCCCGGGAACATGGTCGGTGCCGCGCATGCGGCACAGGCGCTCGTTGACCGGCAGGGCCAGGCCATCGGGCACCGTGCCGCCCAGGGCCTGCATCTCGTGCACCGAAAAGTCCACGCGAAAGCTCGCGCAGCAGGCGCCGCAACTCAGGCAGGGGTGGTCCATGGCGGTGCAGCCCCGCCGCTCAGGCCAGACGGCCGAGCAGCAGGTATTCCATCAGGGCTTTCTGCACATGCAGCCGGTTTTCGGCTTCGTCCCAGACCACCGATTGCGGACCGTCGATGACGTCGGCCTCGACCTCTTCGCCCCGGTGGGCAGGCAGGCAGTGCATGAACAGGGCGTCGGGCTTGGCGGCCGCCATCATCTCGGCGTCCACGCACCAGTCGGCGAAGGCGAGTCGGCGGGCCTCGTTTTCGGTTTCGTAGCCCATGCTGGTCCAGACGTCGGTGGTGACCAGGTCCGCTCCTTGGCAGGCTTCTTGGGGGTTGCTAAAGAATTGATAGCAAGAAGCGCTTGCTCCATCTGCCCCCATGGCCAATTGGGCATTGACTTCATAGCCGCTGGGGGTGCTCACATGCACCTTGAAGCCCAGCAGCTGGGCGGCCTGCAGCCAGGTGTTGGCCATGTTGTTGCCATCGCCGATCCAGGCCACGGTCTTGCCCTGGATCGAGCCGCGGTGCTCGATGAAGGTGAAGATGTCGGCCAGGATCTGGCAGGGGTGGAATTCATTGGTCAGGCCGTTGATCACCGGCACGCGCGAGTGCGCGGCAAAGCGTTCGATCTTGGTCTGCTCGTAGGTGCGGATCATCACCAGGTCCACCATGCGGCCGATGACCTTGGCGCTGTCCTCGATGGGTTCGGCCCGGCCGAGCTGGCTGTCCCCCGTGGTCAGGTGCACGACCGAGCCCCCCAGCTGGTACATCCCTGCCTCAAAGCTCACGCGCGTTCGGGTGCTCGCCTTTTCAAAGATCATGGCCAGGGTGCGGTCCACCAGCGAGTGGTGCTTGTCGTAGGCCTTGAACTTTTTCTTGATCAGCGCGGCGCGCTCGAACAGGTAGGTGTATTCGTCCGCGCTGAGGTCGTTGAACTGCAGGTAATGTTTCATGGAAGTCTCGGTGGCGCGCAGGCTTATTCGGCCAGGAAGGCTTGGACCAGGGGCTTGAGCAAGGCGACGATCTCGTCGGCCTCGGCCACGGTCAGGATCAGGGGGGGCACAAGGCGGATCACGCTGTCGGCGGTCACGCTCAGCAGCAGCCCGGCACCGGCCGCGCGCTCGATCAGTACACCGCAGGGGCGGTCGAGTTCCACGCCCAGCATCAGTCCCTGGCCGCGCACTTCCTTGACGCCGGGCAGCAGGCCCAGCTCACGCTCCAGGGTGGCCTTCAGGTGCGCTCCCACGGTGGCGGCGTTGGCCAGCAGGCCGTCTTCTTCCATGATGCGCAGGGTTTCAATGCCTGCGCGCATGGCCAGCGGGTTGCCGCCAAAGGTGGAGCCATGGTTGCCCGGCTTGAGCACCGTGGCGGCTTTGGGGCCGGCCACGACGGCGCCAATCGGCATGCCCGATCCCAGGCCCTTGGCCAGGGGCATCACGTCCGGCACGATGCCGGCCCATTGGTGGGCAAACCATTGGCCGGTGCGGCCCACGCCGCACTGCACTTCGTCGATCATCATCAGCCAGTCGCGCTCGTCGCAGAGCTGGCGCAGCTGCTGCAGGTAGTCGGCGCGCATGGGGTTGATGCCGCCTTCGCCCTGGATGGTCTCGAAGAACACGGCCACAACATTGGGATTGCCTTCGGTGGCCTGCTTGATCGCCGCGATGTCGTTGACCGGCACGCGCACGAAACCCTCCACCAGCGGGCCGAAGCCGCTGTAGATCTTGGGGTTGCCGGTGGCCGACATGGTCGCAATCGAGCGGCCATGGAAGGCTTTTTCATAGACCACGATTTCGGGTTTGGCGATGCCCTTGTCCACGCCGAATTTGCGGGCGATCTTGATCGCCGCTTCGTTGGCCTCCAGGCCCGAGTTGCAGAAAAACACGTTCTGCATGCCCGACAGCTCCACCAGCTTGGCCGCCAGCGCTTCCTGGCCGGGCACGTGGTAATAGTTGGACGTGTGGATCAGCTGCGTGAGCTGGTGCTGCAGTGCGGGCACCAGCTTGGGGTGGTTGTGCCCCAGCGTGTTCACGGCGATGCCGCCCAGGCCATCAAGGTAGGCCTTGCCGTTCACATCCCACACCCGGCAGCCCTGACCGCGGGTCAACGCAATCGGCACGCGGCCATAGGTGTTCATCACGTGGGGCGAGGCAGCCTCAACGAAAGCGGTCATGCAGAAATCTCCAGACGGTGCAATGAAAGGTCGGCTTGTGGCCGGAACCGAAAAAGGAAGCACGATTCTAGGGCGTGTCCTGCGTCCTTTTTGCTACAGCAGGGCGGGGGAGGGCGGCCAGCCGGTCGGCGCGGCGCCGGACGCCAGGGTTTCTGTGGAGGTAGCTCTTATATAAGAGTTAGAATCGCTTGATGCGGTGCAGCATGCAGTGATCCTGTCGTCGCCGTCCCCAACCACTCCAGATTCGATGGTTTCTCCCTCCTCACAAGAAGTCTTTATCCAGGGCATCACCCACGACGGGAAAACTTTTCGTCCCAGCGACTGGGCCGAGCGCCTGGCCGGGGTGATGAGCCAGTTTCGTCCCGGCGGAGCCCAGCCGGGCAGCCACCTGAGCTATTCGCCCTGGTGCATTCCCACCACGCTCAATGGCGTGAAATGCGTGGTGGTGCACCGGGACCTGCGCGACTTCGAGCCCATGGCCTGGGACTTCGTCCTGAATTTCGCCCGCGACAACCATCTGCAGGTGGCCGATGCCTGCCTGCTGCCCGATACGCCGCCTTCCAAGCGCTGAGCCTTTCTGAGCCTTTCGCCCGGGGCTTTGCCGGGCCCGGCTTCCCGG
>JAQUDN010000074.1 GCA_028685665.1 Burkholderiaceae bacterium | reverse complement strand
AGCTGCACGGACCCGACTTTGGCTTCGTCAACCCCGAATGGGACAACCGTTTCCTGGACCTGCTGGTGGACCAGCCCGAGGTGCTGGCCCAGGCCAGCCACGCGGACTACATGCAGCGCGGCGGCGCAGAGGGCGTGGAGATGATGGTCTGGCTCGCGATGCGCGGTGCCCTGTCCACCCAAAGCCTGCCCCTGACGCAGATCCAGCGCTTTTACTGGGGGCCGATGCTGACGGGCTACGGCCTGCTGGCATTGCAGGCCCAGACCTGAGCGGCCCGGACCCCTATCCACTATCCCTTCCATTCAAGAGACAAGCCATGCGCAAAAGCATTTACATCGAGGGGTTTTCCCACGGCAACAACCCGGTGCCCGCCGCCACCGTCATGGGCCACACGCTGATGACCGGGGCCATCTTTGGCACCGTGTGCGAGACCGGCAAGGTGCCCGAAGCGGCCGAGGACCAGTGCCGGCTGATGTTCGACAACGCCCGCCGCATCCTGGAAGCCGCTGGCGGCAGCTTTGCCAACGTGCTGAAGATGAGCTTCTTCCTGCGGCCGGAAACCTCGCGCGAGTTGCTCAACACCCATTGGGTGGCTGCCTTTCCTGACCCGGATTCGCGCCCGGCCCGCCATGTGATCGTCTCGACCACCCTGCCCGCCAGCATGGCCCTGCAGTGCGACATGGTCGCGCACCTTGACCGGCCCTTGTGAAGAAAGAAGCACGATGAACCCCCTGATGACTCCCCTGGAAGCCGGCAGCCCCGCCGACGATGGCCGCGCCTTTCGCCGCAGCCTGGGCCAGTTCGCCACCGGCGTGACGGTGATCACAGCCCGCCACGGCGAGCAGTGGCTGGGCATGACGGTCAACTCCTTTGCAGCCTTGTCGCTGGACCCGCCGCTGGTGCTGTGGTCCATCCGCCGCGAGTCGGGCGCCCTGCAGGCCTTTCAGACGGCGGGGCATTTTGCCGTCAACGTGCTGGCGGCCAACCAGGTGGCGCTGTCCAACCGCTTTGCCTCGTCCAAGGCCGACAAGTTTGGCGCCACGCCCTGGACGGCGGGCGTGCATGGCGCGCCGCTCTTGCACGGGGCCATCGGGCACCTGGAATGCACGCTGCATGAGGTGGTCGAGGGCGGCGACCACCTGCTGCTGGTCGGGCGGGTCGAGCGCCATGCCCGCTTTGGGGGCGAGCCGCTGCTGTTCACCCAGGGGCGCTACGCCGTCACGCAGGAGCACCCCGAGGCCCTGCAGGCCGATGCAGGCGCCGCGCCGGTGGCCGTGGCCCACGATGTGAGCCGGGGCACCATCCTGCGCCTGCTGCACCACACCAGCAACCGCATGTCCCAGGCTTTCCTTGGGCACCGCCTGGCCGAAGGCCTGTCGGTGGCGCAATTTCGCATCTACGGCTGGCTGCGCGACCAGGCGCACACGGCCGAAGACCTCAAGCGCCTGGCCTACCTGGGTGGCCGCGATGCCGACGACACCCTGGCCGGCCTGTGCGAACAGGGCCAGCTCACTCGGGACGACGCGGGCTGCTACCACCTGACCCCTGCCGGGCGCGAGCGCGCACAGGCCATCGTGCGGCATGTCGAAGCCTTTGAGGCCGAGCTCTTGCAGGAAGTGTCCGAGGCCGACCTCGCCGCCACCCGCCGCGTGCTGGGCCTGCTGGCCGAGCGCACCGCCCGCTCGGTGGCCTGAAGCGCCCTTTTCCCCACCCGAACCATCACAACACAAGGAGACAAGCATGAAACTCACCCGCCGCCGGCTCACCGCCGCCCTGGCCTCGGTGCTTTGCGCCCCTGCGGCCTTTGCCCAGCCCGACTACCCCAGCAAGCCCATCCGCATCGTCGTGCCCTACGCCTCTGGCGGGGGCACCGATGCCGTGGCCCGCGTGGTCGCCAAGGCCATGACCACCCACCTGGGCCAGACCGTGCTGGTGGACAACAAGCCCGGCAGCGGCACGGCCATTGGTGCCGCCGAAGTCGCCCGTGCGGCGCCCGACGGCTACACCCTGCTGTGGGGTGACAACACCACCTTTGCGCTCAACCCCTTCCTCTACAAAAAACTGCCCTATGCGCCGCTGGAGGACTTTGCCCCCATCAGCCTGACCCTGCGCGGCGCGCTGGTGCTGGTGGTGTCGCCCTCGCTGGGCGTGAATTCGGTGCCCGAGCTGCTGGCCTACATCAAGGCCCGTCCTGGCAAGCTGCAGTACGGCTCGGCTGGCAATGGCACGCCGCACCACCTGGCGATGGAGGCCCTCAAGCTCAAGGCCGGGCTGGACATCCTGCACGTGCCCTACAAGGGCGAGGGCCCGGGCCTCAACGATGTGCTGGGCGGCCAGACACAGCTGATGTTCGTGGGCACCACCATTGCCAAGCAGCATGCCGAGTCCGGACGCATCAAGCTGATCGCCACCGCCGGGGGCACGCGCAACCCGGTGCTGCCCCAGGTGCCCACCGTGGCCGAGGGCGGGGTGGCCGGTTTTGACGCCAGCTACTGGCACGCCCTGGTGGCGCCGGCCAAGACGCCGGACGCCGCCCTCCAGAAAGTCCACCAGGCCTACGCCAAGGCGACCCGCGACCCCGAGGTGCTGGCCTACCTTGCCAAGGCCGGGGGCAGTTCCTTGTCTGTTTCCACGCCCCAGGAGCTGCGCGCCCACATGCAGGAGCAGACCCGCATCGGCGGCGAGCTGATCAAGGCCATCAACCTGACCATGGATTGAAGCCGTGCACTCCCTGAACGCCACCCACGATCCCCAGCGCCGCAGCTGGGTTGCCTCGGCCAATGCGGCCGACACCGATTTCCCGATCCAGAACCTGCCCTATGGCCGTTTTCGCCGCGCGGGCGAGGCCCGCTGGCACCTGGGCGTGGCCCTGGGCGACCAGGTGCTGGACCTGGCCGCCGCCCATGTGGCGGGCCTGCCCGTGCATGCCAGCCTGGCGGGGTACGACCTGGCCGACTTCATGGCGCTGGACCCGCGCCTGCACCACCAGACCCGCGTCACCCTGTCCGAGGCCCTGACCGAGGGCAGCGCCTGGGCGCCCACGCTGGCGGCCTGCCTGCTGCCTCAGTCGGAAGCGGCCATGGGCCTGCCCTGCACGATCCGTGGCTACACCGACTTTTTCACCGGCATCCACCACGCCCGCGAGGCCGGGCGGCTGTTCCGCCCGGACGACCCGCTCACGCCCAACTACAAACATGTGCCCATTGCTTACCACGGCCGCACCTCCAGCATCGTGCCCAGCGGCACACCGGTGCGCCGGCCGCAGGGGCAGTTTTCCAGCGATGGGGTGACAGCCGCTTTCGGCCCCAGCCAGCGGCTGGACTACGAGCTGGAAGTGGGCGTGTTCGTCGGCCGCGGGAACGCGCTGGGCGAGCCGGTGCCCATTGCCCAGGCGGGGGAGCACTGGTTTGGCCTGGTGCTGCTCAACGACTGGTCCGCGCGCGATGTGCAGCGCTGGGAGGCCCAGCCCCTGGGCCCGTTCCTGGCCAAGAACTTCGCCACCAGCATTTCGCCCTGGGTGGTCACCCGTGAGGCGCTGGCCCCGTTCCGCCTGGCCGCCCCGGCCCGCGCCGACGGCGACCCCCTGCCTTTGCCTTATCTGCACGATGCCGCCGATGCGCAGGCCGGCGGCATCGACCTGACGCTGGAAGTCTGGCTGCAGACCCCCCAGATGACCCAGGCCGAGCGGCTGATGCAAAGCCATTTCCGCGACGCGGCCTACTGGACCGTGGCGCAAATGGTGGCCCACCACACCAGCAACGGCTGCAACCTGCAGGTGGGCGATTTGCTGGGCACGGGCACGCAATCGGGGCCGGCATCCGGGCAGGGCGGTTGCCTGCTGGAACTGACGGCCGGTGGTGCCAGGCCGCTGCCGCTGTCCAACGGCGAGCAGCGGCGTTTCCTAGAAGACGGCGACCGCGTCGTGCTGCGCGGCTACTGCGAAGGCGCGGGGGCCCGCCGCATCGGCTTTGGCGATTGCGAGGGCCGGGTGCTGCCCGCCAGAAGCTGAGTGCGCCATGCCGGCAGCGCCGACAATCCCATCCTTCATGGGCATGGGGGAGAGCGGCGTGATTTTTGAAGACCTGCGGGCCTTTGTGGCGGTGGCCCAGCTGGGCAGCTTTGCCAAGGCCGCCGCCAGCCTGTGCGTGGCGCAGTCGGCGCTGAGCAAGCGCGTGCAGCGCCTGGAGCACCGCGTGGGCGCCGCCCTGTTCGAGCGGCGCGCGCGCGGCGTGGTGCTGACGGAAACCGGCCAGGGCTTTCTGCCCCGCGCCCAGCAGGTGGTGCAGGAGGTGATCGACATCGAGCGCCACCTCTCCAGCCATGTGCAAACCCCCAGCGGGGTCGTGCACATTGCCATGCCCCAGCGCAGCTGCGGCCTGCTGGCGCCGCCCCTGGTGCGCCGCTGCCAGGCCGAACTGCCCCTGGTCACCTTGCACATCCACGAGGGCACGCCCGCGAACGTCCATACCTGGCTGCTGGAGGGGGTGGCCGACATCGCGCTGATCTTCAACCCCGAACTGGGCCCGGACTTCCTGGTTCACCCTTTCCTGATGGAGCCCCTGTGCCTGCTGGGCCCCCGTCCGCCCTTGCGCCAGCAGCTGGTGGACGCCGTGCCCGCCGTCTGCACGGTGGCCGACCTGGCCCGGCTGCCGCTGATCCTGCCACGCCGCCCCAACAGCGTGCGCGTGCTGGTGGACCGCCTGTGCGCAGGCCACGGCATCCGCCCCAACATCGTGTACGAAGCCGACGGCACCCACACCGTGCGCGGCATGGTCGAGCAGGGCATGGGCTTCACCGTGTTCAGCCTCAGCGCCTGGTCGGCGGCCATCCAGGCCGGGGAGATCGAGGCCATTCCGTTCTCATCCCCCTTGATGAACTGGAAGCTCTGCATCGTCCGCCCCCGCGCCACCATCGGCTCGGTCGCCGCCAACCGCGTCAGCGAGATCCTGGAGCAGGAAGCCGACAAGCTGCTGCGCACTGGCGCCTGGCCCAGTGCCAAGCGGATCAGCGAGCCGCTGAGCAGCGATCAGAACTCCTGAATCAATAGCTGTTATCGCTTGATTCCATGGGTCCGGACCCGGATTGGAGAGGGTTCACGCCACTTTGCCATCCGCTCGTCTCTTGCGCCCCAGCCGCGTCAATCCAGGCTGATCTTCAGCGACTGGATGATGGGGCCGTAGGCGTCGGCTTCGGCCTTGATGAACTGGGCAAAGCCCTCAGGAGTGGTGGGGGCCATCTCGATGCCCAGGTCGGCAAAGCGCTTGACCATGTCGGGGGCGGAGGCCACTTCGCCAATGTCCTTGCTGTATTTGCGCACCAGTTCGGCGGGGGTGCCGGCCTTGGCGGCGATGCCGAACCAGGCGGCAAAGCTCACGCCGGTGGCGCCCGATTCGGCCAGGGTGGGCAGATCGGGCATGAGTTTGGTGCGCGTGGCGGTGGAGACGGCCAGGGCGCGCAGGCGGCCGTCTTTCAGGAAGGGGGTGCTGGAGGCCAGGGGGTCGAGGGCAAACGGAATCTGGCCTGCGGCCAGGTCCACCAGCGCCGGGGCCGAGCCGCGGTAGGGGATGTGGGTGATCTTCATGCCGGTTTTGGCGCGCAGCATTTCGGCGCCCACATGGGCGATCGTGCCCATGCCGGGGGAGCCGTAGGACAGGTCCTTGGCCTTGCCTGCGGCCACCAGGTCGGCGGCGGTCTTGTAGGGGCTGTTGCTGGGCACGACCAGGAACAGCGGCGCCTTGCCGACCAGGGTGATGGGCTGCAGGTCGCGTTCGGTGTCGTAGCTCAGCTTTTGGTAGAGGTGGCGGTTCAGCGAAAACGCACCGATGTCGCCAATGAACAGGGTGTTGCCATCGGCCGGCGCCAGCTTCAGGCTGTTGATGGCCACTTGCGCGCCGGCGCCCGGCTTGTTCTCCACCACGATGCTGTAGCCTTTTTGCTCGGTGAGCTTTTGCGCCACGGCGCGGGCCAGCTGGTCGGTGGCCCCTCCGGCCGGGAAGGGCACGAGCAGGGTGATGGGCTTGGTCTGGGCGGTGGCCAGGGTCGAGGCGGCCAGCAGGCCGGCGGCGATCAGGCTGCGGCGGGACATGCGGGAAAAAGGGCTCAGGCGGGTCATGGTTTTGTCTCCGGTTGTTTTTAGGGGGCGGGGGCCCGGCACCCCCGTGCCTGGGCCCCTGGTGCGCGCGCAGGGCGCACGCACATGATCACTCGTCGCGGATGGTGTTGCGCAGGGTGCCGATGGCGTCCACGACGATCTCGCAGACGTCGCCGGGCTTCATGAAGATCTGCGGCTCGCGCTTGTTGCCCACGCCGCCGGGGGTGCCGGTGACGATCACGTCGCCGGGCGACAGGGGCGTGAAGGTGGAGATGTAGGCGATCTGGCGCGGGATGCTGTGGATCATCTTGTCGGTGGTGGTGTCCTGCAGCACCTGGCCGTTGAGCACGGTTTGCAGGCGCATCACCTTGCCGGCGGGAATCTCATCGGCGGTGACCATCCAGGGGCCGAAGCCGCCGGTCTGGTAGAAGTTCTTGCCGGGGGTCCACTGCGAGGTGGCCACTTGCCAGTCGCGCACCGAGCCGTCGTTGTAGCAGGCGTAGCCGGCGATGTGCTCCCAGGCGTCTTCTTCCTTGATGCGGCGCCCGCCCTTGCCGATGACGATGGCGATCTCGGCTTCGTAGTCGAGGCGGTGCGATTCGGCGGGGCGCAGGATGTCCTGGTTGTGGGCGACTTGCGATGCGGGCAGGCGCAGGAAGATCACGGGTTTTTCAGTGACCTTGTTGCCGGTTTCCTGTACATGCTCGCCGTAGTTCAGGCCGATGCAGAAGATCTGGCCGGGGTTGGGGATCACGGGCAGCAGGGTCAGCTGATCGAACGCCAGCGTGGCGGGGTGGGTCTGGGCGGCTTCGGCGGCGGCCGAGAACAGGTTTTTCGCGATCAGGGTTTTCAGGTCGGGCGCCTGGGCGCCGAGGATCGGGCTCAGGTTGAGGACCTTGTCGCCGTTGACAAGGCCGTAGGCGGGCTGGCCCTCGTGCAGAAAGCTGATGAGTTTCATGGTGTCTCCTGGGGTGAAGTGAAAGAAAAAAGCAGCAAGAACAAAGAAGAAAGGGTCAGCCAATCCGGGCCGTGATGTCCTGCGCGGTGCGCTGGACCAGGGGGACCAGTTTGTGCAGGTCGATCACGGCCATGCGCTGCACCGTGGTCACCAGCGAAATCGCGCCCAGGATCCGGCCATCGGCAGGCACCAGGGGCACCGCCACGGCGGCCAGATTGGATTCGAGTTCGCCGTTCGAGAAGTAGTAGCCCGCCTTGCGGATGGTGCTGAAATGCTTGCGAAACGCCGCCCATTCGGTGGGCAGGCCGGCCTGGGCAATGGCCAGGGCGTGTTCGTCGAACACCCGGTGCAGCTGCGCCGGGGTAAAGCACGACAGGATGGCCTTGGGCGCCGCCCCCAGAAACAGCGGCCGGGGCCGGCCCCGGCCATAGCTGAGGCTGGCGGGGCTGGTGCCTGGCTCGCGGTGGGTGTCGAGCACCTGCTGGCCGTACAGGCCCGATAGCACGCAGTCCAGTCCGGTTTGCGCCACCAGTTCCCGCAGGAAGGGCAGGCCATGCTGCAGCACCGGGTCGCTCAGGCGGATGTAGTGGTCGAGCACGATGATGCGCGGCCCCAGGGTGTAGTGCGAGTGGCTGCTGCGTTGCAGCAGCCCGGCCTCGACCAGCATCTTCACGTAGCGGTAGCCGGTGGGCAGCGAGACCTGCAGCGCCTCGGTGATGCCCTCGGCGGTCCAGCTCAGTTGCTGGTCGGTGAAGAGGTCCAGCACGCTGAGCATGCGGGCCAGGCTGGAGTCGGCTTTCTCGGTCATCGCGGCAGGGCAAAAGTTTCAGGCCGTCGCAGTGTGCCGCAAGGGCAGGCGCTCGACCAGGGCCTGCAGTTCTGCGGCGTTGCGCGCCACGCCCAGCACATAGCGGTCGGGCCGCAGCACCACGGCCGCGCAGCCGTGTGCTGCCAGCCAGTCGCGCAGCGCGGGTTCGCGCTCCGAGGCCTCGATCGCCACCAGGTCCGCGTCCACCTGGGCCAGCAGGTCGGCGGTGCCGATCAGCGCAAAGCGCGGCCCCACGGCCTCGTCCAGGCGCTGGCCGGTCGCCAGGGTGGGTTGCGGAAAGAGCTGGCCCGCCGGAGCCCGGCCCCAGCCCAGCCCGGGGCCCAGGCCGGGCGCAGGAAACTCGAAGATCTCTGGTTGCCCGGCCTGAAAGCGCGCATCGCGCGCCTGGGCGGCCTCGGGGTCGGTGGTCTGGATGATGTCGCCAATCTTCACGGCCAGTTCGACGAAGGCCTGCACATGCGGCGAGCGCTCCGATTCGTAGCTGTCGAGCAGGGCCGCATCGGCCCGTCCGCGCAGCACGGCTTCGAGCTTCCAGGCGAGGTTGGCCACGTCGCGCACCGCGGCGCACATGCCCTGGCCCAGGAAGGGCGGCATCTGGTGCACGGCATCCCCGGCCAGCAGCAGCCGGCCCTTGCGCCAGCCCTGGGCGATCAGGGAGTGGAAGGTGTAGATCACCGCGCGCTCGATGTCGGCATGCTCGGGCGTCATCCAGCGGCTGACCAGTTTCCACAGGGTTTCCGGCTGGACCAGCTGGGCCGGGTCGTCGCCCGGCAGGACCATGATTTCCCAGCGGCGGCGGTTGCCGGTGACGTTGCACCAGGTCATCGGGCGGGCCGGGTCGCAGTACTGCACCGTGTGCTCAGGCCGTGCGGGGGCGCCGTCTTTCAGGCGCACATCGAACACCACCCAGGGCTGCTTCAGGCCCAGGTCGCGCAGCGGGCTGCCCATGGCGTGGCGCAGCGGTGAGCGCGCGCCGTCGCAACCCACCACATAACGCGCCTGCACCGCGCGGCCCTCGCCGGTGTTCAGGTCCTGGACCTGCAGGCGCACATGGCTGCCCAGGTCGGCGACCTGCGTGACCTCGTGGCGCAGGTGCACCTGCACATTCGCAAAGCGCTGGGCGCCCTGGCGCAGCACCTGCTCCAGTTCGGGCTGGTGAAAGTAGTAATTGCTGGCGCAGCCGTGCGGGCCCTGGGCGGTGGTGCCGCCCCGGACCAGCAGGGTGTCGCCCTGGGCGTTGACGAAATGCACCCCCGTCAGGCCGGGGCGCGTGATGGCCTCGATCTCGGCGCGCAGGCCGGCGTTCTGGAACACGCGCATCACCTCGCCATCGAAGTGGATGGCGCGGGGCAGGGGGTAGATGCCGGCTTCCTTGTCCAGCACGACCACCGACAGCCCGGCCTGCCCCAGCAGGTTGGCCAGCGTGGCCCCGGCGGGACCGTAGCCGATGAGGGCCACATCATGGATCGGTGTGCTCATGGCCTCAGGCCTCCTCGGTGTAGCCCATGCGCCGGGCCATCTCGGCCTGCCATTGCGCGCGGGACTGGAACCTGGGCCGGCTGCGGGCCAGCGCCTCGGCCTGGGCCATCACGGCCTCGTCGCTCTGGTCGAGATCGATGGGCTCGCGCAGCGGCTGCTCGCAGTACCAGGGCATGTCCAGAAAGACTTCGAGGCGGTTGCCCTCGGGGTCGCGGAAGTAAATCGACACCGCATTGCCATGCGTGGCGCAGATCAGATCGCTCACGTCCGGCTCGGCCACCACGCGGTCGCGCACCAGGCGCAGCGTGGCCAGGTCGGGCACGCGCAGCGAAATCTGGTTGATGACGTTGAAATGCGCCTCCTCGGGCCGGCCGCTCATCAGCACGATCTGGTGGTGCTCGGCCGGGTCGCGGCTCAGGAACACCAGCTGCACTGGCCCCAGGTCGCCCTGGTCGGTTTCGGTGAAGCACAGCACGTCCTGGTAGAAGCGCGCCATGCGCGCCAGGTCGCGCACGAAAAAGCCCATGTGGCTGAACACCAGGGAATGGCGTCCGCTCAAGGACGGGGCAGGGTGGTTCATGTCGCCTCCATTGTTTGAATATGCAAAAACAGCCAAACCTGTCGGCTGCGATGGCTTTAATTATGCATAAATTCTTATAATTTGACAATAAATTTAAATTAACTAAGAATTCGCTCCGCCCACCCTGCTGGGTTCTCAGAAAACAATGGACGGAGACAAACACATGCCCCACACCTTCCCCCGCCGTGCCGCCCTGGCCCTGGCTGCATTCACCCTGCTGGGCGCCCCCGCCGCCCAGGCCCAGGGCAGCGACTACCCGAACAAGCCCATCCGTTTGATCGCGCCGTTCCCGACCGGCTCCGGCCCCGATGCCAATGCCCGCGAGATCGCCGCCGAACTGACAAAGGTGCTCGGCCAGACCGTGATCGTGGACAACCGCCCGGGCGCCGCTGGCCTCATTGGCACCGACGCAGGGGCCAAGGCCGCGCCCGACGGCTACACGCTCCTGGTCGGCACGACCAGCTCCATGTCGGTGCTGCCGCACATCCAGGCCAAATTGCCCTTCCATGTCGAGAGAGACTTCGCGCCCGTCAGCCTGCTGGGCCTGTTGAACACCGGCCTGATCGCCCACCCGGCCGTGCCTTTCCAGACCGCCAAGGAGCTGATCGCCCAGGCCAAGGCCAAGCCCGACAGCATCACCGTGGGCGTGCAGGGCATTGGCAGCTATTCACACCTGGCCGGCGAGTGGTTTGCCGCCAGCGCCGCCGCCCCGCTGAAGTTCGTGCCCTACAACACCACCAGCGTGTATGGCGACCTGCTCGCGGGCCAGGTCCAGCTGATGTTTGACGGCCTGCCCGCCGCCGTGGGCAATATCCGGGGCGGCAAGCTCAAGCTGCTGGCCCTCACCGGCAAAGCCCGCCACCCGGCCTTCCCCGACACCCCGACCTTCGCCGAAGCCGGCCTGCCCGACTACGCTCCCACCGCCTGGCAGGGCATCCTGGCCCCCGCCGCCACGCCCAGGGCCATCATCGAGAAGCTCAGCGCCGCCATGCAAAAAGCCGTGCAAAACCCCCAGCTCGCCGAAAAATGGCGCAACTACGGCGGCGAACTCAAGGCCACCACGCCGGCAGAATTTGCCGCCTTCCTGAAGCAGGACAACGCCATGTGGGGCAAGGCCATCCGCGAGGCGGGGGTCAAGATCGACTGACCCCGCGCACCGTGCCGGGGTGCGGCGCCGGCAGCGGCCTGGGGCGCTGCCTAAAATGCAGCCACTTCCGTCCTTGCACGCTGCCCCAGGCCCATGACGCGCCCTCTTTTTCCGATCCGCACCGAATGCCCGCCGGGGGCCTGTGTGTGCGGCCGCGAGGCCCTGCTGCAGTCCCCCGGGGGCGATATGCGGGTGCTGCAGCTCACCCGCGAAGAAGAAAAGCGCCTGCTCCACCGGCTGGAGCACCTGCAGAGCCTGGCCGAGCTGCGCCACATCGAGGCGCGCATGCAGCAGCAACTGGGCATCCGCCTGAGCATCACGCCCAACCCCCAGGAAGTGCGCACCCTGCGCGGCATCCCGATCCTGGTGCACGAGCAGCCCGGGCTGTGCCGCAAGACCCGGCAGGCGATTCCTGCCGCCATCCGCAAGGCCATGGAGCAGCACCCCGAGATCGTCTTCGACCTCCTCAACGAAACCAGCCTGTTTGCCGGTCTGTGAGCCCGGGGCTCAGCGGGGGCGGTACATCTTGAACAATTGTTCGGGCCCCACCGTGAAGTAGTCGGCTGGGCCCCCGCCGCGCAGGATATGGCCGGCGTGGGCGGTGTCGTACACCCCGTTCGGCAGCAGGCACTGGGCGATGTGCACCGCCACCACCTCGCCCAGCACCAGCCAGGTGTCCACTTCGGCGCCATCGGCCCCTTGCAGGCGCAGCACCTGGGTGCGGCGGCATTCCAGGGTGACGGGGCTTTCGGCCACGCGCGGCGGGCGCACCTGCTGCGAAGCCCGGGGCGTCAGGCCGGCCAGCTCGAACTCGCTGACCTCGGGCGGCACCGCCGCGCAGCTCTGGTTCATGGCCTCGGCCAGTGCGCGCGTGGCCAGGTTCCAGACGAATTCGCCGGTTTCCTCGATATTGCGCAGCGTGTCTTTGGCCCCAATGCTGGCAAAACCGATGATGGGCGGCGTGTAGTTGAAGGCGTTGAAGAAGCTGTAGGGCGCCAGGTTCAGCGCGCCCGCCGCGTTGCAGGTCGAGATCCAGCCGATCGGGCGCGGCCCGACGATGGCATTGAACGGATCGTGCGGCAGGCCGTGGCCCTGGCGGGGTTCGTAGGAGTGGATGGCGGTGGAGGGAAGGGAAGTCATCTCTGTTCACAGTGGGGGGCAAGGAAGGCTAGAACCTGCGCCCTGTGCGTTGTGCTGCTCCGCAGGGGGTCGCGCTGGCAGCCTGTTTCTCTGAGCACGGGCGCTGCCTCTGTTTCAACGGTTTTTCGGTGGGAGGCTCACAGGTCACCCTCCATCGCTTCGGATCGAACGGAAACACGGAACAGGGCCATCAACAAATCCAGTTTATCCACCACTTCTGGCGAAATGAACTGGGGATGGACGTAGGGCACCAACCTGTGCAGCTCGCCTTTTTTCAGCAGCATCTGGCCATTGAGCTGTTGCGCCAACCTGCGGAAGAACGTTTCTGCAAAAGCACTGAGCTTGCGCCGCTCTGTCTTGGCTTCCCAGAGCACACGTGCCACTTCAGGGTTTGCATGCTTCCATGCCTGGAAATCCGCGGTAAGGCCGTCAAACACCTGTTCCAGGATCAAATGGTCGAGCACCGCATCAATGTCTTCCTGGAAGCCACCAAACAGTTCCAAATCTGCATAGTGGGTCCGCGCGTAATTTCGCAAGACATCCGGTGTGATGAAGTAATTTTCAGCTTCGTAGCGTTTCCAGTAGCTGACTTTGAGCGGCCCGTCTGGAGTGCTTTTTCGATCCCGGCCATCGTTGTCCAGAATAGCCAGGCCTTTGAGTTGCGGCAGCAAGTTGCGCAATCCATTGAAGTGTTGCTGCGGCGTTACACCAAACCCCCCTTCGACGCGTTCCAATTCGGCATCCAGGTCCTGATCCGGATAATTGTTCTGCACATAAAACGAATTGATACGTTCATCCCACCATGCCACTGCGGGGTGGTTCAGCCGTTCAGCCAAAGCCCGCAACATGTCTACATCGGTGCCGCCTTCCACATACAGCACATAGCCCCGCTCACGGGCTTTCACATAGTGCTCGGCACCAAAGTGCTTGAGACTGTTGCGTATGTCGTTCTTCTTGGCCAAATCATCGGCCCTGCCCTCCAGAAGCAAAGTCAGGTTGTTGTCCAGCGCCTCGTCCAGAATGACCTCAGAATGGGTCACCATGACCACCTGTGAGTCGTTTTCACTGGCAATGTCGCGCAGCAAGACATACACCTGCTTTTGCCGCAATATCTCCAAGTGGGCATCGGGCTCGTCCACCAGCAGCACACTGCCCTTGTGCGAATACAGGTAGGCAAAGATCAGCAGCATTTGCTGAAAACCCCGCCCGGAAGAAGACACATCCAGCGTCTCTTTGACACCGGGTTGGCGGTATTGCAATTCAATGCTGCCCCGCGTGGTTTCCTTGGGGGCCGACAGTTCGACATTGAAAAGCCGCTTCATCAGGCGGGTAACGCGTTTCCAGTCCTCCGTCGATTGCCCCTGCACCATCAGACACAGGTTGCGCAACACCTGTGCCGTTTGACCCTGTCCCAGCAAAACGTCGATACGGCCTGGTTGAAGCAAAGGTTCTTCAGTTTCCAGCCCGGACATCGGGTACAGCAATTCCACCTTGAGCGTGGCTGCGTGGCGCATCAAATCAAGGTCGACGAAGACGGTGGGGTCCGGCATGCAATACACCAGTTCATCCCCCTGGTTGCGAAAACGCATGGGCAAGGCCATCACCTCGCCCTTGTATTCGACCCCCACGGTAATGACCAGCGGAATGTCCTTGTTGCCGGTTCGCACTTGCGTGTTGTGCCAAAAAAAGCGGGTCCGCTGCACTGGGACAGCGACGATATTCAGTCGGTTGATGGACGTAGCGGTCCGCTCTTTGGCGGAAGAATCCTTGCGGATGTCGTACCAGGTTTTGACGGCTTGCGACCACAGCGCTAAAGCCTGAATGGCACTGGTTTTTCCGCAGTTGTTCGGGCCGATCAAGACCGCAGGGTGGTCCAGCTCAATGCGCTGCTTGCCGCCGAAGCGCTTGAAGTTCTCGATTTCTAGATAGTGCAGCAGGCGCATGGCTCAGGGCTCCGTTCTTTTGTCAAAATTGCGCCCGTCGATTTTGCCGGGGATGGCGGAGGTGGTAGGGGCTTGGTGGTGTGCAGTGAAGCAGTCTATCGCCCAGCCGACTCTGTGTGGTGGGTCAGCTGTTCGCCAGTCAGGTGCGTCATCGTGGACACGCCCTGCGCCTTGCGTTTCCCTTTTGGGAGGGGCCATTCAAGGGGAAGGCAGATGTCCTGCGGGTCTTCAGCTGCACTCCGTACGCGCGACCTGTGGCGTGCCGGTGGAGACCCTCTGGCCCTCCGTTGACTGCTGGGGCGGAGCATGCCGGGGCATATCAGGACAGGGCGGACCGTCAGCCCCCCAGCAGAGGGCGCAGGAACTGCACCAGGTCGATCTGCCGGTGGAAGGACGTTTTCTGCAGCAGATTCTTGAGGTGCGTGCGAGCGGTGTGCCAGCTGATGTCTTCTTGCGCCGCGATGTCCTTGAGCGTCAACCCGCGGGCCAGGCCCAAGGCCAGGCGGGTTTCAGCGGGGGTCAGGTTCAGGGTCGCACGGACGGTGTCCTCGGCGGTCTGGGAGGCTTCGGCTGGGAGTTGGGGCGAGGTGATCAGCAGCAGGGCCAGGGGTTTGCGTCCCGTGGCTGCGTTCCCCCAGCCGTCCTGGGGCAGGCGCAGCACGTTGACCGCCAGGCCGGGTTGGCGGCCCGCAGCGCGGGGGCCCAGCCACACACTCCCGCTCTGGTGGCTTCGGGGCCGGCTGAGGCTGTCGGCGCAAGCGGCGCGCACCAAAGACTCCAGGGAGGCCTGGGCCTGCGGGCTGCCGCATTCCAGCTTCCCATGATGGGAGCGCAGCAGCCAGGAGAGGCCTTCGGGGGCGGTGTCGGATTTGAGGGCCGATGGGAGGGGGGCATCGCTGTGCAGGACGCGCTCGGCTGCCGGGTTGGCGTAGTGGATCAGGCCCTGGGTATCCACCAGCATCACGGCGTGCGGCAAGGCGTGCAGTGCCTGCAAAGCGGTGGATGTCTTGGCAAGTTCTTCGTTCAAAGGGGCCAGCCGTGTTCGCAGCCGGACCACGCGCCGCAGGTCGGGCAGAAGTTGTTCCATGAGCAGGCGCTGGGCCGGGCCGAATGGCCG
>JAQUDN010000073.1 GCA_028685665.1 Burkholderiaceae bacterium | reverse complement strand
GGAGTTCTGGACCAAGGCCGGGGGCTGGAGCGGCCCGGTCTCGCTGGGCCTGGTCCAGCCCGGCAAACCCCTGCAGATCGCGCTGGACAAACTGCCCCCCCTGCAGCCCAACCAGCTGTTCGAGCTGACGCTGGAGCCCCCCACCGGCTCGCCCATCGGCAAGCCCACGGGCCCGATCCAGTTCATCGGGCGCGCCGTCCAGGTGCTCTGAACACGCTCTCCGGCCGACCCGGCCAGAGACGGGTGGCCCGAAGCCGCCACACCGCACAATAGCGCCATGCCCACCGCCCTGCCACCCCGCCCCTCCCCCGCACCTGCGTCCGTCTGGCGCGCGCCGGCCCTGTCTGCGCGCTGGTGGCCCGTGTTCCTGCGCAACCTGCTGGTCTGGCGCAAGCTGGCCATCCCCAGCCTGGTGGGCAATATTGCCGAGCCCCTGATGTGGCTGGTGGCCTTTGGCTACGGCATGGGCGCGCTGGTGGGGGCCTTGCAGGTTGGTGGCCGCGAGGTGCCCTACATCCTGTTCCTGGCCAGCGGCAGCATCTGCATGAGCGCGATGAACGCCGCCAGCTTCGAGGCCCTGTATTCGGCGTTTTCGCGGATGCATGTGCAAAAAACCTGGGACGGCATCATGAACGCCCCCGTCAACCTCGACGATGTGGTGCTGGCCGAGATGCTCTGGGCCGGCTTCAAGGCCGCCTTCACCGTGACCGCCATCCTGGGCGTGATGCTGGCCCTGGGCATCAGCCATTCGCCCAAGCTGCTGCTGGCCTGGCCGGTGCTGCTGGGGGTGGGCATCATGTTTTCGAGCATTGCGCTGATCTTCAACGCCCTGGCCAAGGGCTATGACTTCTTCACCTACTACTTCACCCTCGTGCTCACGCCCATGATGTTCCTGTCGGGCGTGTTTTTTCCGCGCGAGCAACTGCCCCCCCTGGTGCGCGCGGCGTCCGACTGGCTGCCGCTGACCAATGCGGTCGAGCTGGTGCGCCCCCTGTTCATGGACCAGTGGCCCGCCCATCCGCTGCGGCATGGCGCGGTGCTGCTGGCCACCACCGTGGTGGCTTTCTGGGTGGCACTGGCCCTCACGCGGCGGCGTTTTCAGGCTTAACCCCGGCCAAGGCGCGAAAATGCGAACCCTGCAGTACCGGGCCCAGCCGCACAGGCCCCGGTGACCGCAACCCTCGTTTGACATTCATCCACCCCCGTAAGGAAATACCGCAATGAGCATCACCACCGTCGGCATCATCGGCGCAGGCACCATGGGCAACGGCATCGCACAAGCGTGCGCCGTGTCGGGCATCCAGGTCGTCATGGTCGACATCTCGGAAGCCGCCGTGCAAAAAGGCGTGGCCACCGTGGCCGGCAGCCTCGACCGGCTGATCAAGAAGGACAAGATGACGGCCGCCGACAAGGACGCCGCTCTGGCCCGCATCCAGACCTCGACCGACTACGCGGCCCTGCAAAGCGCGCACATCGTCATCGAAGCCGCCACCGAAAACTACGAGCTCAAGGTCAAGATCCTCAAGCAGGTCGATGCCCTGGTGGGCCCCGAGGTGATCCTGGCCTCCAACACCTCCTCGATCTCCATCACCCAGCTGGCCGCCGCCACCCAGCGCGCCGACCGCTTCATCGGCATGCACTTCTTCAACCCCGTGCCGATGATGGCCCTGGTGGAGATCATCCGCGGCCTGCAGACCAGCGATGCCACGCACGACGCCGTCAAGGCCCTGGCCCTGGCCCTGGGCAAGTCGCCCATCACCGTCAAGAACGCGCCCGGCTTCGTGGTCAACCGCATCCTGGTGCCCATGATCAATGAGGCCTTCTTCGTGCTCGCCGAAGGCCTGGCCACCGCCGAAGACATCGACGCCGGCATGAAACTGGGTTGCAACCAGCCCATCGGCCCCCTGGCCCTGGCCGACATGATCGGCCTGGACGTCTGCCTGGCCGTGATGGAGGTCTACCTGAAGGAATACGGCGATAGCAAATACCGCCCCTGCCCGCTGCTCAAGGAAATGGTCGTCGCCGGCCGCCTGGGCCGCAAGACGGGCCAGGGCGTGTACCGCTACTGAGACTGAGGCCCCTGGGCGCCGCTGCGCCCGGGTGGCGGGGACGGCGCAGGCCGTTGCCGCACCTCTTCGCGCAGCAGCCGGAGGTCCTCGCGCAGCAGGTTGATCTCGCGGATCAGCGCCTGCTCCATGTGGGCCTCCTCGGCCTCGACTTCCTTTTCCACAAAGATGGCCGCCAGCGAGGCGGTGGCCAGCGACAGCACCGCCAGCCCCAGCAAGACCACCAGGACCGAAAACAGACGCGAGCCGTTCGTGCTGGGCACCACGTCCCCAAAGCCCACGGTCGCGGCGGTGGTGAAAGCCAGCCAGAGCCCCTGGGCCAGGCTGTCCACCTGCGGATCGATCAGCCAGAAGCCCACCCCCCCGATCCCGAGAATCAGGGTGCACAGCACCAGCGAATACACCACGCCACGGCGGGCGATATAGCGTTTTTTGTCCTGCTCAGACCGGCGCATGGAAACCTCTGCGAATCAAGGGCAATGGGGAAGGAAAGAGGGCCCCCGATTGTCCACGCCCCCTGGCCCGCCGGTCCATGCCAGACCGCCCCGCCACGGACGACGACAATGCCCCCATGCACGCTGCCCCTGACACCACCCACCCCTTCTCCACCCTGACACCCGACGCGGTGCTCGATGCCCTGGCCAGCGTGGGGCTGTATGGCGATGGCCGCCTGATGGCCCTGTCGTCCTACGAAAACCGCGTCTACCAGGCCCACCTGGAAGACGGCCAGCGCGTGGTGGCCAAGTTCTACCGTCCCGGACGCTGGAACCGCGCGCAAATCCTCGAAGAACACGCCTTCGCCGCCGAGCTGATGGCCGCCGAAATCCCCGCCGTGGGCCCCCTGGTGCTGGCGGACCGCACCCTGCACACCCACGGCGACTTTGCTTTTTCGGTCAGCCCCTGGCGCGGCGGACGCCAGCCCGAGCTCGACGACTTCGAGGTGCTCGAATGGATCGGCCGCTTCCTGGCCCGCATCCACACCGTGGGCGCAGCCCAGCCCTTTGTCCACCGCCCGGCCCTGGATGTGCAGACCTTCGGCAGCGCCTCGCTCGACTGGCTGCTGGCCGAGCAGATCATCCCGCTCGACAGGCAGTCTGCCTGGCAGGCGGCCTGCGACCAGGCCCTTGAAATGATAGCAAGCACCGCAGGCTCCACAAGCCCTGGAGGCCATTTTGGCTTGAAAAACGCCCGGACCTTGCGCCTGCACGGCGACTGCCACCCCGGCAACATCCTCTGGACCCCGCTGGACGAATGGGGCCGGGGCGGCCCGCATTTCGTGGACCTGGACGACGCCCGCACCGGCCCCGCCGTGCAGGACCTGTGGATGCTGCTGTCGGGCGACCGCGCCCAGCGCACCCAGCAGCTCAGCGCGCTGCTGGAAGGCTACGAGCAGTTCCGCAGCTTCGACCGCCGCGAACTGGCGCTGATCGAGCCCCTGCGCACCCTGCGCCTCATCCACTACAGCGCCTGGCTGGCCCGCCGCTGGCAAGACCCGATCTTTCCCGCCAATTTCCCCTGGTTCGGCAGCAGCGACTACTGGCGCGGCCAGATCGACATGCTGCACGAACAGATCGAGGCCCTGGCCGAGGCGCCGCTCTGCGCCTGCGCGGGGCCGCTCAGAAGAAGGCCGGGTCCAGCACCTGGATGCCCCCGAGCAAGCCCACCACGGTCTCCGAAGCCCACTGCGCCAGCGTGACGACGGCGGTGGCCTGGTCAGGGAACACCCGCCCAGGCCCGATCAGATCGGCCAGCGAGGCCAACTCGGCCTCGGACGGGGGGCGGTGCACAAAGCCGGTGAACAGGCGTTCGATCACCGCCAGATGGGTGGCCTCGGGCAAGTAGGCCGTGAGCATCTGCTGCGCCAGCTCGCCCATGCTGGAGAGCTGATCGGCCGCCGCGGTCCAGCGGCTCAGGGCGGCGGTGTCGGGCATCTGGCCGTGCAGGGCATGGTAGGCCGTGGCCGCCTGCCACACGCTGCTGCCCGCCTGGGTATCGAGGACCACCAGGGCGTCGCTGAACTGGGCCCGCTCGAACTCCCGCAGCTCGACCGTCTCGCGCGCCGTCTGCACCACCAGGCCGGTGGAGTTCGCGCCCACGCTCACCAAAGCGCCGAGGGTCCCCTGGAAAACGATGGTGTCGGTGCCGGCGCCGCCGATCAGGGTGTCGTTGCCGCCATTGCCCCACAGCGTGTCGTGGCCCTCGCGGCCTTGCAGGATCTCCGCCGCCGCCGTGCCCTGCAGGCGGTCGTTGCCCGCCGTGCCCTCCAGGGTCGAGGGGACGGACGGCACCGTGGGCGGCTTGGGGGCGCTGAACAAGGTGCGCAGATCGACGGTTTCGCGGCCGTTGTTGAACTGGAGCACCTCCATCTCGGTCAGCTTGAGCTTGTACAGCGCGCTGGCCCCCGAGACCGAATCGACCGCAATGCTGCCATCGGCCGCCTGGGTGATATTGAAATAGCTGCGCGGCAAGCGCTCGAACGACAGGGTGTCTACCCCGGTCAGGCCGTTGTAGGTGTTGACCTCGCCGTAGCGGCGCACTTCCCAGTGGTTGTTGCTGGCATTTCCTGTAGGCATGGGACGTTCCTCGTCAAAGTGAAATCGATTGGATCTGGCGCTGCAGGTGGGCGGCAAAGGCCGCAGCCTTCACAAAGCCGATGACCCGGCCGTCCGTGCGCTCCTGCCCCTGGTGGAGCACCACCAGGGCCGGCGCACCGTACAGGCCGAAACGCTGGAGCACCGCGCGGTCCTGGGGGCTGTGGGCCGTGACATCCACCTGCAGGAGCTGAAAACGGCGCATCTGCGCGGCCACCGCCGGGTCGCTGAAGGTCCAGCGCTCCATTTCCTTGCAGCTGACGCACCAGTCCGCATAAAAGTCGAGCAGGATGGGCTGGGTGCTTTGGGCCATGCGGGCTTCCAGCTCCTGGAGCGAATGCACCCGCGTGAAGCGCACGGCCTCGGCGGCCGGACCGGTGCCGGCCACGGCGGCAGGGCGGAAATGGCCCAGGGGCTGGAGCGCATCGCGCCCCCCGCTGGCGGCCCCCAGCAGTTCGAGCACACCGATCGCCAGAAACCCCACCGCCAGCGCCTGGCGCACCCGCCCGCCCAGGCCCCCGCCCGCCTTGGCGGGATCGAGCAGCCCGCAGAACACGGCGGCCAGCAAGGCCCACAGGCCCCAGCCCAGCAGGCTCACCCCCTCGGGCAGCACAGGCTGGACCATCCACAAGGCCACCGCGATGAGCAGCAAGCCGCAGCTGTGTTTGATCCCGTCCATCCAGCCCCCGACCCGGGGCAGCAAACTGCCGGCCGACAGGCCCGTCAGCCACAGGGGCACGCTCATGCCCATCGCCATGGCAAACAGGGCCATGCCCCCGAGCCAGGCATCCTGGCTCTGGCTGATATAGACCAAGGTGCTGGCCAGCGGTGCCGCCACACAGGGGCCGACGATCAAGGCCGACAGGGCGCCCATGCCGGCCACCCCGAGCGCCCGCCCGCCGGGAAGCCGGTTGCTGGTCGCGCTCAGCCGGGCCTGCAGCCCGGCAGGCATCTGCAGGGTGTAGACATCGAACATCGACAAGGCCATGAGCACCATCAGCAGCGCAAAGCCCACCAACACCGCCGGGTGCTGCAGGTAGGCCGCCAGGCCTTCGCCCAGCAGGCCGGCGGCCACCCCCAGGCTGGTATAGACCGTGGCCATGCCCAGGCTGTAGGCCCCGGAGAGCCAGAGCCCCCGCCCTCTCGACACCGCCCCCTGGCCCACGATGATGGACGACAGGATCGGCACCATGGGCAGGACGCACGGGGTGAAGGACAGCAACAGGCCGAACACCCAGAACAGGCCGATCACCTGCAGGGGGCGGCCCTCGCGCAGGGTCTGCTCGGCCTGAAAGCCGTCGTCCATGGCCCCGGGCGCAGCGGCCACCGCCGGCAGCGCGGGCGCCGCATCGCCGGGGGGGGCCGGGTCCGACGGCGACGCGCTCAAGGGCAGCGCGCCCGACTGGCCGGGCACCAGCCGCACATAACGCGTCTGGGGCGGGTAACAGAAGCCCTCGTCGGCACAGCCCTGGTACTGGACGCTCAGCACCTGGGGCGCCGAAGACGCGGGCACGGGGACCCGCACCGCAAGCTCCCCGTGGTAGAGCTCGACCGCGCGGTCCAGCAGGGGGTCGTGCCGCGTCTCGCCCGCCGGCCAATCGGGTGCCGCCAGCGGCGGGCCGTCCGCAGCCTGGGTGACGGCCAGGGCATGGCGGTACAACTTGTAGCCCGGGGCGATGGTCCAACGCAGCGACAGGGTGCGCGGGTCCGGGCGCCCGGCCTGCAGCTGAAAGGCCTGGGCGGGGTCCAGAAACGCCGTGTCGGCGGCCAGGGCCGCACCCACCGGCCCGCACACCCCCCACACACAGAGCCCAAAGCCCCGAACAAGAAAACGGATCAGACGCATGGGGAAGGGGCAGCAGCAGAAGACCCGTGGAGGCGGCCCGACGCGTCCACGGCAAGGTAATCGACCCCGGCAGCGTCGAGCCAGCGCAAGGCGTCCGGGCCCTTGAGCATGGCGATCGTGCTCAAGCCGCCCGCCATGACGGCCTGGGGGGCCACCACGCTGATCGACTGCCAGTGCGTGACCGAACGGCCCGTACGGGGATGAAGAATGTGGCAGTGGCGCTGTCCGCCCTGCTCCAGAAACCGCTCGTAATCGCCGCTGGTCGCCAGGGCGCCGTCGTGCAGCGCCAAGGTGGCCAGCAAAGCGCCTTCGCGCCGCGGGTGGCGCACGCCCAGGGACCAGGCCTGGCCGTCGGGCCTGGAACCCCGCAGCCGCACATCACCGGCCAGATTCACCAGGCCGTGGGCCACCCCCTCGGCCTGCCAGAGGTCGGCCACGCGGTCGGCGGCGTACTCCTTGCCGAAGCCCCCGAAGTCCAGCTCCATGCCGGGCTGGGCCAGGCGCACCCGGTCCCCCTCGCGCAGCACCTGGCCCCAGCCGATCAGGGGCAGCACCGCCGCCAGGGCCTCGTCCGTGGGCGGACAGGCCGCGTCAAAACGCCAGACGCGGCGCAGCACCCCGCTGGTGATATCGAACAGGCCGTCGCTGTGCCCATGGAGCTGGTCCGCAAAATCGAGCAAGGCGCGCGTTTCGCCATCGCACACCACCCACGCCGCCCCGGCCGCGGCATTGATGCGGGCCACGACCGAGTCGGGCCGGTAGCGCGAGTAGCGGGTCTCGATGCGCCGGACTTCCTGCTCGGCCAGCGCGCACCAGTGCCGGGCCTCGGCCGCCCCGGGCGCGGCCACCTGGAGCGCGCAAAGGCCGCCCATGGCCTGAAACGTGTGCGAGAACAAACGCATGTGCCGGAGTCCGTCAGAACTGGTGGGTCAGGCCCACCTGGACCCAGGTGGCCCGGAACGGCAGCAGGCCCGGGTCCTGCAGCCCCCCGGCCCAGGCCCAGCCCGTGCGCTGGGTGTAGCGCTCCCACTTCAGATCGACCGTCCAATCGCGGTGGATCTGCTTGTCCACGCGCAAGCCCACCGTGAGGGCACCAAAGGCCGACAAGCGCTGGTCTGCCGAGTAGTACAGGGCGTCCGCCGGCGGAAACCCCGGGTTCGGCGCGGTCGCCGGGTCCACGGGCAGGTAAAAGCGGGCGTTGGTCTGGGCATGTGCCCGCAGCGAGGGGGTCAGCGTCCAGCCCCCGGACACCGGCTGAACCCACTCCGCCGCCAGCGTGTGCGCCCGCACCGCCCAGCTGTCCCGGCTGTAGCGGTAACTGGTCCGCAGGGTCGCCCCCACGCTGTCGACATGGTGGTTCCAGCGGGCCAGCAAGCGGGTGCTGTGGCGGCTGCGCGGACGCTCATCGAGCAGTTTGTAGGGGTCGGTGTAGTAGCCCTGGCCCCAGCTGTGGCTGAGGTTGAACTGGACGATGTCCGTGGGCGACAGAACCTGGGTCACCCCCAGCAGGGCCTCCTGGACGCGCTTGGAATCTTCAAAGCCCCCGTAAATCGGACGGATCGTGTCCGAAGACACCCCCCAGCCCGCATTCCACACCGTGTTCTTGTCCTCGGTGGCCCAGGTGCCCTGGGTGGCAAACGCCCGGGAGACATAGTCGTTTTCCCTGGAATGCACGGCCGACACGCCCCAGCTGCCCCGGCCGAAATAGCGCGTGGCCCCGGCATTCCAGGCGCGGCGAAAGTCTTTGAGCGACGTCAGGCGCTCGGAATGGTAGGCCGGCGAAGCCCCGCTGATGGTGTCCACCGTCTGGCCCGCCTGCACCGCCCAGCTTTCGTTGACCGGGGCCCGCAAGGACAGGGTGGCCGCACGCACCGCGACCCGGTCTGCGCCCGGTTGGCTTTCCCGGTAATCGAGGGTCTTGAAGCGCACCTCGGCCCGCTCCGGCGGGGTCTCGGCCACGGCCGGCAAGGCCAGTGGCAGGCAGCAGGCCATGGCCCACAGCCCGGGCCGTCCCGAAGACGGCGGGCGTTGTTCAATTGCAGCCACAGCCACCCCCTCCCACGCCCGAGCCGCCGGCCGCGGCTTCCTTGCTGCTGTAGGTGTGCTCGGCAAAGCCCGCCTCCAGCGGATCGGCCTCAAAGCCCATTTCCGGCCTGGCCAGATGGCCTTTCTGCCAGGGCTGGACGGGCTCACGGGCCGCACAACCGGCCAGGCCAATCAGCCCCAGGCCGAGCACCCAGGCCCCGGCCTGGCGGAACAGTGGCGCGCGCATCAAGGCTGCCCCTGCAAGGCGGCGGCCATCCGGGCCTCCAGGGCCGCCGTGTCCGAGGGGCGAAACCCCGCATGCTGGAACAGGACCTTGCCATTGCGCCCGATCAGGACACTGGTCGGCATGCCCTTGACTTGGTAGAGCGCCGGGGTCTGCCCCTTGGGATCGAAAGCCACGGTGAACTCGGCAGGATGGGCCTGGAGGAACTGCGCGGCATCGGCCGCCTTGGCATCCAGGTTCACCCCCAGCACCACCAACCCCTGGGCCGCCCATTTTTTCTGGACCGCATTCATCCAGGGAAACGACTGGCGGCAAGGCCCGCACCAGGACGCCCAGAAATCAAGGTAAACCACCTTGCCCTTGTACTGGTCCAGACGGACCGGTTGCGACAGCCCGGCCAACTCAAAACCCGGCGCGGGCATCCCGGGCTCCAGTGCCCAGACCCCTGCAGCGCCAGCCCAGAGGGCCGCCGCGAGCGCCCAATGCCGGCCGCGCAGGCCTAACTTTTGATCCATGAAACATCCCTGTGGTGGTCAGTGCGGTGCAGCGGGCGCACGCTGGCGCGCCGGCCCCGCGCGCCCTGGAAGGGCACCGCTGGGAGCGGATGATCACGGGCCAAGATGAACCCCGCCTGAAGCACCCCCCTGGACACAAAAGCCGGCGCCCTATATAATCAGCGCTTCGATCAAGCCAGAATTTCATAATGGTGCGCTATAAACAGCCTTGAAGGCCCGGCGCTCCGCCCCTGAATGTGGCCCCCGTGCCACTGCGCCAGACGCTCTCACCGTCTGGCACCCCCAAGATTCGCTCTACGCTCTTGCGCTTCTTGCTGGTGCTCTCCTGGTCCTCCGCGCGAGGCCTGAATCCAGGATCGAAACACCCCGGACCCCCCGACAGGACGTCCGTATTTCCCGCCTTTTGACCCCGGCCGCCCTGCGGCCCTGATGACCATGCATTCGAACACCGCCCCCCACACCATCGTGGGCAAATACCTCATTTCGCCCCTGACCCGCCTGCTGGACGATGGCCGCTACGCCGCCTCCGTCTCGATCCGCTCCGGCTCCGGCCGTGGCACCCACGACCGCGTGATGCGCTTCATCCCCTCGTTTTCGGACCAGGCGGCCGCCGTGCAATACGCCACCCGCGAAGGCCTGAGCTGGATCGACCAGCGCCACGCCCCCGCCACCCTGGGCGCCTGCGCCGCCTGACCCCCCGCAGGGCCCCGCGCCCTGCCCCCCACACAAAAGCCCGGCCGTGCTTGCGCACGCCGGGCTTTTTCTTGATCAAAATGAGAGCTATCGAAGCTTATGGGGCAAGCCTTGGAGGCCTTTCAGGCATGCATTCTCGGGCCGTGTCACTTCTGGGCTTCGATGTGCGCCAACAGGGCCAGGGCCTGCTCGGTCAGGCAGTAGCGCTGCAACCGGCTCTGGGGTTTACCGGGAAGGGTCATGGCGATCAGGCCCTGCTCCAGCAGACGCCGCACTTGCTTGTGCAGTTCACCCGAGACACTGCGGTGCCCCAGAGACTGGGCCAGTGCGGCCTTGCCGGTTTCCGCATTCCGCAGCAGCAACAGCACTTTGGCAGCCAACTTTGACTCTAGCCGCGACTCTAGCCGCGACAGGGGCATCCCCTCTTGGGCCGAGAGGGGAACCGGCGGGAGCACCAGGCTCCCAAGGGGGTGTGCTTGCGCGAGGTAAATACGCAACTGCAGGCCTGTGGGGAGCTCCGTGATCCGGGGCTCGGGCAGGCCCTGGGCGGCCGCCTCGGCAAAGATGCGATGGATGCCACTGCCCCGTTGTTCAATCAGGTGCAGTTCCCGGAACACGCGGGCAATCACGGGATTGCGGATACGAGAAACGCCGCTTCTCATATCCTCAATGGTCATGCCAGGCAACAGCAGGCCGGGGCTTTCGATGTCGATACGGTCGTCGAAGAAAGCCACCCGCATCGGCGTGCCGCGCTGGGCGTAGTCGCTGTGCACCAGGGCATTGACGATGGCCTCGCGCAGCATGGTCAGGGGAATGCTCCACACATCTTCCCGCCGCATGGCGCCAAAACGGGCGGTCTTGAAGGCGTGCTTTTTCAGAAACAGCTCGATGGCGGTGACCGCATCGGGCAAGTGGGCATGGATTTCCTGCTGGTCAAAGATGTCCACCTTGTTGGTGCCACGAAAGCGCCCGCACTGCACCCAGGCATCGGGAAAGTGCTGTTCACGCTCTTTGCCAAACAGCAGCACAGCCCCTTGCGTAGGCACTCGCCGGCCTTGTTCGGTGCGCAGCAGTTTCAGGGTTTGCAGACCTTTTTCGTCCAGCGGGCGCCCGGGGCCAAACCAGCGGGCCATGGCCTCCAGGTCCAGATCGTCCAGGCCCAGTTCAGGCAGGGCCTGCTCGTCGAACACCTGGCCCGCAGCGGCCCGGCGCACCTCGGCAATCCAGTCCGGGCCGGCCTGGCGGTTGCTGGAGCCCAGGCGCAGGTACACGCCCTGCTCCGGCCCCTGGCTGGTGAGGTAATGCGGCCGGGCACTGCTGGGAAACACCTCGACGACCAGCAGCGTGTGCTCACCCATGCCCATCAGCTCCACATTGGGCACCAGGCGCGGAGCGATGGAATCGGCAATCAGGTTGCACAGACGCTCTTCCTCGTCCAGCGGATCGGACACGCCCACCGGCTGGCGCGCATCGTCCACGCCAATCACCAGCCTGCCGCCCGCCGAATTGGCAAACGCCACGAGGGTTTTGAGGGCGTTGCGGGGGGAACTCAGGTCGCGCTTGAACTCCAGCGTCTTGCCTTCGGGCTGCTGCAGCAAGGGGTGGGAAAGGTGCGTGGTCTTCATAGCGGCCCCCAGTCATGCATCAGGAGGTAAGAAACAGGGCTCGACTGTAGGTGAATCCAGCGTGCCCGCCGCCGCGGCAAGCTTGCGGCCCGCAAACACCCCGCGCACGCCCCCCACACAAAAGCCCGGCCGTGCTTGCGCACGCCGGGCTTTTTCTTGATCAAAATGAGAGCTATCGAGGCTGATGGGACAAGCCTTGGAGGCCTTTCAGGCCTTCAGCTCAACCCGGGCTGTGGCGCGCCAGGCATCACCCGGAGGCAAGAGGGCAGCGGGGCCCCATGGCGGCGCCAGGGTTCAGTCCATCTTGGCGCCGGAGATTTTCACCAGCTTCTCGATGATGGGGTTGGCGGCCTCGAAGTCCTTGCGGAACAGGGCCGAGCCGCCTTTCACGCCCTCCAGGCCGAACACCTGCAGGCGGGCCTTCATCTGCGTGGAATGGATGATCTCCACGGCTTCTTTCTCAAGGCGGTCCAGGATGGGCTTGGGTGTGCCGGCCGGGGCCAGCATCGTGAACCAGGCAATCGTCTTGAACTCGGGGTCGGGGAAACCCGCCTCGGCCATGGTGGGCACGCCCGGCAGGTCGGCCAGGCGGTTGGGGCCGAACACGGCGATCGGGCGCAGGCGGCCGGCCTTGATCTGGCCCTGCGCGGCGGCCAGGGTGCCCAGGCCCCAGGACACGACCCCGGCCGACAGGTCCTGGATATGGGGCGCCTCGCTCTTGTAGCCCACATGGGTCATGTCCAGCTTGCGCGAATCGCTCAGGTAGGCACTCATCAGGTGGCCCGGCGAGCCCACGCCATACGAGCCGTAGTTGACCTTGCCCTTGTTCTGCTGCGCCCAGGCCATGAACTCCTTCATGTTCTTGGCCGGCACCTTGTCATTGACCATCAGCACCAGGCTGGTGGCTGCAATCTGGGTGATGAACTCAAAGTCCTTGCGGATGTCGTAGGACACCTTGGAGAACATGTGGTGCGCATAAAACACGGGCGTGGAATACGACACCAGGACGGTGTAGCCGTCCGGCGCCGCCCGGGCCACGGCGTTGGCGCCCAGCATGCCCGAGGCGCCGGCCTTGTTGTCCACGATCACCGGCTGGCCCAGGCGCTTGCCCAGCTCCTCGGCCATCACCCGGCCCACCACGTCGGTGCCGCCCCCGGCGGCCGCCGGAATCACCATGGTGATGGGACGGCTGGGGTAGCCGGGCGTCGGGTGGCTGGCCTGTGCCTGGACGATGCCGACGGTGCCCCAGGCCAGGGCAAAAGCGGCCCACAATGTCTTGATTTCGATCATTTCTATCTCCAGAAAATGAAATTCAAGTACCAATATTTCACATTTCCATGAATTTTTCATTGGGGATAATCCCCAAAAGTGCATCAAAAAGGCACAAAAAACCCCGGTCTTGCCTGCGCAAGCCGGGGTTTTGCTCTTTTTTCAGGAGCTCGTACTGCTGGTATTCATTGGCCTAAAGGCCGATCTGACCTGAAATCTGATCAGACCAGCAGGGCATTCACCCGCTTGACGTAGGCGGCGGGGTCTTCGGGCAGGCCGCCTTCGGCCAGCAGGGCCTGGTCGAACAGGATGTGCGCCAGGTCATGGAAGTGCACGCTGCCGTCGAGCTTCTGGACCAGCGGGTGCTCGGCGTTGACTTCCAGCACGGGCTTGGTCTCGGGGGCCTGTTGGCCGGCCTGCTTGAGCATGCGGGCCAGCTGGGTGCTCATGCCGTCGTCCTGCACGACCAGGCAGGCGGGCGAATCGACCAGGCGGGTGGTCACGCGCACATCTTCGGCCTTGTCTTTCAGCGCCTCTTTCAGCTGGGCCAGCACGGGCTTGAAGGCTTCGGCGGCTTCTTCGGCGGCTTTCTTCTCGGCCTCGTCCTGCAGCGTGCCCAGATCGACGGCGCCCTTGGCCACGCTTTGCAGCGGCGTGCCGTCAAACTCGTGCAGGTAGTTCAGTGCCCACTCGTCCACGCGGTCGGTCATCAACAGGACTTCGATGCCCTTCTTCTTGAAGACTTCGAGCTGCGGGCTGTTCTTGGCGGCGGCCAGGGTGTCGGCGGTGATGTAGTAGATGGCCTCCTGGCCTTCCTTCATGCGCGCCTTGTAGTCGGCAAACGACACGGTCGGCGTGTCGCTGGTGGTGCTGGCAAAGCGCAGCAGCTTGGCCAGGCGCTCGCGGTTGCCAAAGTCTTCGCCCAGGCCTTCCTTGAGCACGGCGCCAAACTCGGCGTAGAACTGGCTGTACTTGCCTTCCTTGGCCTGGTCGTCGGCATCGACCACGTCGGTGACGCCCTCGGCGTTCTCGGCGGGCACGTGCTTGTCGTGCTTGGCCAGGTCTTCCAGCATGCTCAGCACGCGCTTGGTCGAACCCTCACGGATGGCCTTGACGTCGCGGCTTTCCTGGAGCAGCTCGCGGCTGACGTTCAAGGGCAGGTCGGCGGAATCGATCACACCCTTGACGAAGCGCAGGTAGTTCGGCATCAGCGCCTCGGCGTCGTCCATGATGAAGACGCGCTTGACGTAGAGCTTGATGCCGGCTTTCTTGTCGCGGTTCCAGAGGTCGAACGGGGCCTTGGACGGGATGTAGAGCAGCTGGGTGTATTCGGTGTTGCCCTCGACGCGGTTGTGCGCCCAGGTCAGCGGGGGCTGGTGGTCGTGGCTGATGGCCTGGTAGAACTCGGCGTACTGCTCCGGGCTGATGTCCTTCTTGGCACGCGTCCACAGGGCGCTGGCCTTGTTGACGGTTTCCCACTCGCCGGTCTTGACCATGCCACCGGGCTGGCGGCCCCCGTTTTCGTCGCTGGGGTTGATCAGCTCGCCGTCTTTCCACTCTTCCTTTTCCATCAGGATGGGCAGGCTGATGTGGTCGGAGTATTTGCCGATGACCGACTTGAGCTTCCAGGCGTTCAGGTATTCGGTGGCGTCTTCGCGCAGGTGCAGGATGACGCTGGTGCCGCGCTGGGGCCGCAGGATGCTCTCGACCTCGAAGTCGCCCGTGCCGCCGCTGGTCCAGCGCACGCCCGATTCGGCCTGCAGGCCGGCACGGCGCGACTCGACGGTGATCTTCTCGGCCACGATGAAGCCGGAATAAAAGCCCACGCCGAACTGGCCAATCAGCTGGGCGTCCTGCTTCTGGTCGCCAGTGAGCTGGCCCATGAAGTCCTTGGTGCCGCTCTTGGCGATGGTGCCCAGGTGGTCGATGGCCTCTTGCTCGCTCATGCCGATGCCGTTGTCGGTGATGGTCAGCGTCTTGGCGGCGGCATCGAAGGTCACGCGCACGGCCAGGTTCGGGTCGTCTTCGTACAGGGCGTTGTGGTTCAGCGACTCGAAACGCAGCTTGTCGCAGGCGTCCGAAGCGTTCGAGATCAGCTCGCGCACAAAGATCTCGGGGTTGGAATACAGCGAATGGGTGACCAGGTGCAGCAGTTGCGCGACTTCGGCCTGAAACGACAGGGTTTGCTTGCTCATGGGTGTTCTCTTGGTGAATCAAAAACAGGAAATCAGCCAGATGGCACCGCCCCGGCCCGGCAAGGGCCTGCGGACAGCGCCAGCAGGCGTGCAGGTATGGGCGCGGGCGGGGGTTTCAAGCGCCGGGGTGTTGCGCCCCGGGACTGGGCATCAAAAAAGAGAGCTAGCGAGGCAATCCCAGCAAGCCCTGGAGGCCTGAAAGACCCCTATCGCCCCTCAAAACTGCTCGTGCGGGGCCAGATAGCGCCACTGGCCGGCCGGCAGGTGGCCCAGCGTGATCCGGCCAATGCGGATGCGCTTGAGCCCCACCACGCGCAAGCCCACCAGTTCGCACATGCGGCGGATCTGGCGCTTCTTGCCTTCGGTCAGCACAAA
>JAQUDN010000242.1 GCA_028685665.1 Burkholderiaceae bacterium | reverse complement strand
CAGAAAAATGCGCTTCCACCATTGGGCCGACATGGGCAGTTGGGCGATGCGTTCGCGGAACTTTTCCCACTCGGGGCGGGGAAAGACCATCAGGCAGCCATGCGGGTGCTTGGTGATGGTGAGCTGGCCGGAGGCCGTCGCGCTCAGGACGTCACGATGCCGGGTCGGCACCGACAGCCGACCCTTCGCATCCAGACTCAGCGACGAGGCTCCTTGAAACACGGACAGATACCTTCACCCTTTGGTGCATCGGTCCCTCCAAAACGGTCAGGACCGACACTTTTCACCACTTCATTGCACTTCCTCCCACTGTAGCAGGAAAAGCACACCGAACAAGGGGGCTTGCAAAAAAAATTGCAATGAAATCAACAACTTAGCAGCAAAACCGAAAGTACCCGAAAAGAATCCTCACGCAAAAGTCATTGCGAAATAAGCACTTAGAGCCGCGTGTGCAAGTAAAACCTGAATGTCGCCGCCTTTCTCACAGGATGAAACGGGACAGGTCTTCGTCGCGGCTCAGGCTTTGCAGCCGCTGATCGACGTAGGCGGCGTCGAGGGTGATCGTCTGGCCCGACAGGTGGGCGGCATCGAAACTGATGTCGTCCAGCAGGCGCTCCATGACGGTGGCGAGGCGGCGCGCGCCGATGTTTTCGGTGCGTTCGTTCACATCGAAGGCGATCTGGGCCAGGCGGGTGACGCCTTCGGGGGCGAACTCCAGCGCCACGCCCTCGGTGGCCAGCAGCGCCTGGTATTGCTTGACCAGCGAGGCATGGGTCTGGGTGAGGATGGCCTCGAAGTCCTGCACCGACAAGGATTCCAGCTCCACCCGGATCGGGAAGCGCCCCTGCAGCTCGGGAATCAGGTCGCTGGGCTTGCTCAGGTGGAAAGCCCCCGAGGCGATGAACAGGATGTGGTCGGTCTTGACCATGCCGTACTTGGTGGACACGGTGGTGCCCTCCACCAGCGGCAGCAGGTCGCGCTGCACGCCCTGGCGCGAGACATCGGCGCCGCTGCTCTCCTGGCGCGCCGTCACCTTGTCGATTTCGTCGATGAAGACGATGCCGTTCTGCTCGGCGCTGGCGATGGCCCGGGTCTTGATCTCTTCTTCATTGACCAGCTTGCCGGCTTCTTCGTCGATCAGCAGCTGGCGGGCTTCGGCGATCTTGAGCTTGCGCGCGCGGCGCTTGTCCTGCCCCATCTGGCTGAACATGCCGCGCAGCTGCTCGGCCATCTCCTCCATGCCGGCGGGGCCCATGATTTCGAGGGGCGGGCGGCCTTCGGCCAGGTCGATCTCGATCTCTTTGTCGTCGAGCTGCCCCTCGCGCAGTTTCTTGCGGAAGACCTGCCGCGCGGTGCTTTCGACCGGCGGCTCCTGGCCCACCGCCCCCTCCGGGGTGCGGGCCTGCGGGATCAGCACGTCCAGGATGCGGTCTTCGGCGGCATCCTCGGCCCGGGCCCGCACCAGGCGGGTTTCGGCTTCGCGGGTTTGCTTGACGGCGATCTCGGCGAGGTCGCGGATGATGGCGTCCACATCCTTGCCCACATAGCCCACCTCGGTGAACTTGGTGGCCTCGACCTTGATGAAGGGGGCATCGGCCAGGCGGGCCAGGCGGCGGGCGATCTCGGTCTTGCCCACGCCGGTGGGGCCGATCATGAGGATGTTCTTGGGCGTGATCTCCTGGCGCAGCGCCCCTGGCACCTGCTGGCGGCGCCAGCGGTTGCGCAGGGCAATGGCCACGGCGCGCTTGGCGCTGGACTGGCCGACGATGTGTTTGTCGAGCTCGACAACGATTTCCTGGGGGGTCATGGACGACATGGAGGCCACCTGCAATCAAACAAGGCTCTGGCGCTTATCCAGCAAGCGCCAGCAGCTATAAAAAACGAAGCAAACTCCCCCCAAAGGGAAGCGCCGGGGGAATCAGAGGGTTTCGATGGTGTGGTGCATATTGGTGTAGATGCACAACTCGCCCGCAATCGCCAGGGACTTGCGGACCACCTCTTCTGCGCTCAGCTCGGTGTGGTCGATCAGCGCCTTGGCCGCCGACTGGGCATAGGCCCCGCCGGAACCGATGGCGACGATGCCGTTTTCGGGCTCCAGCACATCGCCATTGCCGGTGATGATGAGCGAGGCACTGTGGTCGGCCACGGCCAGCATGGCTTCCAGGCGGCGCAGCACGCGGTCGGTGCGCCAGTCCTTGGTCAGCTCGATGGCCGCGCGCACCAGATGGCCCTGGTGCTTGTCGAGCTTGGCTTCAAAGCGCTCGAACAGCGTGAAGGCATCGGCCGTGGCGCCGGCAAAGCCGGCCAGGACCTTGCCGTGGTGCAGCTTGCGCACCTTGCGCGCCGTGCCCTTGACGACGATGTGGCCCAGGGTGACCTGGCCATCGCCGCCAATGGCGACCTGCACGCCCTGGGGCGTCTGGCGGCGAACGCTGAGGATGGTGGTTCCGTGAAATTGTTCCATAGCGAGCACAGATAAGGGCGTGGCCGCCATTTGCAAGCCGGCCGCCGCAGCCCCCCTGCGCAAGCCGGAGCGGCGGCCCGCCACAGACCCTGCGGCCCCGGCGCAGGCCCCGCAAGGCCCGGGCCGGAGGGCGACGGCCGCCTCAGCCCGAACGCAGCACGATGCGGGCGTATTCATGGATGCCCAGCACCCGGAAAAACGCCGCCACCAGACGCTGCAACTGCCCCCAGACCACTGCGTGGCCCTGGGCCTGCAGGCCCGCCACCCAGTTGAGCACGGTGCTGGCCGCAGCAAAGTCCATGCGCACGAGCTGGCTGCAGTCGATCAGCAAAGGCTCACCCGGGCGCAGCAGGGACTCCAGGGGGGCGAGCCAGGGCATGGCGTCGCCCTCGATGTGGCCGCACAGGGCCGCCACGGGATGTGGGGTCTGGGGTGGGGTCTGCGCGCCGGGCTGCATGCCGGGAGAGAGCGGGTCAGGCGCCCGGTCGGGTGGCGCGACCAGGGCCTCGGTGTAGGTGGCCAAGGGCGCACACCAGGAGGCGGGGGAGACTTCGTAGGTCACGCAATAGTCGAGCGCCACCTGCTCGAAGGCCTCGGCCTGGCCCTGCAGGCGCAGCAGCGCCAGGCGCAGACGCCACCAGGCCGGGCTGGCACCCGGGTCGCCCAGCGGGGTCTGGCGCAGGAGCAGGGCATGCAGCGCTTCGCTCCCTTCAAACACCCAGAGCCCCGGCCGCTGCGCCATGGCGCCCAGGCCCTCGGTCAAGAGGGAAACCGCCGTGGGCTCGATGGCGGTCAGGCGCGACCAATCCAGCACCCAGGGGGACGGGGTCTGGTCGAGGCTGCGGCACAGGGCCCGCACCGAGGAAGGCAGCAGCATGGAAGGGGACGTCCACGCGGCATCGCACCGGCGGGGCCCGGGCGCCGGCAGGACGGGGGCCGGGGCCGGCATGGCCAGCCACAGCGGCGCCGAACGGCTGAAGGTGCGTGCAAAGTCCAGGGCCAGGACGTCAAAGCGCTCCGACTGGCCCGTGGCCCGGTACAGATCGAACAAGGTCAGCCACAGGTCCTGGGCGGACTCTCCCCTTGCGGAAGAGCGGTCCAGGGCCTGGTGCAAGGCCTGCTCGGCCCCGGCAAAGTCGCCGCGGGCAAAGCGAATGGCGGCCTCGTCCAGCTCGCTGGGGTCCATCGCGGGGTTCCGGCACAGGCCAG
>JAQUDN010000241.1 GCA_028685665.1 Burkholderiaceae bacterium | reverse complement strand
GGCAATATGTGACTGCTGAGTCGGTTGAAGAACAATGGAATGTCCCAGCCCTAGAGAAAATCCTCCTGGATGAGTGGCTTGTTTCGGTAGCGCTGCAGCAGTCTGTTGAAGGGGCCCAGTCCATTACCGATGAAGAGATCCTGGAGCAGGTCGTGCGCGCTGCCCATGCCGCTTTCGATAGCAAGGTGGAGCAGATTGGTCGTGATAACTTCACGCAGTTCGAGCGCATGGTCTTGCTGCAGAGTTTTGATTCCAACTGGCGCGACCACCTGAGTGCCTTGGATTACCTGCGCCAGGGCATCCACTTGCGGGGGTATGCGCAAAAGCAGCCCAAGCAAGAATACAAGCGTGAGGCGTTCGAGCTGTTCCGTCAGCTCATCGATCAGGTCAAGAACGAAGTGACCAAGATCCTCATGACGGTGCAGGTCCAGTCCACCGCCAAATTGGACCAGGCTGCATTTGACATGGAGCACCGCGCTGAAAACATCGCCAATGTCACCTACACCGCACCGACAGAAACCGGTGAGGCACAAACGGTCGCCGAGGGGGAGTCCATGCGGGCTCTGAACTTGCCCGATGGGGTGCATATCGGTCGCAATGACCCTTGTCCTTGTGGCAGCGGCAAGAAGTACAAGCAGTGCCACGGTAAGTTGGCCTGATTGGTTTTCCTGAAAAACACGGGCGCAAGCCCGTGTTTTCATTGGTCAGCCCGCCTTTTTCCGATAATGTTCAGCAGTTTTTTGAAAGTCTTTCATGCCTGTAAATCTTCAAGCACCGCTGGCTGCCGACCTGCATCCGATTGACGGTGTTCGCATTGGTGTGGCCGAAGCCGGTGTCCGCAAAGCCCACCGCAAAGACCTCACTGTTTTCTTGTTGGAGGACGGGGCCACGGTGGCCGGTGTCTTTACACAGAACCGTTTTTGCGCTGCGCCGGTGCAAATCAGCCGTGACCATCTCGCCAGCGGCCAAGCTGTGCGCGCCATGGTGATCAACACCGGCAATGCCAATGCGGGCACGGGGGCCGACGGTCTGGTGCGTGCGCGTGCCACCTGTATTGCTGCCGCCAAATTGTTGAATGTGGCGCCAGAGCAGATCCTGCCGTTCTCTACGGGGGTGATCATGGAGCCCTTGCCCCATGATCGCATCGCCGCCGCCCTGCCGACCGCCATCGCGAATGCCCAGGAAGACCAGTGGGCGACCGCTGCCGAAGGCATCATGACCACGGACACCTTGCCGAAGGCCTTCAGTGCCCAGGTGACCCTGGGGGGGGCTCTGGTGTCCATCACGGGTATCAGCAAGGGGGCGGGCATGATCCGTCCCAATATGGCGACCATGCTGGGATTCATGGCCACCGATGCCTGCATCGACCCGGCCCTGATGCAGCAACTGGTGCGGGATTTGGCCGACCATTCCTTCAACCGGGTCACGATCGATGGAGACACCTCCACCAATGACTCGTTTGTGGTGGTGGCGACCCACAAGGCGGCCCATGCGCCGATCACTTCTTTCGACAGTGCCGAAGGCCGGCTTCTCAAGGCCGCCATGCTGGGGGTGGCACAAAAGCTGGCCCAGGCCATTGTGCGGGATGGCGAAGGCGCCACCAAGTTCATCACCGTGCGGGTGGAGGGCGGAAAATCTGCAGAGGAATGCCGCAAGGTGGCCTATGCGATCGCCCATTCGCCGCTCGTCAAGACCGCTTTTTATGCCAGCGATCCGAATCTGGGACGCATTCTGGCTGCGGTCGGTTATGCCGGCATTGCAGACCTCGATCAAACCGGCATTGACCTGTACCTGGATGATGTGCATGTCGCCGTCCAGGGGGGGCGAAACCCGGCTTACCGTGAAGAAGAGGGTCAGCGCGTGATGCAGCAAAGCGAAATCACCGTGCGTGTCCTTTTGGGGCGTGGTGAGGCCGTCGATACGGTCTGGACCTGTGACTTCAGCCACGAGTACGTCACGATCAACGCCGATTACCGTTCTTGAGACCTGAACAGCGTCTGCTTCTATGAACGAGAAATTTGAACACCTCATCGTGCGGGCGGAGCAGTTGATGGCCCGCCTTGAGTCCGTGCTGCCCCTGCCGCTGTCCGCTCCTGATTGGGCGAGCGCTGTGGCTTGGCGTTACCGCAAGCGCAGCAGCGGTCACGGCACCCTGGAGCCCGTGCGCCATGTAGCGGCGATGTCCTTGTCTGATTTGAAGGAAATCGAGGCGCAAAAGGAAAAAATCGAGCGCAACACGCTGCAATTCGTCGAGGGCAAGCCCGCCAACAATGTGCTTCTGACCGGGGCGCGCGGCACCGGCAAGTCTTCGCTGATCAAGGCCTGTCTGAATGCCTATGCCGCCCAAGGACTGCGCCTGATCGAAGTGGACAAGGCCGATCTGATTGATCTGCCCGATATTGTCGAAGTGGTTTCGGACCGGTCCGAGAAATTCATCGTGTTTTGCGATGACTTGAGCTTCGAGGACGGTGAGCCAGGCTACAAGGCGCTCAAGTCCATTCTGGATGGATCGGTGGCTGCGGCAAGCCCCAACGTTCTCATCTATGCCACCAGCAACCGTCGCCATCTTCTGCCCGAGTACATGGCCGAAAACATGACTTACCAGCACACGGCGGATGGTGAGGTGCATCCTGGTGAGGCGGTGGAAGAAAAAATCTCCCTGTCGGAGCGTTTTGGTCTGTGGGTGAGTTTCTATCCCTTCAGCCAGGACGAGTATTTGACCATCGTGGCCCAGTGGCTGGCGTCTTTTGCTGTGTCTGCACAGACCATCGAAGCGGCGCGGGCTGAAGCGCTGGTCTGGGCTCTTGAGCGGGGCTCGCGCAGTGGACGTGTGGCCTACCAGTTCGCACGTGATTTTGCGGGGCGCCACCGTGGCTGAATTCCTTGTGCCTGCGGCGGAGCGCTCGCATACCGAAGTGGCCGTGGGGATCCTGTTCCGACCCGATGGCGCGATGTTGCTATCGACCCGTCCCCCCGGTAAAGCGTATGCCGGTTATTGGGAGTTCCCAGGGGGCAAGATAGAGTCCGGCGAGACCGTCGAGCAGGCGCTGCGGCGCGAATTGGTCGAGGAACTGGGCGTCACTATTGGGGCTGTCTGCGAGTGGAGGGTCACCGAGCACGACTATCCCCATGCGCTGGTGCGTTTGCACTGGTGCAAAGTGCATGCGTGGACGGGTGATTTTGAAATGCGCGAGGGCCAGACCATGGCATGGCAGCAACTGCCCTTGGATGTCGGGCCTGTGCTGCCGGGCGCCTTGCCGGTGCTCGCATGGCTGGCCGAGGAGCGCGGGCTGCCATTTGATCCCAGTTTGCTATTGATTTGATAGCTATTGCGGCTTGCTGGGTAAGCCTTGGGGGCATTTTTTGCCCTCAATGCTCCTGCTGGCGCGGATCGCCGTACTCGGCATCTTGGGGCGCGGCTTCTGCAGGCATGCGGAAACCTTCGCTCGCCCAGGCGCCCAGATCCATCTGCTTGCAGCGCTCACAGCAAAAGGGGCGAAAGGGGTTGGCCGGGCTGTAGAGGCTGAGCTCCCCACACGAGGGGCAGGTCACTCGGCGTTCAGGCACTGCCGTTTTGTCTGGGTTGCTCATCGTCTGTTCCGGGGGCTTAACCGCACAGTGCGATTTCGAACGCTGCATCTTCGCCACTGGTGTGCAGGCGGCCGTCGGCATCCTGG
>JAQUDN010000072.1 GCA_028685665.1 Burkholderiaceae bacterium | reverse complement strand
CCCCTGCTGTTTTCGGCGGTTTTGTGCGCCGTGGGTTCCGCCTTGCTGTACGTCTGGGTGAACCCGCTGACCATGTGGCTCACGTTTGCGACCTTTGTGTGTTATGCGGTGGTCTACACGGTGATCCTGAAGCCCCTGACGCCGCAGAATATTGTCATCGGCGGAGCCTCGGGGGCGATGCCGCCTGTCTTGGGGTGGTCCTCCATGACCGGCGATGTCGGGCCCGAAGCGCTGATTCTGTTCTTGATCATTTTTTTGTGGACCCCGCCCCATTTCTGGGCCCTGGCGCTCTACCGCGTGGAGGACTACCGCAAGTCGGGGCTGCCGATGCTGCCGGTAACCCATGGCAACGAGTTCACCCGCCTGCAGATCCTGCTCTACACCTTCATCCTGTTTGCCGGCTGCCTGATGCCTTTCATCTATGGCATGAGCTCCTGGATCTATCTGTTCGCGGCGGTTGTGCTGAGCCTGGGTTTCTGTGGCTACGGTTTTGCGCTGTGGCGCAGCTATTCCGATGAGCTGGCCCGCAAGACCTTCCGCTTCTCCCTCATCCACCTGAGCCTGCTGTTCGCGGCCCTGCTGGTGGACCACTACGCTCTGTGAACCCCATGCACAAACGAAATGCTATTAAATTCATAGCTTCTAGCGTCCTTGCTATAAGCTCTGCAGCCATTTTGGGGGCATGTTCTGAAAAGAAGCTTTCTTTCCGCGGCGTGGACGTCACCGGGGCGGACTATGCCCGCGACCTGCCCCTGACCGACCACAACGGCCAGCTGCGCAGCCTGAAAGACTTTCGTGGCAAGGTGGTGGTGGTGTTCTTTGGCTATACCCAGTGCCCCGATGTCTGCCCCACTTCGATGCAAGAGCTGTCCGAGGTCAAGCAGATGCTGGGCAAGCAGGGGGATCGCCTGCAGGGCATTTTTGTGACCGTCGATCCCGAGCGCGACACGCCCGAAGTCCTCAAGGCCTATATGGGCAACTTTGATCCCGGTTTTCTGGCACTGTCCGGCACGCCGGCACAACTGGCGGCCGTCGCCAAGGATTTCAAGATCTATTACAAGAAGGTCGATGGCAAGACGCCCACCAGCTACACCATGGACCACTCTGCCGGCAGCTATGTGTACGACCCCGCTGGGCGCCTGCGCGTCTACCAGCGCTACGGCAGCGGGGCCCAGGCCCTGGCCGAAGACGTGCGCACCCTGCTCCAGGAAGCCGGCTGATTTCCCAGCTGCCTTCGGAGTGGTCAGGGCTTATTCGGCCCGAATGCCGCGTGCAGCGATCACCCGCCCCAAGCCCTGTGCATCCGACCGGATGCGGTGGGCCAGGCCCTCGGACGAACTGCCGACGGTCTGCCAGCCCTGCTGGAACAGCTTGGCACGTACCTCGGGGCTGCGCACGATCTCACTGACCAGCGCAGAGAGCCGTGCGGCCACGGCAGGGGGCAATGAGCGCGGTCCCGCCAGCGCATTCCAGATTTCCAGGTGGAAATTCTTCACCCCGGCTTCGGCCAGGCTGGGGTAGTCAGGCACCAGGGCGCTGCGTCCGCTGGAGGTGATCCCGATCACGCGCAGCCGGCCTGCACGCGCCTGGGCTGCGGCCATGGCGGGCGGCAGCAGCGCCAGCTGAATTTGCCCGCTGATCAGGGCATTGATCACCTGGGGATTGCCGGGGTAGGGCACATGCACCGGCGGTGTGCCCGATAGGCCCATGAGCCATTCCATGCCGAGGTGTGCGACCGTGCCAACCCCGGGGCTGCCGTAGCTCCAGCGGTCGCCCTGGGCACGTGCTGCGGCCAAAAACTCCTGGGCCGTGGCACCGGGTGCCTGCATGGGCACGGCCAAGGCCAGCGGTGCCGTACCGATCAGGCTGATGGGGGTGAAATCCTGCAGGGGGTCGAAGCCGAGCCGGGGATTGAGCACCTTGGCAATCGTCAGATTGCCATTGATCATCACGCCCAGCGTGTGCTGGTCGGTGGCTTTGGCCACGGCATCAGCGGCCATATTGCCCCCCGCGCCCACCTTGTTTTCGACGATCACTGGCTGCCCCAGCGCAGTGGACAAGGGGTCCGCCAAGGTGCGTGCGACCAGATCGGGCGACGAGCCCCCCGGAAACCCGACCACCAGCTTGATGGGTTTGCGAGGCCAGCCTGGTGCGCTCTGGGCAGGCATCTGAACGGGCTTCTGGGCCCAGGTACGGCCACAGGCGGCAGCAAGGGCCAGTGCGAGCGCCGCACGGCGCGAAGGAGCAGAGGGCAGCACAAACGATTCCAGTGGAATGCCGCGCGAAGCGGCAGGGGCCAAAAAGAAAGCGCACAGTCCGAGGATTGCGCGCTGCACGAAGGGGTGGGCGGGTCCCGGGGCCACGGTCCCCCTCGGACCGGTTCAGGAAAACTCGACCAGCGTCTTCTTCATTTTTTTCATGGCCGCGACCTCGATCTGGCGAATGCGCTCGGCGCTCACACCGTACACCGCCGCCAGTTCGTGCAGCGTCATGCCGCCCGTGCCATCGTCGTTCACCTTGAGCCAGCGCTCTTCCACAATCCGCCGGCTGCGATCGTCCAGGCTGCCCAGGGCACTGGCAATCCCGTCGGTGGCCAGCACATCGCGTTGGTGGGATTCGATCATCGCCGTGGGTTCGTGCGCGGCGTCGGCCAGGTAGGCAATCGGGCCAAAGGCCTGTTCGCCGTCGTCGGAAGGGGCTGGGTCCAGCAGCACATCGCCGCCCGCGAGGCGGGTTTCCATCTCGATGACTTCTTCGCGCTTGACGTTCAGCTGAGCCGCCACGGTGTCGATTTCCAGATCGGACAGGGTTTCGCGGTGGGTCGGTGCCTCGGTGGCACCGGCATCGGACTTGAAGCTCTGCTTCATCGAGCGCAGATTGAAAAACAGCTTGCGCTGCGCCTTGGTGGTCGCCACCTTGACCATGCGCCAGTTTTTCAGGATGTATTCGTGGATCTCGGCCTTGATCCAGTGCATGGCGTAGCTCACCAGGCGGACGCCCTGGTCGGGATCGAAGCGCTTGACGGCCTTCATCAGCCCGACATTGCCTTCCTGGATCAGATCGCCGTGGGGCAGGCCATAGCCCAGGTACTGGCGGGCGATCGATACCACCAGGCGCAGGTGCGACAGGACCAGCCGGCCAGCGGCGTCCACATCGTTGTCATTCTTGAGTCGGCGGGCGTAGGTCTGTTCTTCCTCGTGCGTGAGCAGAGGCAGACGGTTGACGGCCGAAATATAGGCGTCCAGATTGCCCAGCGGGGGAACCAACGCCCAAGGGTTGGTCGGCGCCAGGGTGGTCGCAGTGGTTCCAGTCTGAAGTGTCATGCCAGGAATCCTTTCCTCTAAGCCGTGATGTTAGCACTCCCTTGGAGAGAGTGCTAAGGTCAAAGTTCCATGGTGGCGCACCAGGATTCAAAGGAAATTGGAGGCCAAAAATGAGTCGAAACCAATCAAATAGTGCCGTGATAGCTATGAAAAAAAGAGTGCTTTTCAGGGTTTGGAGGCCGGTGCCGTCTCTGTCCCCTCATGGGGGGCGCACCGGCGGTACCCTGGTGCTTGTGTCTTGGAGGGCTTGACCATGGTCGTTGCCGAAACCCTGCACCGGCTGCACACCGTCACCACCACCGTGGAAACCGAGGCCGATGCCACCCGGCTGGCCCAGGGCCTGATCCAGGCCCGGCTGGCGGCCTGCGTGCAGGTGGAGCCGATCGTCTCGCACTATGTCTGGGCGCAGGCCTTGCAGCAGGGGCCCGAATTTCGCCTGGTGTGCAAGACCAGCGCCACCGCCAGCGGGCCCTTGCTGGAATGGCTGCGGGCCCACCACCCCTACCCATTGCCGCAATTGCTGGTGCAGACCGCCGAGGCCACCGCCGACTACGCGGCCTGGGTCGTGGCCCAAACCACCACGCCGCCCGTGCAGGCCTGAGGCCGACGGCGCAGCCCTCTCACACCGCCAAGTCCAGTTGCTGCAGCGCGCCGGCCCGGCCATCCTCGCGCAGGTAGGCGCTGGTGGCGCGCAGCGCCCCCAGGCTGGCGTTGCCTTCGCTGCGCAGCGCAAACGGGCTCGCCGCGCTGGCCAGGCCCAAGGCGCCGATGCCTTCGGCCTGCAGGCTTTGCAGGCTGCCACCCCCATCCGCGTTGGGTCGCCAGATGCGCAGGTCCTTGAAGGCGGCATCGGCCTCGTCGATCCAGCCGTTGCCATCGCTGTCCAGCGCGGCCAGTTCGGCAAAGCCGTTGTCGGTGCGGGGGCCAAACAGCTCCAAGCCGTTGTCGATGCGGCCGTTGGTGTTTTGGTCCAGCGCCAGGTAGCCCCAGCCCTGGGCCAGCAAGGGCACGTTGTCGGTCTTGCCGTCGCCCTGCAGGTCAAAGGCAAAGCGCTGGTTGTGCAGCGCCGCCGCCGGGCCGTCGAAGCGCAGCACCAGCGGATCGACCGGCGCGGCCGCATCGCCCAGCGCGATCCGCGTGCTGCTTTCCTCGCGGTACATGCGTTCCATGCGGAGGTCGAGCTGGAAGTCGATGGTGCGGCCATCGGTGGTCTGGATCTGGCCCTGCATCTGGACATCCAGGCGCTCGTACTCCTGGCGCACGGTGGATTCCTCGTACAGCAGTCCAAAACCTGCCGGGGTGCGGCTGCCGGTGGCTGCGCTGGCCGAAGCGCTTTGTTGCTGGATCTGAATGCTGCTGGCGCTGGCCTGCAGTTCGGCGGCATAGACCTCGATGCGCACGCCGGTCAGGCGCTCCATCAGGTCCTTGATCATGGACAGCTGCGGGGTCAGGGCCGCCTGGGCGTCGCTGGCGTCGGCCTTGTCCGTGGGGGTGGGGGCCAGGCTGGACACGGGCTTGGGGTGGGCTGCTGGCGCCGGCGTCTGGAGGACGGGCGATGGCAAGGTCAGCGCCGCCGGCGAGAGCCGCACGCGGGCAGAGGGGGTGTCGCTGTCCCCCGCGGCGGCAGGGCGGGCGACGGTGGGCTGTGCGGAGGCCGGCCGCCGATCTCCCACCCACGCTTGCAGCCGCGAGCTTTGCTGCTGGCTTTGGGAGGCCTGGTGCTGGACTTGGAACTGCTGGGTGGCTTGGGCGATGCGCATGGGGAATCCCCGGTAAGGAATTCCCTGCCTTATCGGCAGCGCGGTGGCGGCCCTTGAATTTCTGGTTCCCTGGATGGGCGTCGCTCAGGCCAGCAGGGCCTGGGCGAATTCGCGGGCGCTGAAGGTTTCCAGGTCTTCGAGCTTCTCCCCCACGCCAATGAAATACACCGGGATCGGGCGTTCCTGGGCAATTGCGGCCAGCACGCCGCCCTTGGCGGTGCCGTCGAGCTTGGTCACGATCAGGCCCGTGAGGCCCAGGGCATCGTCGAAGGCCCGCACCTGCGCCAGGGCGTTCTGGCCGGTGTTGCCGTCGATCACCAGCAGCACCTCATGCGGGGCCGTGGCATCGGCCTTGGTGACCACGCGCTGGATCTTTTTCAGCTCTTCCATCAGGTGCAGCTGGGTGGGCAGGCGGCCGGCGGTGTCCACCAGCACCACGTCCTTGCCGCGCGCGCGCCCGGCGGTCACGGCGTCAAAGCTCACTGCGGCCGGATCGCCGCCTTCCTGGCTGACGATTTCGACCAGGTTGCGGTCGGCCCAGACACCCAGTTGCTCGCGCGCGGCCGCCCGGAAGGTGTCGGCGGCGGCCAAGAGCACGCTGGCGCCTTCGTTGGCCAGGTGCTTGGTGAGTTTGCCGATCGAGGTGGTCTTGCCCGCGCCATTCACGCCGGCCACCATGATGACGGTGGGGCTGTGCTCGCCAATCACCAGCGGTTTTTCCAGGGGCTGCAGCAGTTCGGTCAGGGCCTCGGCCAACAGGCCCTTAACGGCCGCCGGGTCGGTGGTTTTGCTCTCCTTGACGCGGCGCTGCAGGTCGGCCAGCAGGTGCTGGGTGGCTTTCACGCCGGTGTCGGCCATCAGCAGGGCCTCTTCGAGTTCCTCGTAGAGCGCATCGTCGATCTGCGTGCCGGTGAACACCGTGGCGATGCTGGAGCCGGTCTTGCGCAGGCCGGTCTTGAGGCGGTCGAGCCAGCCTTTGCGGTCGCCGGCCGGGGGGGGGTCTGGCTCCGCAAGCGGCACGGGGGGGCTGGCGGCCACCGCAGGAGGCGCGACGGGCGCTTGCGCCGGGGCGGGCGCAGAGGCCTCTTTTTTGCCCCCAAACGGTTTGCGCAGCCAGCCGAAACTGCCGCCCCCTGGGGGGGCGGTTTCGCTGGCGGGCGTGGTGCTGTCCGCTGGCGGGAGGGCTGCGCTGGAAAGATCACGGACCGGAGGCAAATCCGCGGGCGCGGGTGCTTCGGGGGCCGTGGACGGTGGGGTGGGCTTTTTCTTGAAAAAACTGAACATTGGTGGGTTCTTAGAATCAGTGCATTCTATGAAACACGCTTTCACACTCCTGGGCCTGCTGGCCTGCCTGAATGCCGGGGCTTTCGCCGCGGCCGCTGTTCCGGCCTCCGATCTTCCCGCCAAGCCCGCCGATGCGTCCCGCAGCACCCCCGTGTCGCAGGCCACCGCCTCGGGGGCGCAGCAGTTCACGCTCGCCAACGGCATGCAACTCATCGTCCAGCCCGACCGGCGCGCGCCCACGGCCGTCCACATGGTGTGGCTGCGGGTGGGGTCGATGGACGAAGTGGACGGCCTGTCGGGCGTGGCCCATGTGCTGGAGCACATGATGTTCAAGGGCTCCAAAAAACTGCCGCCGGGCGAGTTTTCGCGCCGCGTGGCGGCCTTGGGCGGGCGCGAAAACGCCTTCACCAGCCGCGACTACACAGGCTATTACCAGCAGATTCCCTCCAATCGCCTGGAAGACGTGATGCGCCTGGAGTCCGACCGCTTTGCCCACAACCACTGGCCCGATGAGGAATTCCGCAAGGAGATCGAGGTCGTCAAGGAAGAGCGCCGCCTGCGCACCGAAGACCAGCCCCGGGCCGTGCTGGCCGAGCAGTTGTTCGCCACGGCCTTCATGGCCTCGCCCTACCGGCGCCCCATCGTGGGCTGGATGAGCGACCTGGAAGCCCTCACGCCCGACGATGTGCGCGCCTTCCACCGCCAGTGGTACACCCCGGCCAATGCCGCTGTGGTGGTGGCGGGCGATGTCGATGTGGCCCAGGTGCGCAGCCTGGCCGAAAAATACTACGGCAGCCTGCCTGCGCGTGCCCTGCCTTCGCGCAAGCCGCGCACCGAGCCTGTGCAGCAGGGTTTGCGCCGCATCGAGGTCAAGGCGCCTGCTGAACAGGCCTATGTGGCCCTGGCCTTCCGGGTGCCGGGCCTGCAGCGTGTGGACGACCTGCAGGACGAAGACCGCGACGCCCTGGCGCTGACCGTGCTGTCGGCGGTGCTCAGCGGCTACGACGGGGCCCGCCTGGAACGCGCCCTGAGCCAGGGCCCGCAGCGGGTGGCTGACAGTGCCGGCAGCGCCGCCATGGTGACCGGGCGCGGCCCCAGCCTGTTTTTGCTCAATGGCGTGCCCGCCGCGGGCAACACCCCCGCCCAGGTCGAACAGGCCCTGCGTGCCGAAGTGGCCCGCGTGGCCCGCGAAGGGGTGAGCGAGGCCGAACTCACCCGCGTCAAGACCCAGTGGATTGCGTCCAATGTGTACCAGAGCGATTCGGTGCAGCACCAGGCCCAGGAGCTGGGCAGCAACTGGGTGGACGGCCTTCCGCTCGACGCCGATGCCCGGGCGCTGGCCCTGTTGCGCACGGTCACGCCGGCGCAGGTGCAGGCCGTGGCTGCCAAGTACTTCAGCGAGGACCAGCTCACGGTGGCCACCCTGTTGCCCCAGCCGCTGGACGCCCCGCGCCCGCGCCGCTCCCTGGCGAGCGGTGCCGTTCGCCACTGAATTTCTGGATCGAAGGTTTCAATGACTCTCAAAAAAATAGCTGCTCGCGCTTTATTGGCGGGCGCTGGAGCCCTTTTGGGCTCAGGTTCTGCCTGGGCCTTGTTGCCGATCCAGCACTGGACCGAGCCCCAGGGGGCCCAGGTCTGGCTGGTGGAAAGCCCGGTCATCCCCATGGTCGATGTGCAGATCGACTTCGACGCCGGCAGCCGGCGCGACCCCGCACGCCAGGCCGGTCTGGCGAATGCCGTCGCCCTGATGGCCGCCAAAGGGGTGAAGGGGCAGGGCACGGAGGCAGCGCTCGATGAAAACGCCCTCGGCGAAGCCTGGGCCGATCTGGGGGCCCAGTTCGAAGTGCAGGCCGACCGGGATGGCCTGCATTACATGCTGCGCTCGCTGACCGACCCGGCCTTGCTGGAGCGCGCAGCCCTGCTGGCGGCCCGGCAGATCGGCGAACCCCGCTGGCCTGCCGACATCTGGGAGCGCGACCGCGCCCGCTGGGGGGCCAGCCTCAAGGAGGCCGCGACGCGGCCGGCCACGCTGGCCAGCCAGGCGTTTGCGGCGGCGGTGTATGGCGGCCACCCCTACGGCCAGCGCCCCACCGAGGACACGCTGGCCCGCATCGACGTCAGCGATCTCCAGGGCTTTCACGCCCGCCACATCGCCGCGTGCCGCGCGCGTGTGAGCATCGTCGGCGCCGTGACCCGCGCTGAAGCCCACCTGCTGGTGGCCCAGCTCCTCTCGCGCCTGCCGGCCCCGGCCGCGGCCGATTGCGCCCCCTTGCCCGCTGTGCCCGAGGTGCCGCCACTGACCGCCTCCGTGGAGCAGGCCCTGCCTTTTGCCTCCGCCCAGGCCCATGTGCTGATCGGCCAGCCTGGTTTTCAGCGCCGTGACCCGGATTTTCTGGCCCTGCTGGTGGGCAACCACATCCTGGGCGGCGGCGGTTTCGTGTCGCGCCTGACCCACGAGGTGCGCGAAAAGCGCGGCCTGAGCTACAGCGTTCACAGCCAGTTCGCGGCCGGCCTGCACGCAGGGGCTTTCAGCATCAGCCTGCAGACCCGGCCCGACCAGGCGGCGCAGGCGGTGCAGGTGGCGCGCGATGTGCTGACCCGCTTTGTGCTGGACGGCCCGACCGAAGCCGAGCTGCGGGCGGCCAAAGACAATCTGGTGGGGGGCTTTGCCTTGCGCATCGACAGCAACCGCAAGCTTTTGGGCAATGTGGCCAACATCGCCTGGAACGATCTGCCGCTCGACTACCTCGACCATTGGACGAAAAAGGTCGAGGCGCTGACCGTGGCCGAGGTCCGCACCGCGATGGCCCGCAAGCTCCAGCCCGGTCGCCTGGTCACGGTCGTCGTGGGAGGCCAGCCATGAGCCCGTCCCCCCGCCGTACCCCGGCCCCGGCCGCAGTGCCACCCCGCCGTGCGTTGGCTGCCGGCGCGGGCGAAGTGCGCATCATCGGAGGGCAGTGGAAGCGCACCCGCTTGCCGGTGGCCCAGCGCCCCGGCCTGCGCCCCACCCCCGACCGTGTCCGCGAGACCCTGTTCAACTGGCTGGGCCAGGACCTGACGGGCTGGCATTGCCTCGATGCGTTTGCCGGTACCGGCGCCCTGGGGCTCGAAGCGGCCTCGCGCGGCGCGGCCGCCGTGCAGCTGGTCGAGCAAGACCCGGCGCTGGTCGCGCAACTGCACAGCCTGCAGCAGCGCCTGCAGGCCCAGACCGTGCGGGTGCAAAAAGGCGACGGCCTGGCAGCCCTGCGCCACGCGGCCCCGGCCAGCCTGCACCTGGTGCTGCTCGATCCCCCGTTTGACAGCGCCTTGTTCGAGCCGGCCCTGCAGGCCGCCGCCCGGGCGGTGGCCGCCGATGGTTACATCTACCTCGAAGCCCCGGTGGCCTGGGACGACGCCGCGCTGGCGCCCTGGGGCCTGAGCGTGTACCGCAGCCTGCGGGCCGGGGCCGTGCACGCCCATTTGCTGCGGCCGGTGGCTGTGGTTTGATGTGCTATTGAATCTATAGCTACAAGGGCTGTATCCATAAGCGCTGAAGGCCTTTTGGTGCGCGACTTTGGCGCGGGCGGCGCGGCGTTCTTCGGGGCGCCCTGCGCGGCATAATGCCCCACCTTACGAACCCCGCGATACAGGAGACACCCCCATGGCCCACGACATCCTTGCCGTCTATCCCGGCACTTTCGATCCCATCACCCTGGGCCACGAAGATGTGGTGCGCCGGGCCTCCCAGCTGTTCAGCCGCGTGATCGTGGCCGTGGCCGCCGGGCACCACAAAAAAACCCTGTTCAGCCTTGAAGAGCGCATGGCCATGGTGCGCGAGGCCGTCAAGGACTATCCGCAGGTCCAGGTCGAGAGTTTCAATGGCCTGGTGCGCGATTTCGTGGTGGCCCATGGCGGCAAGGCCATGGTGCGCGGGCTGCGCGCCGTGACCGATTTCGACTACGAGTTCCAGCTCGCCGGCATGAACCGCAGCCTGATGCCCGATGTGGAAACCGTGTTTCTGACGCCCGGCGACAAATACCAGTTCATCAGCAGCACCTTTGTGCGCGAAATCGCTTTGCTGGGCGGCGAGGTGGACAAATTCGTGTCTCCGCCCGTGCTGGCGCGCCTGGCTGCCAAGGTGCGCGCACAGGCTGCCTGAGCGACGCTGCCCAGGGCCTTCTCCTGGGCCGCTTGCCAAATCACCGACAATCCCGCCCATGAACTGGCTCAATGAAGTGAAATGGGATGCGCAGGGCCTGGTGCCCGTGATTGCGCAAGAAAAAGACAGCGGCGACGTCTTGATGTTCGCCTGGATGAACCGCGAGGCGCTGCAAAAAACCGCCGAGCTGGGTCGGGCGGTGTATTTCAGCCGCTCGCGCAGCAAACTGTGGTTCAAGGGCGAAGAGTCTGGCCATGTGCAGACCGTGCACGAAATCCGCCTCGACTGCGACAACGACGTGGTGCTGCTCAAGGTCACCCAACTCGGCCACGAGCCCGGCATTGCCTGCCATACCGGGCGCCACAGCTGCTTTTTCAGCGTGCTGCGCGATGGGGCCTGGCAAGCGGCCGATCCCGTCCTGAAAGATCCTGAATCCATCTACCGTTAACGCCATGAGTTCCAACGATTCCCTGGCCCGCCTGGCCGCCGTCATCGAAAGCCGCAAGCCGGCCAACGGAGGCAATCCTGAAAAAAGCTATGTCTCGCGCCTGCTGCACAAGGGGCCCGACGCCTTTCTGAAAAAAATCGGTGAAGAAGCCACCGAGGTCGTCATGGCCGCCAAGGATGTGGACCATGGCGCCGACGCCTCCAAGATCGTCTACGAAGTGGCCGACCTCTGGTTCCACTCGATGATCGCGCTGGCCCACTACGGCCTTACGCCCGCGGACGTGGTCGCGGAGCTGGAGCGCCGCGAAGGCACCAGTGGCATCGAGGAAAAAGCCCTGCGCAAGGCCGTGGCCCGCGCAGAGCAGGAAGCCCCCGGTGAGTGACCTCATCGACGTGCAGACCGAGGCCGAAAAAGCCGAGGGCCTGCAGGCCTGGGGCTGGGTCAGCTATGTGTTGCACCTGATCGTGGCCATCGGCGCGGTCGTTCCGGGCGCCCAGCCCGGGGCCGCCCTGTTGATCGTGGCCTTGCTCATCGACCTGGTCAAGAAAAGCGATGCCCAGGGCAGCTGGCAGGCGAGCCATTTCGAGTGGCGCATCCGCACCGTGCTCTGGGCCGGTGTGCTGTATGTGCTCACGGCCCCCTTGTGGTTGCTGTTCTTTTTCCCGGGCTGGATTGCCTGGGGGTTGATTTCTGTGTGGTTTCTCTACCGCATCCTGCGGGGGATGGTGGCCCTGAACCAGGGACGGGCCTTGGCGGTGTAAAAGCCTGTGGGGCGTGGGGGCGGGGCCACTTCACCGACAATGTCCGGATTGTTTTTGCCGCCCGCGCTGCGGGGTATGCTTTCATCGACCACCATGCACGATCCGAACTGCCTTTTCTGCAAAATCATCGCAGGCCAGATTCCTTCCAGGAAAGTCTATGAAGACGATGACATTTTCGCCTTCCATGACATCCACCCCTGGGCACCCGTGCATTTCCTGATGGTGCCCAAGCTGCACCTGCCCTCCATGGCCCAGGTCACACCGGAGCACGCTGGCGTGCTGGGGCGCATGATGGCGCTGGCACCCCAGCTGGCCCTGGAGAACGGTTGCAACCCTTACCCCGACGGCGGATTCCGCATGGTGGTGAATACAGGCCTTGAAGGCGGGCAGGAGATCCACCATCTGCATCTCCATGTGATGGGCGGCCCGCGCCCCTGGCTGCGGGGCTGAACTTCGGTCATGCCCCCCGTCTAAAATGTTTTCAACTTTTCAGGAGATTTTCCATGGGCTCTTTTTCCATCTGGCACTGGCTGATCGTGCTGTTGATCGTCGTCATGGTGTTCGGCACCAAAAAGCTCAAGAACATGGGTTCTGATCTGGGCGGCGCTGTCAAGGGCTTCAAGGACGGCATGAAGGACGGCTCGGCCACTGAAAGCGCTGCCAGCACCGCCCCTGCGGGCCAGGTCGCCAGCCACCCTGCCACCGACAAGACCACCATCGATGTCGAAGCCAAGCACAAGAGCTGAGCGGCCATTCCGGGGCTCCCATGATTGATATTGGCCTGTCCAAAATGGCGCTGATCGGCGCGGTGGCCCTGATTGTCATCGGCCCCGAGAAGCTGCCGCGCGTCGCCCGGACGGTAGGTGCCCTGCTGGGCAAGGCGCAGCGCTACGTGGCCGATGTCAAGTCAGAGGTCAACCGCTCCATGGAGCTCGACGAACTCAAGAAGATGAAGGACACGGTGGAAGGCGCTGCGCGCGATGTGCAGCAGTCCATCCAGACCCAGGCCAGCGATTTCGAGAAAGACTGGGCCAGTGCTTCGGGCGATGCCACGGGGCTGGAGTCTTCGTCCAGCGTGGTGCCGGCCTACCGGCATCCGGGCAAGAACTGGCGCCTCAAGCGGGGCGCCATGCCGCAGTGGTACAAATCGCGCAATGGCGTGCGCACCAAGGCCCAGTCCGGCGCGGCCCGCGTGGCCCGTTACCGGCCGCAGAAGTTCCATTGATGCCCTTTTTTGCGTGCAGCCTGGGCGCTTTTGACGCCCTTTTTTGATCCAACATGTCCGAATCCTCCCCTCCAGAAGACGAGCTCGCTGGCACCGAGCAGCCCTTTGTCCAGCACCTCATGGAGCTGCGCGACCGGCTGGTCAAAGCCTTGATCGCCGTGGCCGTCATGGCCGCGCTGCTGTTCTTCTTCCCTGGCCCCGGGGCGCTTTATGACTATATGGCGGCCCCGCTGGTGGCCCACCTCCCCAAGGGGGCGACGCTGATCGCCACGTCGGTGATTTCGCCATTCATGGTGCCGCTCAAGATCTTGCTGATGTCGGCGTTCTTGATGGCCTTGCCCCTGGTGCTCTGGCAGGTCTGGGCTTTTGTCGCGCCTGGGCTGTATTCCCATGAAAAAAAGCTGGTGTTGCCCCTGGTGGTGTCCAGCACACTGCTGTTCTTCACCGGGGTGGCGTTCTGCTACTTTTTCGTCTTTGGTCAGGTGTTTGCCTTCATCCAGGGCTTCGCACCCAAAAGCATTACTGCCGCGCCCGATATCGAGGCCTATCTGAGCTTTGTGCTGTCGATGTTCCTGGCCTTTGGCCTGGCCTTCGAGGTCCCGATTGCCGTGGTGGTGCTCGCCCGCATGGGCGTTGTCAGCATCGAGAAGCTGAAGAACTTTCGCGGTTATTTCATCGTGATCGCATTTGTGATTGCCGCCGTGGTCACGCCACCCGATGTGGTGTCGCAACTGGCCCTGGCCGTGCCCATGTGCCTGCTCTACGAAGTGGGCATCTGGGCAGCGCAGATCTTCATCCGCCACACCCAGGCGCCAGTGGACCCTGCCGAGGAAACCCGTCCTTCCTGATCTGCCGCATGCCGCAAGTTCCTGCGGTTGTGAGCCCCAAAATGGCTTCCAGGCCTTATTGGTAGGGTGCTGGAAGCTCTTCTTTCAGGAGCATTTGTTTGCCTTAGGCTGTGGTGTGTGGGGGGCTGCCGGGAACGCCCCCTTGATGGCTTAGCGCTGCGCGGCGCGCTGGGGTTTGGGGCGCACCCCGGGGGTGACCTTCAAGGTGGTTTGGCCCTCGCCGCGTTGCACCGCGAAATCGGCAGCGACGCCTGGTTTGAGGGCTGCCACCGTGGTCAGCAGTTCCGAGACATTGCCCACGTCCTTGCCGGCAACGCGCACGATCACATCGCCGGGCCGCACCCCCGCCTGGGCCGCAGGACCATCCTGCAGGACGCCCGTAATGATCACGCCTTTGGTGGCTTTGACGCCGAAGGTTTCGGCCAGTTCGGGCGAGAGTTCGCTCGGCTCCACGCCGATCCAGCCCCGCGTGACCTGGCCATCCTGGACGATGCCGTCGAGCACCAGCTTGGCCGTGGAAACCGGGATGGCAAAGCCGATGCCCATGCTGCCGCCCGAGCGCGAATAGATGGCGGTGTTGATGCCCAGCAGGTTGCCATTCACATCGACCAAGGCGCCCCCGGAGTTGCCGGGGTTGATGGCGGCATCGGTCTGGATGAAGTTTTCAAAGGTGTTGATGCCCAGTTGGCTGCGGCCCAGCGCACTGACGATGCCGCTGGTGACCGTCTGGCCCACGCCAAAGGGGTTGCCGATGGCTAGCACCTGGTCGCCCACCGACACGGCATCGGAGTTGCCCAGCACGATGACGGGCAGCTTGTCGAGCTCGATCTTGAGAATGGCCAGGTCGGTGTCGGGGTCGGTGCCAATGACCTGGGCGCGGGCCCGGCGGCTGTCGGTCAGGGTGATCTCGATTTCGTCCGCGCCTTCAACCACATGGTTGTTGGTGAGGATGTAGCCGTCGGGGCTGATGATCACGCCGCTGCCCAGGCCCGCTTGCTCCTGGTTACCCTGGTCGCCAAAAAAGAACTGGAACCAGGGGTCTTTGCCATGGGGGTTGCGTACCGCCTTGCTGGTGTTGATGCTGACCACTGCAGGGGCGGCTTTGCGGGCCGCGGCACTGAAACTTCCGGTGGCCGGCTGCTCTGCCGTGCCGGCCGGGGCTTCGATCAGCGCAACACCTGCGCTGGTGCGAATGTTGCCGCGGCGGATCCAGTCGGGCTGGAGCGTGGCCACAACGAAGTAAGCCGCGACGAGCACCGTCACGCTTTGAGAAAACAGCAACCAGATGCGCTTCATGGGGTTCCGTGGCTAAGGGCTGGGAGGTGGGGCAGGGGGGGGTGGGTCACAAGAAAGAGGGCGCCTTTCTGGGGCCCACTTGTCCTGTGACCAGAGCGGGTGCTTATTGTCACCCAAGCCCGTGTGGGCGGTCGGCGTGTGGATCGGCGCCACAATAGGAGCATGAGTATTTCCCGGCAACCGTTGCTGCAGGCCTTTGATGTGCTGTTGCAGCCCGCACTTTTCAAGGACTACGGCCCGAATGGGCTGCAGGTCGAGGGCAAGCCTGAGATCGCGCGCATCGTCAGCGGCGTGACCGCCAGCCTGGCGCTGATCGAGGCCGCCATTGCCGAGCAGGCCGATGCCATTTTTGTGCACCATGGCCTGTTCTGGCGCGGCCAGGACGGGCGGGTGACGGGCTGGATGAAGCAGCGTCTGCAGCGCTTGCTGGCCCACGATATCAATCTCTTTGCCTACCACCTGCCCC
>JAQUDN010000071.1 GCA_028685665.1 Burkholderiaceae bacterium | reverse complement strand
CTCGTCTTCGCGGCCCAGGCTCAGCGGCCCGCCCGCCGTGTTCAGCGTCAGGCGCACCTGCGGGTTGTGTGCCACGGCCGCCGTGTCGATGCCGTCGTGCACCACCGTGATCTTGCGCCGGAACGGCTCGGGAAACGTGCTGGCCTGCCACTCGGTCGGAGAAATGCCGGCATCGGCCGTCTCGAAATGCAGCAGGTTGTTGAGGTTTTTCAGGCGCAAGCGGCAGGCATCGCCCTCGTCCTTGGCCGGAAACTCCGGGTCAAACCCCACGTCCGCGCCCTGCGGACGGTAGAAGAACTCGCAATAAATCGCCAAACGGGCCTGGGGCCACACCTCTTTGAGGAACAGACTCTCGCCCCAGCCCGGGTGGGCGATGATGGCATCGGGCACAAACCCCTCGGCTTTCAGGCGCAACGCCGCCCGAAAGCAGGCCTCGCCACGGATCGTCTTGGTCTCGAAATCGCTCACCCAGGGATGCACCTGGGGCGTCGTGCCACGGGCCGCGCTGTAGGGCACCACCGTCACGCCCTGCCACAGCTTGGCCTCGGTCTTCTGCATGGTCATCGCCACGACCTGGTGGCCCTGCTGAACCAGGGCCGGCGCCAGAAACTTGAACTGCCCCGGAAAGTTCTGGTGGATAAAAAGAATCTTCATGCAAGCACCTTCAGCACGCCCAGCTTGACCAGCCAGGCCAGTGCCCTGAATACAAAAGCCTGGCGCGAAGCAGGCAAGCCCGCCACCCACCCCGCGGCAGGTTGGGGCTGGCCTGCGGTCGCCGCCAGTACCGTGCGCAATTCCACCTCGGTCGGCAGCACCACCTTGGCAAAGTCCACCATGGCCAACTGGCGGTACGCCAGCGTGCGCTGCAAAGCAGTGGCGGCATCGGCATCCACCAAGGCCAGCACCGTCTGGGGCGTCAGGAACTGCGTGGGATAACTGGCAAAAGCATGGAAGGGGTCCATGCGGGCCGGCCAGGGCTGGGGCAGCGCTTTCAGGGCCGGGGCCTGGGCTGCCCGGATTTCGGTCAACTGCGCCCACAAGGCCTCGTACTGCGGAATGATGGCCGCCCAGTCGTACACCGCACGGGCACGTTCCTGGCCCGCCGCCCCCATTTGCTCCCGCAGCGCGGGCGACGCGAACAGGCGCACCAAGGCCTGGGCGGTGGCCTGCACATCCACGGCCACCAGGCTGCAGTTGTGACCGCAGTACATATCGTAGGTGTCCACCTCCAGGGCGTGGCGCTGGGCCAGATCCTCGCCCCACCCTGGCCCGGGCATCAGCGTCGGAATCCGAAACCCATCCACGCCATCGCGTACCGTGTCCTTGTAGCCGTCCCAATCCGAGACCACCACGGGCAAGCCCGCCGCCATGGCCTCGATGGGCACGATGCCAAAAGTCTCCTGGATGTTGTCCGACAGGCTGCAAAACACATCCGCCCCAGCCCAGGCCGTTTGCCGGTCATCGGCCTTGCGGCCGTCCAGGGTCACAACCCGCACACTGGGGCAGGCCAGCCGGGCGGCATCGGCATAGGCCTTGGAAATGAAATCATTCGCATGCCAACCGCACTCGACCAACACCACCGACTTGCCCGTTGCTTGTGCAGCGGCTTCCAGCGCCTGGTACATGGCCAGAGGATGCGCCTTCGCATGAAAAGACAAACGCCCCATGAACAGCACCACCAGGGTATCGGCCTCGACCCCCAGCGCTTGCCGTGCTGCGGCTTTTTGCGCCCCGGTAAAGACAAAGTCCTGGGTGTGAATGCCCAGCGGAATCACCGGCATCTGCGGCAGCACCAGCCGGGTCACTCCCAGGCGATCCTTCAGGTAATCCACCTGCGCTTGCAGCAGGCGCTCGACATTGTTCTTGACAGCGGTGCTGGTGCAGATCACCGCATCCCAGGGCTGCACCGGGGCCGTGATCAGTTCGGCCAAGGCATCCATCGCCCCGGCACTGCTGGTGGTGTGGGTGATGCCGCACAGGCTCCAAGCCCCATGGCCCCAGGCCGCGCGCTGAAAGGCGTGCTCCCCGATGCCCGGCCCCGGGTAATACACCACGCCCGCCTGGGCCAGACCGCCCAATTGGTGCTTCTCCACGGCCTTGACGGGCTCTGGCCGCCCATGCGCCTGGACCGTCCGGGCAAAGTGCTGGGCATGTTCCGGCTTTTGCACCTGCGCCCAAAACTCAGCCGCCTGGCTGTGCGCCAGAAAACCCCTCAAAAACGACTCTCCCGCCGCATTGCGCCCCATCAGCTTGGGCCCCGAGGTGGTGTAGGCCTCGGGGTGGTAGTAGATGGCTGCGGTCATGCCGAACGCAGGGCAGAGGATGGGAAATGCGCACGCGCCAGTTCGCGCATGGCCTCCTCATTGCGGGCCGACCGGCTCGCCACGGCCCACAGATCAAAAAATGGCGCCTTGCCCCGGGCCAGGCTGGCCACCGTCTGAAAACCACAGGCACGCAGGGTGCCATCCGGCACCCGCTGGGTAAAACCGCTGCGGTGGGCCATGAACAGATTGCCCAGCGCCATCGCGGGACGATGACCATACAGAATATCCAAGGGCGCAATCGGGCCTGCGGGCGAAGTGTAGGCAGCCTCCAAGAGCTTGTCCTGCGCCACCAAGGCGCACACGCTTTGCAAATCCGGGCAGGTCACCACAAAAAATCCATCGGGTTTGAGCACCCGCAAGAACTCCTTGAAGGCCGGTTCCACCTCGTGCGGATAGAGGTGCTCAATGTTGTGGCTCGAAAAAATCGCGTCCACCGACGCATCGTCCACCGCCGCCATGTCGGTCATCGTGCCAATCACATCGGGCTGCACCGAGGGATCAATGTCGAGACGGATTTCATGCCAATCCGGGGTATTGAACCCGGCCGTGGTCTTGTCTTTGCGCTTGGGGCCGCAGCCGATATGAAGCAGTTTTTTCATGGACAGCGATTTTGCCGCACGGACCCCACCCGAGGGTCTGGAGTGCGGGGGATTTTTCCGTGCCCAGCCCCGCAAGAAACCCCACGGCCCGCCAAAGAATGAAAGTGCACACTCCCACTGCACGGAACTCCATGGGCCAATGGTGCGCTCCCCACCGACAGCGAGACCAATATGCCCCCCTCTTCCCATGCGCTGCACCGCCGCACCTGGCTCGCCTGGACCGCGGTCGCGGCCAGCCCCTGGCCCGCCTTGGCGGCCGATGCCGCCGCGCAGCTGCGCCAGGGCGGTTGCGTACTGCTGCTGCGCCACGCGCAGACCACGCCCGGCATCGGCGACCCACCCGAATTCCAGCTGGGCCGCTGCGAGACCCAGCGCAACCTGAGCGACGCAGGCCGGGCCCAGGCCGACCGTATCGGGGCCTGGTTGCAGGCGCGACAGCTCGCCCCCAGTGCGGTGCGCAGCAGCGCCTGGTGCCGCTGCATCGACACCGCCGACCGGGCTTTTGGCAGCCACACCCGGTGGCCCGCGCTCAACTCCCACTTTGGCGACCGACTGGACACCCCCGACACCACCGCCGAACTGCGCACCGCGCTCCAAAAGCGGCCCTCGGGCCCGTTCGAGGCCTGGGTCACCCACCAGGTCAACATCACCGCCCTGACCGGCGAAGTGCCCGCCATGGGCGAAGGCTTCGTGGTGGACCGCCAAGGCCGGGTGCTGGCCCGCACCCTGTTTGCCTGACTGCGCACGTCCGCACCGCACCCCACAGACCCGCACCGCAAGCGCAGAACCAGGAATTCGCGGCCCGCTGGCTACAAGGTAGCGGCCTCATGCCATACCGGTCAGCACGCAAGTAAGATGCAAGGGCGCGCGCAGCAGCATCCATGCCTTGAAAACCCCACCCCCACCAAAGGTTGAACCATGCAACTTACTGTAAAGACCGCCATCCACCTGGGCTTGCTCGCCCTGGCAAGCACCACCTTCGCAGCCGACTACAACAGCCCCGGCGACGACAAGCTCTACAGCCAATGCTTGCGCGAAGCCTCCAAACTCTATGAAGGCGGCAACGAGCCCAGCCCCGTGCGTGGACAAAACAAGCTCCAAGCCTGGTGCACCTGCATGTGGAACGAAACCCCCGACGACTTCAAGGGCAGCCTCGTGAAATTCTCAGAAACGGCCAAAGGCAAATCCACCAACAAAGTGTGCGAAAAGCACTCCAACTGGTCGGATTGATTTTTACGGCAGCAACCTGGGGGGCACAGAGCCCATCCACTCCGCCACACCCGCCCGCCTCTGCATGCAAGCGCACCCCGGCGGGTTTTTCATGTCCGCTCGAATGCACCCAGCCCACCGCCCATTCCCCCAAAGTGGGCAGCTCCGTTCGCCCCGCTCGCCCCGGCAAACGCGCACGCCACTTATGCCTTCGCGCGCATCACCAGCCACGGCGTGGGGCCGCTGCGCCACTCCCAGGTGGCCAGCAGCTGGTCGAGGTGGGCCAGGTGGTTGAACCAGGGCGGGGTGTTGGCAAGTTGGCGCTGGCCGTTGTCTTGCACCAGGGTGATGTCGTGGGTGGCCTCAAAGCGCTGCACCAGGGTTTGGGTGATGCCCGGCAGCAGGCACTCGTGGCTTTCCACGATCAGGTCCATGCCTTGCAGGGCCGGGGCCTGGGTGGGGTTGAGCAAGTCGCGCTCTGCGCCTTCGATGTCGCACAGCACCAGCACCTTCTGGCCGGCGTAGCGGGCAAAGTCCTGGGGCTGGAACAGCGCGCCCACCTGAACGCGGTCTGCCACCCCGTTCTTTTGCGCCAGCGCGCGGCAGGTGTCCTGGGCCTTGGGGTTCAAATCGAAGGCCAGCACCTGGGTGGCCGGCATGCGCCGGGCCATGCCCACGGCGTAATAGCCCTCGGCGCAACCAATGTTCAGGATGGTGGGGTAGTTGGCCTGAACGGCCTGCTCGATGAAGGGCTGCAGCGGTTGCTCGTAACAGCCCAGCAGCTTGGCAATGTGACAGCCCTCGGCCGACTGGGGCCAAAAGTCCAGGCCCTGCAGCGGCCCCTGCCAGACCTGGGTGCCGTGCTGCTGCAACACCGTGTTCTGGATGAGCACGCTGCGCCACTTGGACAGCAGGCGCAGCGCGTTGTTGAGCTGGTCGGCCTCAACGCTGGCCGGGGTTGCGAGCATGCCTTGCAGCTGCTGACGAATCTGGGTGTGGAGTGTCATGGTGAAAAATGGGCCTGAATCCGGGGCTGATCTACCCTGCGGCTGGCTTGGCGTGGATTGATGGACAAATTGGCATCCAGGGCAATGTACACCAACGGAAGCAGCTATTAAAAGCGAAGCAATAGCGTGCCTATTGACGTGCTCCAACGGTGTCACGCAGAGCGGAATAGGCCGCATCACTCCATCTGCACCACCTACACCGCATCCCGCAGTCACTCCCGGCTCAGGTGTGCATACCGGCTGGTGGTGCGAATGTCGGCATGGCCGAGCAGTTCCTGCACCTCGTACAGGCTGCGCCCGACATTCACCAAAAAGCTGGCAAAGCTGTGCCGCAGGGCCGGGTTGCTATCCAAGCCGTCGATGTGCCAGCGCAGCGCCAGGCTATCGCCGTAACGCAGGAGCACCAGCACGCGGTTGATGGTGCAGGCGGCGTCATCGTGTGAGCGCATGGCCTCCATCACCCGTGCGATGTCGGGCGGAATCAAGCAGCCCATGGCACGGTCACCCAGTGCAGGCAGCAGGTGGTTGCGGATCATGGTTTCGTCGGTGCCCCCGCTGCGCTGGTAGCTCTTCACATAGGGCAGGTGCTGCTGGATGAAGGTTGTGGGCGCGTTTTTTGCCATCCTGGCGATAGCGCACCCAAAACGCCACGCGGCCGTTGGCCAGAACGTCCACGTACAAGCCGCGCATCAGGGTGGCGGCGTCGGGGTATTTTTGCGTTTGGAGGACGTGAAACCCATTCGCTCCGTGATTTACGCGATTCAATTCCTAATCTTACGTTTTTTGATTCCGAAATTTACGCTATTTAGTTCCGAGATTCACGCTACCATGCCCGCATGAACATGGCCCCCCTTTTCGTGCGTCGGATCGAACCACGCATCGCTGAAGCGCTGCTGGACACGCCAGTCGTGTTGCTGGCAGGCCCTCGTCAGGCCGGCAAGACAACGCTGGTACGGCAAATCGCAGAGCAACAGCCATTGCGCTACCTGACTCTGGACGATGAGCTGACATTGCTGTCGGCACGTGAAGACCCGGTCGGGATGATTCGCAGCCTGGATCGGGCTGTGATCGATGAAATCCAGCGCGCGCCCCAGCTGCTGCTGGCCATCAAGAAGAGCGTGGACGAAGACCGGCGTCCTGGCCGTTTCCTGCTGACGGGATCGGCCAACTTGATGGCGCTGCCCACCGTGGCCGACTCGCTCGCTGGCCGAATGGAAACCCTGTCGCTGCTGCCTTTGTCGCAAAGCGAAATCGAGTCCCGCTCGGCGAACTGGATCGATAGCGCCTTCGCGGGGCAGATACTCAAGGTGGAGCAGCCCGCACTGGGCAATGATCTGATTGAGCGCGTACTGCGTGGCGGCTACCCCGAAGCCATTTCGCGCGCATCGGCCAGGCGCCGTGTGACGTGGGCACGTCAGTACATTGACGCGATCATTCAACGCGACGTTCGTGATGTGGCAGGCATCGATAAGCTCGACCACCTGCCGCGATTCCTGCGTGCCTTGGCACAGACGGCAGGCCAGATGTGCAATTACACCCAGCTTGGCGGCCAGGTCGGATTGGATGGCAAGACGGCCTCGCGTTACGTCAGCGTATTCGAGCAGATGTACCTGCTCAAGCGCATCGATGTCTGGGCACGCAACCGCCTGAACCGCGTGGTGAAGACGCCCAAGCTGCAGTTCATCGATTCCGGCTTGTTGGCGGCGTTGCTGGATCTGACTGCCGAGGAGGTACTTCAAGACCGAACGCGGTTTGGCAACGTACTGGAGACCTTTGTCTTTGGTGAGCTGCTCAAGCACACGACCACGGCCGATGGCGGCTATCGCCTGATGTATTACCGGGACGCGGACAAGTTCGAGGTGGATGTCGTGATCGAAAATGCCGCTGGGCAGCTGGTAGCGGTCGAGGTCAAAGCTGCAGCCACCGTCAAGGAAAACGATCTTCGTGGGCTGAAGAAGCTGGCCAGCCTCGCGGGCAGCCAATTCAAGATGGGCGTGTTGCTGTACGACGGCGCCGAGACGATGCCCTTGGGGGATGGAATCTGGGCAGCGCCGTTGTCGTCGCTGTGGGGCGCGTAGAAGTCAAAAGCGCGACATCGCGACATCGCGACATCCATGGCTCCATGGCGCTGGTGCCGCACGGGTGGCATGGACCAGGAGCCAGGGTTTTGAGGATTAAAAATGTCACCAAGTCAATGGATACAAGCGGTATTAGCTATCAATTTTGATTTGGAATTTCACTTCCAGCCCTGCGCCGTCTTCGCCTCAAACACCCGCCGCGCCGCAGCCATACCGCGCAGGGCGCGGGACTGACGGTGGGCTGCCAGCGCGATCAGCGTGGCGGGGGTGCCCACCGCATGGGCGAAATCTTTGAAGAAATGGTCTGCGGCGGCGATGAAGGTTTCGGCGTTCATGCCCAGGCGGGCCTCCAGCCACGGCAGTGGCCAAAGCATTGGCCAGTGACGGCGTCGTTGCCACAGAGGAAGGCCCGGCGCACGCAATTAAGATGGGTGTCCTTTTTATAGGTCGCAATCGGCTGTCGACCCGGCAGAGCCTGCCCGCCCTCCAGCAGGGTTTCAACGTGAAGATCAATGGCTTCCAGCACGCTTTCCAGGGCATCGGTCAGTAGTGATAACGGCCCTGCAGAAACTCGATCCGATCCGCTTTCACCAGATAGACGCAGCGGTGCTCTTGCGTAATGCGACGTGACCACACATCCGAGCCTAGATACTTCAGCGGTTCGGGATTGCCGATGCCCTTGAAGGGATCACGCAATGCGGACTTGACCAGTTCCAGCAAGCGCTTGGCCGTGCGGCGCTCCGTCTCCACCCAGTAGCTCAAGTCTTCCAGAAACTCGGGCTGAAACACTGCAACGCGTTTGGTCTCAGGCTTCGAGGCCATAGTGCTTCTCAAGGGCATCGACGGTGGTCGGGGCGACATCGCCAGCACGGGCACGTGCCAAGGCGGCCAGCAGACGTTCGGCATTCTTCGGCGAGCGCAGCAGATGTGCCGTCTCCATCAGGCTCTGCAGTTCATCGGCGGCAATCATCGCTACCGCATCCCCGGAGCGGCGGCGCACCAGAACCACTTCGCGGTCGTCGACCGCGCGATCCATCAGTGTCTTGAACTGCTCGCGGGCTTGGCTGTAGGTGGTTTCGATGGTCATGGCGACCTCCTTTTAGTTGGACAGAATAATTGTACAACTATGAAGGCAACAAATGCTCGCTGACAGAATCGAACGTCAGCCCTACGCCACCCTCACCTCCAACACCCGCCTCGCCGCAGCCATACCGCGCAGGGCGCGGGACTGGCGGTGGGCGGCCAGTGCGATCAGCTTGGCGGGGGTGCCCACCGCATGGGCGAAGTCTTTGAAGAAATGGTCTGCGGCGGCGATGAAGGTTTCGGCGTTCATGCCCAAGGCGGGCCAGCAGCGGGGGTGTGTGCGGCGGGATGGCGCCGCGCTTTTGGGGGTGGACGGCGCGGCCCATGGTGTCCACCAGGGCCATGTATTCCTCCAGGCCGAAGGGAATGGCTTGCTCGAAACGGCCCGTGGGGTCGAAGGGCATCAACGGCGCTTCGGGCAGGGTGGCCAGCGCGGCTTCGGGCTGTAAACCCATCAAAGGGAGGGCGTTGTCTGCCGTGCTGAAGGGGGTGGTGACAGAGGGCGCCTCCGTCGGCTTGAACGCCAGACCCTGGGCCTCGGTCAGGCGGGCGTGGATAGGCTGCCACATCGATGGCAAAGACCAAGGCCAGCTCGCGGATGCGCGTTTCGATCCAGCCCCGGCGGGGGTCAAAGCATTGGCCGGTGACGGCGTCGTTGCCGTACAGGAAAGCCCGGCGCACACAGCGGTTGACGACGTGGTACCAGGGGGTGTCAGCCAGGGAGATCTGGGCGGAGCGGGGGCAGGTCATGTGTCAACTAAAGTGGGTGTCCTTTTATTGACTGCTCCCAAACAACTCGGGCGAGCCGGATACGAAGAATGCTCGGCCAGTTCAGAAAAATTGCTTTGAAAAATTTGCCACCGCAATGGCAATCAAAGCGCCCATCATCCACTTGATCAGATTGAGGTCTGCCTTGATGGGGGCGAGCTCGATCTGCAAATCTTTCTTGGTGACAAGTTCTGATTCTTCAATCGCTACACGCATTGCCTATCTCCGCCCTTCGGCCTGCTTTTCGTCAAAGCCCGCCTCTTGGAGCTTGCGGACAAACTTGTGGGTGTCGAAGGTGACTGAACTCATTCGACGAAGTCTAGCACTCATGTGCTGGTTTTTTATGCAAGGGCGCACCCACCCACAATACCCCCAGCGTCACCAGCTACGCCATGCTGCGCAGTGCAAAGGCCTGGCACGCTGCGGGCAGGTGGGCAACGAAGGCTGCAGCGGTTTGGCAAGATTAAAGAATTAAAGTGGGTGTCCTTTTGGCGCTTGCTTGTGTCATGCCAAACAGCTCGTCAAGGGTTACATCATTTCTGAGGGTGGTTTTGACGAGAAAAGTACCTCTAGCCTAATGGATACCAGCGGTATTAGCTATCAATTTTGATGTTATGGCTTGACTTACGCCGCCCGCTCCAACGGTGTCACGCAGAGCGGAACAGGCCGTATCACTCCATCTGCACCACCTCGACCGCCTCCCGCAAGCGCTCCCGGCTCAAGTGCGCATACCGGCTGGTGGTGCGGATGTCTGAGTGACCCAGCAACTCCTGCACCTCATAGAGACTGCGCCCGGCATTGACCAAAAAGCTGGCAAAGCTGTGCCGCAAATCGTGGATACGCAGCTCTGGCAACCCCGCTTCGGTCCGTGCGGTATCCCAACTGTAGAAGATCGAAACGAACGGGAGTCCGGTGCGTGGATTGGCAAAGATGTGGTCGATTTTCATATCAACCTTCTCCTGCAGCGCACTGAGTAACTTCAGAGCACCGGATGACAGTGGCACGTGGCGCACCTTGCCCGACTTGGTCTTGGGAATACGCCAGAGCTTTTGCCGCCAATCAATGTCCTGCCACTTGGCATCCAGGACTTCGCGCTTACGGGCGCCAGTGAACAGCAAAAAGGCCACGATGAACGCCAGTAGCGGGTTTTGGCTACCTCGCACCGCTGTCAGCAACTGGGTGGTTTGCTCCGGACTCAAGAAACGCTCGATCTTGTTGTCTTCCTTCAAGTTCTGCAGTTCCTTGGCCGGATTGCTGTCCACGCCATCGAGCCGCCAGCGCAAGGCCAGGGTGTAACCGTAGCGCAGCAACACCAGCATGCGGTTGATGGTGCCTTCGGCGTAATCGCGCGTGCGCATTGACTCGACCAAACGCGCAATCTCGGGCGGTATCAGGCTCCCCATGGCGCGGTCGCCCAGGGCCGGCAGCAGGTGGTTGCGGATCATGGATTCATCGGTGTCCCATGATCGCTTGTAACTTTTGACGTAGGGCAGGTACTGCTGGGTATAGAAATGCCCAATCGTGAGGCCCCCATCCGGCAGGTCTGTCGCCTTGGGGTCGCCACCCGCCATTACCTTGCGCAGGGCCATGCGCGCTTGGTCGCGGGCTTCGGCCACGGTCAGCACCCGGGCATTGCCCAGTGTGTGGGCGCGCTTCTTGCCATCCTGCCGGTAGCGCACGCGAAACGCCATGCGCTCATTGGCCAGCACATCCACGTACAGGCCGCGCATCACGGTATCGAAATACTCGATATGGGTACGCCCGACCGGGCAGGTCAGGCTGGCGACGATTTCGTCACTGAGTTTTTGAACGGGCATCGCAGTCTCCATTGGGGTTGAAAACAGAGACTATTGCGGTGGTCTTCCCCAGCAGAAAAAGGCATTCTTGGGTCGTTACCGACAACAGGATGGTCGTTGTGGAGTCGTTGGCCATGGGCCTACGCACTACAAACCCAGATAAATCAATGGCTTAGGCAAGGCATACGACGTCGCTGACTGCTGGTGTTGACTCCGGCGCAGCCTTCACCGGCGCCGCAGGCGACGACACTTTCAACGGTGCCCTGAACGTCACCAACCAGCAAACGGTCAATACATCCGACAGCCTGACTGGCGGTACGGGCACCGACACCCTGTTTGCCACACTGAACGTTACTGGTCAAAACTTGTCCCCCACCCTGGCAGGCATCGAGAATGTGGTAGCCACGGCGACCAATGCTGGCGTTTTCAATTTCGCCAACGCAACAGGCGTGACCTCGGTCACCAACCAGAACTCGTCTGACACCCTGACGTTCAGCAGCATTGCAACGACCGTTGCAGTGGCTGTAGCCAACACGGCAGACAAGGACACCACTGTGGTGTATAGCAACGTGACTGGAGCTGCAGACGCCGCCACCATCACCCTGAACAACGTCACATCTTCGAATCTTGGTGGTGCAGGCACACGCTCTGACATCACTGCTGCGGGCATTGAAACCCTGACGCTGAACTCCACTGGCGCTGCCAGCCAAGTCAACGTCATCGCCGCCAATGCAACCCGCCTGAACGTGACTGGCACGGCTGATCTGACCGTGGCCGGCAATGACGCTGCAACCGTGGTGGTTAACGCTTCTACATTTACTGGTGCACTGACCGTGACGGGCCAAACCGTCACCGGCGGTGCAGGTAACGACGCCATCACTGGCGGTGCTGCCGCTAACGAAAGCCTGAGCGGTGGTGCCGGCAACGACACCATCACCTTTGCATCCAACTTCACCAACGCCGACACCGTGGCTGGTGGCGACGGTACTGCAGACACACTGCGCCTCGGCACAGCTGCCGATGCAACCGGCTACACCACGCCAGCAACCCGCACGGTGTCGGGCATCGAAATCCTGCGTGTAGATGCAGCACTGGGTGCTGACCTGACCCTGTCGAACATCCAGGCTGGTATTCAGCAGGTTCGCTTGACAGACGGCGCAGGTGCAAACCGCAACATCACTTTTGATACAGCCGTTGCAGGCACCCTCCGTTTGGACGCCGCTGCAGGCGGACAAATCGCTCTGACCTCTGCAGGCACCGGCACGACCGACACCCTGACCATCACCAACGGCGCTGCGGCCGGTATGGGCGCTTCCGTCGACGTCTTTGACGGCCAAATCGTGGGTGCAACCGGCGTTGAAACCCTGGTCCTGAATGGTTCTGGCAATGGCACTGCAACGACACAAGACGTTGCTGCCATCACCGTGACCGGCACCGGCACAACAGCGACTGCACTGAACTTCGTGGGCAGCAATGCCTTCGTCGTGGCCAACGGCTCTGCACTCACCGCTACGACCATCGACGCTGCTGGCCTGACCGGCAACGCCACCCTGAACATGGGCAACATCGCTGCTGCAACGGCCACAACCATCAACGGTTCGAACAACAACAGCACTGGCGCAACCCCCACGGGCGACGTGCTGATTGGCCGTGCATCCGCTTCCACCACCATCAATGCCAACGGTGGCAACGACAACGTGACCGGCGGCACTGCGGCTGACACCCTGAACGGTGGCGACGGCAACGACACCATTTCCGGTGGCGGCGGCAATGACGTCATCACTGGCGGTGCAGGCAACGACCAAATCACCATTGCTGCCGGCAATGTGAACGTAGACGGCGGCGCTGGCAACGACAATGTCATCGTGACGGGTGTGACCTCGGCAGACACCATTGTTGGCGGTGCAGATACCGACACCCTGTCGATCGCTGCGATGCTCTCCGCTGGCGATGCTGTCAACATCAGCGGCTTTGAAATCATCAATGCCTCCGCTGCGGTTCTGCAAGATTTGGTCGCACTGACCAACTCTGGCAACAACACCATCACCACACTCGGCGTCTCGGCTGCCACCGGTACCACTTCATTCTCGAACGCAGGTGCCATCACCGACCTGAACATCACTGCCGATGACAACAACGGTTCGATCGCGATGACCCGTCTGCTGGACAACACCAGCAACGCCATTAACCTGAACCTGCGTGGTGCAACAGGTGCAAACGCTTCGACATATGCTGCAGTTGCGCTGGCTGACGAAGAAACCATCGTCCTGGCTTCCGGCCAAGCATCTTCTACGTTTAACGTTGCGAACACCAACGTCATCACCACCCTGACTGCTGGTGACCTGACCAGCCTGACAGTGAACGGCGCCAACGATCTGACGATCGGTACGCTGGCCGCTGCAACGGGTCTGGCCACGGTGAACCTGCAATCCAGCACAGGCATCGTCACCATCAATGCTGCTTCTTCGACCAGCGCTTTGACACTGACCTCCGGTTCGGGCACCCGTTCGCAGACCAACTTCACCTCCGGTTCTGGCAACGACAACCTGACAGGTACCGCCAATGACGACACCCTGATCGGTGGCGCCGGCAATGACATCATCAACGCCGGCAACGGCGCTAATAGTCTCGAAGGTGGTACGGGTGCGGACACCATCACCGGTGGCACCGGTGTGGACACTGTGAACGTCGCTATGCAAGCCAATGGCACACACGGTGCAGACCGCGTGAACCTGGGCGCAGGCCTGGACGTGGTCAATGTGACCATCGCCGGTACTAACCAAGTTCGCCTGACCTTCACCAGCGCCGATGTGGGCAACGGTGATGCATTGGATGGCAATAACACCGCCGCCTCAACAGGCATCGCTTACGGCGGTGCCGAAGACGGTGGTTTGGCTGTGCGCTTCGAGCAAGAGTTGACCAACGTGGTGACAGGTGAAGCTGGCGCAGCCGGTACGACCGTAGTAGCCCGTTACGACGACGAAGGCATCGTCTTCGTGAGCGCCGCCAATACTGCTGACTTCGATGTGCGCGATCTGGGCACTGGTACCGCCCGTGGTAGCTTCGTGAACGTGGTGCTCGGCACCGACGGGAACGATACCTTCACCGCAACTTCCTTTGCCGGTGGTGCTGCTACTGAAGCCATCTACATCAACGCTGGCGCTGGCGACGACAACCTGACAGGTTCTGATGTAGCCGACTTCCTGGTGGGCGGTGCAGGCGCTGACGTGCTGACCGGTGGTCTGGGTGTCGACAGCCTCCTGGGTGGCGCTGGTGCTGATGTGTTTGTCTATGCGTCCGAAGCAGCATCGCCTGCCTCTGTTGCAGCTAACACAACGTCGACGTTTGACAACATCTTTGATTTCATCACTGCAACTGACAAGCTCCGTCTGGATGCTGTCGGCGGTATTGATTTCGCTGCTAATGCAACGGCAACTCGTGTTGCTTTGACAGTCAACAATGTGGCAGACTTCTCTGCCTTGGGTGCAGCCCTGGTCATGGCGAATGGCACAGTATTGCTGAGCGTCTCCACAACAACGGCTGCTGCGGTCTATGACATCACCTTGACTGGTACTGGTTTGGCTGCTGCAGGCTACACCCACCTGGTCTTGGTCAACGATGGCACGGCTGCGCTGGCTGCTACCGATCTGCTGATTCAGCTCACAGGTACATCTTCTACAGCGATTGCTGCAGGCGACTTCCAATTCGTCTAATCAAGTCTGACGAAACCCTTCACGAAAGTGAAGGGCTTACACAGATATGACCAAAACCCCCGCCCCTCACAAGGGGGCGGGGGTTTTTTCTGAGCCCATGCGCCGCGTGGGTTCAGGCAAAACCCCTATTCCGTCATGAAACCCTTCTGGGTCGCTCCTTATTTCATAGCTGCTACCGCTTGTGTTTACTGGGCTAGAAGCCAGTTTGGCCTGAAGTACCCCTTCTTTTAGCCGAATCCCTCAGCTTGCTGAAGCCATCCCGCCCCATGTGGTTTGAAAGGTTCCCGATGATCGAACTGTTCTCTGGCATGGCTCCTGCACTGATTTCGCTGGGCCTTGAAAAATGGGGCACCGCCAAGGAAGCGCGCCTGCTGCGCGCCGCCATCCGCGACCGCCTGCACCGCGAGGTCAAGCTGAATCTCGAAGTCTGGAAGCTCTACGACAAAGCCGAGCAGCCGGCCATCGACCTGGCAGACCTGGTCTCGGTGGCAGCGTTCAACGAGGTCTGTTCCTTGAACCTGCCGCTATGGGCCGTGCTGGCTGACAGACCGGCCCTGTCGCCCACAGTGCAGGGCCATTTGCAACAGACTGGCAATGCCCAGCGCAACGGCAATTACGTCCGTTTGACGGCTGACATCGCCACAGAAATCGACCTGATCGAGCGCATCTGGCACCGCCTGCGTGTGCTCAAGGCCCGCCACAGCCTGGATGGCTCGCTGGGCGACTGCGCCTACCTGATGCATTTGCACGCAGCCCTGGACCTGCATTTGCGCGAGTGCCGCGCCAATCCATGAAATTGAGTCGCTGCAGTTAAAAGTGGCTGTTCTTTGAATTAAGTCTGAATCAAAAAATGGGATTGCTAAATAGGTATTTCGATATTGGGGTCCCACAGCCGATGACTGGTAATGGTGCCCGTTTGGGGCTGTAGTCTGGCCCCAAACTTGCGCCCCCACACAAACAGCAGCGAGTCCATCAGCGC
>JAQUDN010000240.1 GCA_028685665.1 Burkholderiaceae bacterium | reverse complement strand
GTCGTCCACATCGTTGTAGCCGGTGTTCAAGTGCTTTCTGTTATGGCCGGCTACGATACCAAAGCCGGCATTCACCTTCTGATCGCCACTGCCCGCCCCCCCGAAGGCCGACACCAAAATGTTGGTGCCGCGTGAGCCGTAGGACGCCACATCGCCCACCTCGTTGACTGAGCCCACCGCAATCACATAGCGGCTGCCGGTGCCATTGGTCAGGGCGGAGTCGGCCTTGGTGCCGCGCTCGTTGCCGGCCGAGAACTCCAGCACCATGCCCAGGCCACCGCGCCCTTGTTCGGCGGCTTGGCGGATTTGCTGGCCCAGATCAAGGTTGCTTTGCTGTGGGTTGTTCGCGCCGGGCGCTTGCACACCGGCGGCAGTGAGCAGATTGCCGTTGTAATCGCCGTAGTTTTCCGAGAACGCCGGGTCAGCGCCGTAGGAGTTCAGGGACACCGCCACATTGTTGGTGCGCAAATAAGTCAGATGGGTGGCGGTGTTCGCTGCCGGGGTGGTCTCCAGAATCACGGCGGGAATGAGCTTGGAATCAAAGGCGATGCCCACAATGCCTTTGCCATTGTTCGCTTGGTTGGCTGCAATGGTGCCCACCACTGTGCCGTGCTGGTGCGATTCATCGCCCTTCTCCAGAGTCTTCCCATTGACCACTTTGGCCTTACCGTCTTCCATGGGCTGTGCGAAATTGTCTCGGTTAGAGAAGGCTGCGAGAGCAGCCGCGGCGTCAGCCCCAGCTTTAGCACCTGTCGCCCCGTTGTAGGCCAGGTCGGCGAGCAGATTGCCCTGAATGTCCTCATGCGCCAGGTCAAACCCATCGTCGCTCACCGACTGAATGATGCCCTTGCCGGTGTAACCGGCGGCCCAGGCTCCCATGACGTTGATGTCCAGCAGCAGGCCGCCGTTTTTGGCTCTTGCAGTGGCAATTTGGGTGGCTGCGTCGTCGCCACCGTTAATGTCCACATAGCGCTGCCCGGTGTTCACCAGGTTCCACTGCGAGCCAAACAGCGGGTCGTTAAAGCTGGTGTTGACCGCGGTTTCCGAGGCAACCGTGGCGCGGGCGATAGGGGCGGCCTTGACGGTGCCGGTGGGGATCGTGGCGGCCACGTTGTTGGTCACGGTCTGCACGGCTAGTGCAGCAGCATCGTTGCCAGCTGTGTCCTGCACCGCGTTATTGCTGGCCTGCGCATTGGCTGGCGTGGGCGCGGCGTACGCCACGGTGACGGAGTTGCCGTTCGCCACGGCGCTGGTCAAGGTGAGTTCCACGGTGCTGCCAGAGACGGCGACGGCGGTCACTGCATTGGCTGTATCACCAATTTTGACGGTGAAGGCTTCTTTGGCGGCGGTGGTGGCGGACAGCGCTTCGTTGTAGGTCAGGATGACCTTGGTGCCGTCGGTGCTGGTTTCTGCCTTGCTGAATGTTGGCGAGGTGGTGTCCGGCACCTTGTTGGTCACGGTCTGCGTGGTCAGTGTGGCGGCATCGTTGCCCGCCGTGTCCTGCACCGCGTTATTGGTGGCCTGCGCATTGGCTGGCGTGGGCGCGGCGTACGCCACGGTGACGGAGTTGCCGTTCGCCAAGGCGCTGGTCAAGGTGAGTTCCACGGTGCTGCCAGAGACGGCGACGGCGGTCACTGCATTGGCTGTATCACCAATTTTGACGGCGAAGGTTTCTTTGGCGGCGGTGGTTGCGGACAGGGCTTCGTTGTAGGTCAGGATGACCTTGGTGCCATTTGTGCTGGTTTCTGCTTTGACGAAGGTCGGCGCAGTGGTGTCTGGAGCGGGCGCTGGCGCGGGTTCCGGAGCCGGTTCCGGCGCCGGAGCGGGCGCTGGTGCCGGTGGCGGTGCAGGGGCGGGCGTGCTTTCTCCGATGGTGCCGGCCTTGGCCTGGCTGACCTGGGTGTCCAGGTTGCTGCCCGTGAAGGTGTTGGTGGCGGGGGCGGGGTTGCCGGTTTGCACGGCTTGCTGCAGCGCGGTGGCGGCGGTGCCTTGGGCGACGACCTGGGCCTTGGCCATGTCGGCCAGGGCGGCAATGGGGTCGGTGCCGGTGGTGCTGACCTTGGCGACGGCCTGGTTGGTTTGTGCCATGACCTGCGCCACCTGGGCTTGCACCTGGCCCAGCTTGGCTTGTTCGGCGCTGCTCAGGCCCTGGCTGGCGGCGTTCAGCACGTTGTTCGCGGTGGCGGTGCTGCTCAGGTCCAGCGTCTGGCCGGTGGGGGTGTTGGCAATCAGGTTGGCCAGGGTCTGGGCGGCCTGGGTGGCCACCTGGGCGGGGTTCGCGTTGGGGGCTGCGCCGGCTACCGCACTGGCGGTTTGCACCAGGATGTTGGCGACCACGGCGGCGGCTTTTTGCAGTGCCAGCGCGGTCTGTTTGTCGGCGGCGCTGGACGTGCTGCTGGTGGCGACGTTCAGGGGGTCCAGGGTGGTCAGGTCGACGTTGGCCGGCAGGCCCAGGGCCTGTGCCACTTTTTGCTGGGCCACGGTCACGTCCTGGCCGGATTGCACCAGGTTGTTCACCAGGGTGGTCAGGGGGTTGACCACTTTGGAGCCCGCAGGCGCTGTGAGAACGCCTTTGAAGGGCAGCCCGGTGGAGATGTCGGTGCCGCCCTTGGACACCAGGTTGCCCACGGCGCCCGCCGGCAGCGTGAAGTTGCCCTTGGCGTCGGTGGTGGCGCTGACTTCGCCGGGGTCTTGCTGGCCGTTGCCATTGGCATCGGCAAACACGGTCGCACCGGCGATGTAGCCGTCGATGGCCTTGCCGCTGGTGGTGGCGGTGGTGGGCGTGAGGGCTGCCAGGGTTTCGTCCAGATTGGCTTCGGTCAGGGTTTTGCTGACGATGCCGGGTTTGGACAGCAGGCCTTTCTGGATCAAGGCGGCAAATTTGCCGGGCACTTTGGAGGCCACGCCGATGGTGTTGAGGTAAGCGTCCAGCAGGCCGTTGCTGGTGGTGACGGTGGCTGCATCGCCGGTCACGCCTTGGAGCAAGGTGCGTGCAATGGCGGCGGCGGCATCGCCTTCGTAGCTTTTGGCGGCCGGGCTGGCCTGGCTGGTGAAGCTTTGGGCCACGCTCAGGCGGTTGTCGGCCAGGGGTTTGTCGGCGCCTTGCACGCCGTCCAGGATCGACAGGGCTGCGTTGCCCAGGCTGAGTTTGCCGCGGTTGATTTGATCGACGTAGTAGTTCAGGCCCGCGGTATCGGGGTTGCGGCCCAGGATGTTTTGGTAGAGCACGGTGACGCGCTCGCGGGCGGTACTGCTGGCGCCGTACAGGGCTTGCGCCTCGGCCGAGGTGGCGAAGGCATCAATGATGCCGACCAGGGAGCCTTGTGCGGCATCCAGCTTGTCGCCCCAGAAGGTCTGGCCCGCCACATCGGCAGGGCGGCCGTAGTAGGCGATGTAGAGCTTTTGAACCGTGCTGAGCGAAGTGGGTTGTGCCATTTTGGGACCTCTGAAATACACAAAGAGGCGCAAAGTAGCAAATCGGTCCGCGCGAACATTACAAAAGATAACAGCGGAGGCGTTTGAGGGGGACTTTCATCGCTTTTTGCCAGCGGGTGGGCAACAAGGCGTTGTGATGAAAAACGGGGTTTTGGTAATAGGGTATTGCGTTATTAGCTATTGAAATGTGAGTAATTTTTAATTCATGAACACTTGTAAAAATTAGAAATCAATTGAAAAAATTATAAAAAGGCAT
>JAQUDN010000239.1 GCA_028685665.1 Burkholderiaceae bacterium | reverse complement strand
GTTCAGAAATCGTCGCCCGCTCCACGGCCGCCGAATTGGGCAAAACCCTGGGCCAGAGCGTGTTCGTGGACAACAAGCCTGGCGCGGCCGGCAACATCGCCATGGGCGAGGTCGCGCGCTCCGAAGACCAGCACACGCTGATCCTGGGCCACATCGGCACGCTGGCGGTCAACCCCTTCATCTTCGACAAGCTGCCCTACGACGTGCACAAGGACTTCAAGCCCGTGAGCCTGCTGGCCAAGGTGCCCAGCCTCTACGTGGTGCACCCCGATGTGCCGGCCAGGAACCTCAAGGAGTTCATCGCCTACGTCAAGAAGAACCCCGGACGGCTCAGCTATGGCTCGGCCGGCAACGGCAGCGCGGGCCACCTGGCGTTTGAATACCTGAAGATGACCTCCGACATCTTCATGCTGCACGTGCCCTACCGCGGCACCGGCCCCATGCTGACCGACCTGCTCGCGGGCCGCCTGGAGGCCTCGGCCGTGGGCGCGGCGGCCATCCTGCCCTTCATCAAGTCCGGCAAGCTGCGCTGCATTGCCACCGGCTCGGCCAAGCGCCTGCCCCAGTTGCCGGAGGTGCCCACGGTGGCCGAACAGGGCTTTCCGGGCTTCGAGATGACCCAGTGGTACGGCATGCTGGCCCCCGCCAACCTGAGCGCGGCCCAGATCGACAAGCTCGCCACCGAGACCATGAAGGCCGTCAAGGCCCCGGCCTCGCTGGAGCGCCTGAGCGGCGATGCGGCCGAGGCCATTGGCGGCACGCCGGCGCAGTTCGCGCAGTTCATCGCCACCGAGCAGGAGCGCTGGAAAAAAGTGCTGCTGCGCGCCAAGGTCAAACCCGACTGACGCCCCGCCGCGGCCCCCGGGGGCCGTGGCCCTGCCCCATGCGCATTCTTTTGGTCGAAGACGAACCCAGCCTGGGCACCTGGCTGAGCCGGGCGCTGGAGCACGCGGGCATCCAGGTCGAATGGGTGGGCGATGGCCGCCTGGCCGACCGCGCCTTGCAGCAGCACGACTACGACGCCCTGGTGCTCGACCTCGGCCTGCCCGGGCTGGACGGCCACAGCGTGCTGCGGCGCCTGCGCGAGCGCGACCAGCGCCTGCCTGCGCTGATCCTCACCGCCCGCGCGTCGCTGGACGAGCGCGTGCACGCCCTCAACGCCGGGGCCGACGATTTTCTGGCCAAGCCCTTCGAACTGGCCGAGCTGGAAGCCCGGCTGCACGCCCTGGTGCGCCGCGCGCGTGGCACCGAGCACCCGCGCCTGGCCTGCGGCCCGCTGGTGTTTGACGGCGTACGCAAGCAGTTCGCCCTGCACGGCGAGCCGCTGCCCCTGTCGCCGCGCGAGCAGGCCGTGCTGCGCGTGCTGGTGCAGCGCAGTGGCGAGCCCTTTTCGAAACAGCAGATCCTGGAGCGCGTGTTCTCCGACGACGAAGACGTGCACCCCGAGGCGGTGGAAGTCTTCGTGCACCGCCTGCGCAAGCGCCTGGACGGCAGCGGGGTGCGCATCGTCACGCTGCGCGGCCTGGGCTATGCGCTGGAGTCCGACTGACATGGCGCTGCGCTGGACCGGCGTGGGCCGCCTGCGCCTGTGGCACCTGCTGGCCCTGCTGCTGCTGCCCGTGCTGGCCCTGGTGACGGGACTGGGGCTCTGGCTGACGCGGCACGACGCCCTGGAGAGCGCCAACGCGGCCTACGACCGCTCGCTGCTGGGCGCCCTGAAAGCCATGGACGCCAGCATCTCCACGGCCTCGGGCGGCCTCTCGATCGAGCTGCCCTACAGCGTGCTGGAGTTCTTTGAGCTCACCGCCAGCGGGCCGGTGTACTTTCGCGTGGCCTCGTCCGACGGCCTGGTCGAACTGGGCCATGCCGACCTGCCCCCGCCCCCGCAGCCCCTGGCGCCGGGGGTGCCGCAGTTCTACGACGCCACCTACTTTGGCGAATCGGTGCGGCTGGTGGCCTACCGCCGCGCCATCGGCGCACCGGCTGCGGCGCCGGCCCCTGCAGACGCAGGCAGCGCGCTGGTGCAGGTGGCCGAAAGCACGCGGTCGCGGCAGGCCTTCACGCGCCGTTTCGTGCAGCGCGCCGCCCTGCGCGATGCCCTGGTGCTGTCGCTGATGGTGCTGGGGGCCGCCGCCACGCTGGCCGTGGCCCTGCGCCCCTTGGGCCGCCTGGCCCGCGACATCCAGGCGCGCCGCCCCGACGACCTGACGCCGATGGCCTCCACCCCGTTGCCCGCCGACATCCGCCCCCTGGTCGAAGCGGTCAACCAGCAAATGGCCCGCACCCAGGCCCTGGTGGCGCAGCAGCGGCAGTTTCTGGACGATGCCTCGCACCAGCTGCGCACCCACCTGACCACGCTGCAAATGCAGATCGACTACGCCCGCCGCGAACCCGACCCCGCCCGGGTGCAGGACGCGCTGAGCGCCCTGGCCCGCGAAATGGCCCGCGCCACCCGCAGCACGCAGCAGCTGCTGGCCCTGGGCCGCAGCGACACGGCGGCGGTGGACTGCGCCCCCTTCGACCTGGCCGCCCTGCTGCGCGCCGTGGCCCTGGAGCTGCTGCCCCGCGCACGCGCCAAGCAGATCGACTTTGGCATCCAGCCCCCCGCCACGCCCCAGGGCACCGGCCTGGCCCTGGGCGACAGCGGCCTGCTGCACGAAGCCTTGACCAACCTGGTCACCAACGCCATTGCCTACACCCCCGCCCAGGGCACGATCACCCTCAGCGCGGCCAGCGAGCCGCAGGGCTGGGTCCTGCGCGTGGAAGACAGCGGGCCCGGCCTGAGCGCCGAAGAACGCCAGGCCCTGGGCCAGCGCTACCGGCGCGGCCCCCAGGCCGCAGCCGGGGGCTCGGGGCTGGGGCTGGCGATTGCGCGCTCCATCGCCGAACGCCACCGGGGCCACCTGCAGTTGCAGGCACGCGCCCAGGGCAGCGGCCTGCTTGCGCTACTCTGGTGGCCCCGCCCATGACCGGGCCCGCAGGCCCCTGCACCGCCATGCCCTGGCCCCCCCCTGTCCACCACCCTGCTGCAGGCCCTGGCGAGTCGCTCAGCCGCAGGCACGCCCTGCTGGCCCTGGCCGCCGCGTGCAGCCCCGGCACCGCCTCGGCCACGCCCGCCGATGCCGCCAGCGAAGCCGCCGAGTGCGTGGCCCCCTCGCGCCCGGGCGGCGGGTTTGACCTGACCTGCAGCCTGGCCGCGCGCGCCGTGCACAGCGTGCGCCCGGGCCGCCCCCCCCTGGCCACGCGCTACCTCCCTGGCGGCATCGGCGCCGTGGCCTTCGACCAGGCGGCCACCGGGCGCCTGGGAGGCCCCGGCACGCTGGTGGCGTTTTCGAGCGGCTCCCTGCTGAACATCGCCCAGGGCCGCTTTGGCCCGCATCCCGCGCATGCCGTGCGCTGGCTGGCCACGCTGGCCACCGACTACGGCGTGGTGGCCGTGCACCGCGATGCGCCCTACCACAGCCTGCAGGACCTGCTGCCCCGCCTGCAGCACGACGCCGGCCGCATGGTGTTTGGCGCCGGCGGCACCCTGGGCAGCCAGGACTGGGTCAAAGCCGCCCTGCTGACCCGGGCCGCAGGGCAGGACCCCAAAAAGATGCGTTTTGTGTCGTTTGAAGGCGGCGGCGAAGCCCTCAAGGCGCTGGGCGGGGGGCATATCCAGCTGTTCACCGGCGATGAGGCCGAGGCGCGGCAGGCCATCGCCCAGGG
>JAQUDN010000238.1 GCA_028685665.1 Burkholderiaceae bacterium | reverse complement strand
GGCCGGGTCGATCGCAGGGAGGGCGGGCTTCATGGCTGGCGGCCTGCGCTGGGGGCCGAACATCCCGACGCAGCGCCGCTGGCCAGCAGGGCGTGGATCTGGGCCTCGCTGCGGCCCAGTTCGCGCAGGATGGCCTCGGTGTGTTCGCCCAGGTGCGGTGCCGGGGGCGCCGGCTGCGCCGCCACCGCCGGAAACGTCGCGGCGGGCCGTGCGCTGCGCATCCGGCCCAGGCCCTCTTGCGTGCTGTGCTGCAGGGACCCATTCGCCTGCACCTGCGGATCGTCGGCCAGTTGCTGCTTGGTGTTGACCCGGCCCACCGGGACCCCCGCCGCGCCCAGGCGCGCGATCAAGTCGTCCACCGCATGGGGCGCCAGCAGCGGCTCGATCAGCGCGCGCAGCTCGGTGGGGTGCTTGCGGCGCACCGGGATCGAGGCAAAGCGCGGGTCCTGGATCAGCTCCGGCACCCCCAGGGTGCGGCACATCGCGGCAAATTCGTCGTCCTGCGGCGTGATCATGGCCAGCCAGCCATCGCGTGCGCGCCAGAGCTTCTGGTTCGCGCCGAACTCGGGCATGGGCGGCACATCGCCCTCCAGAAAGCTGTGGTTGTACATCGCCTCGGGCCACAGAAAAGACAGGGCCGCGTCCAGCATCGACAGCTCGATCTTCTGCCCCTGTCCCGTCTGGCTGCGCGCATGCAGCGCAGCGCCCAGGGCCTGCGCGGCCGTCAGCGAGGTGATCTTGTCGCACAGCAGGGTCTGCAGCAGCTGGGGGCTGCCGCTCACGGGGTCGGGGTGCGCATCGGCAAAGCCCGAGACCGCCTGGATCACCGGGTCGTACACCCGAAAGCCGGCATAAGGGCCGGTCTGCCCAAAGCCCGAGATCGACAGATAGACCAGGCGGGGGTTGAACGCCGCCACGGCCTCGTAGGAAAACCCCAGGCGGGCCAGTGCGCCCGGGCGAAAGTTTTCGACCAGCACATCGGCCTGGGCCAGCAGCTCCCGGAGCACCTGGGCGCCCTCGGGCTGTTTCAGGTCGAGCACGATCGAGCGCTTGCCCCGGTTGATGCTGGCAAACAGCGCGGAGATGTCGCCCTGGGCGGGGCCAATCACCCGCGTCAGGTCGCCTTTGCCGGCCTCGACCTTGATGACATCGGCGCCCTGGTCGGCCAGGATGCCCGTGGCCATGGGGCCGGACACCACCGCCGACAGGTCAATGATCCGGATTTCGGAATACGGTGCTTGCATGAAAGTCTCTCTGGGTTGGGGGACTGGCGCGGTGCGCGGGGCGGGCCAGCGCGCCGGCCTGCCTTCGCCCGGCCCGCCAGACGGCGAAAGGGGCGAAAGGGGCGTAAAGGGGTGGAAAGGTCCGGCCGCCGGGGCGCGCGGTCCTGTCAGTTCTTGTCGATCTTGATGTTCGAGCGCTTGATGGTTTCATCAAACACCAGGGCATCGCTGCGAATCGCCAGCGCCAGCTCCTCGGGCGTGCTCCCGCCCGGCTCTTGCCCCAGGTCCAGGATGCGCTGCTTGAGCTCCGGGCTGTTCACCGCCTTGGCCACCCCCTCCGACAGCTTGCGCAGCACCTCGGGGGGCGTGCCCGCAGGCGCCAGGGCCTGGAAAAAGCCGACCGGCTCAAAACCCTTGAAGCCCTGCTCCAGAAAGGTGGGCAGCTGCGGTGCGCTGCTCAGGCGCCGGGTGCCGCTGATCGCCAGCACTTTGATCTTGCCCGCCTGCAGCAGCGGCAGGATCGTGCCCGTGTCCAGGAAGGCCGCCGAAACCTGTCCTCCCAGCAGATCGTTCACCGCGGGCGCGGCCCCTTTGTAAGCCACATGCACCATGTCCAGCTTGGCCTGGAGGTTCAGGGTTTCGCCAAAGATGTGCGCCGTCGTGCCCTGGCCGAAAGAGGCGTAGCTGTGCTTGCCGGGGTTGCTGCGCACCCGCGCCAGCAGTTCGTGGAGGTTGTTGGCCGGAAAGTCGCGCAAGACCACCAGCGCGACGGGCGAGCGGGAGATCATCGAGACCGGGGCAAAGTCCTTCTCCATCTCAAAGGGCAGATCGGCGTAGAGCGACTTGGCGTAGATGATGTTGGAGATGGTCACTGCAAACACATGGCCATCGGCGGGCATGCGCGCCATGGCCACCATGCCTTGCCAGCCCGCGGCGCCGGGGCGGTTTTCCACCACCACCGGCTGGCCCCAGGCCTCGGTCATCTTCTGCCCGATGCTGCGGGCCAGCATGTCGGTGGTTCCGCCCGCTGTGAAGGGCACGATGATGCGCAGGGTTTTGTTCGGAAAGCCGGACGCGGCCGGGGTGGAAGGCGCGGGCGCCTGGGCCGAACTGCCCAGGGGCAGCAGCCCCGCAGCCAGGGCGCCCAGCACGAAGTTCCGCCGGGCCACCCTCTTGAGGTGATTGCGCATGTTTGTCTCCTGCTTTTAGGGTTTTCACGCGCTGGACAGGCATTCCATGGCCAGAATCCCCCAGCGGATTCCAGGCCTTTTTCGGGGGGAACGCGCTGGCGCAGACCCCGCATCCCCCAGAGCCGGGCATGGAATGACACGCATCTTCCGTGGGGGAGGGGCCTCGCTGCAATGGCACGAACCGCCAAAAGCGTTGGCCAAACGCATCAGCGCACACCCGCTGCGCTGCTGCCGCCATGCGAGGCCCTGGGCGCCCAGGGCCTGTGGGCGGGGGCCGTCGCCGGGACTCAGGCGCAGGAGTCCCGGTGCTGGAGCCCAGGTGCTGGAGCCCCGGCCGTTGTTGCGGGAGGGCGGCCGCGGCCGGGGAGCGCGCCGGCAGGCCCGCGGCCGGTGGCGGAGCGTTCCCTCCGTCCTGCCGCGCGCAGAGCGCCGGGCCTCAGGCGCTGGCGCTGATCTCAGGCGCTGGCGCTGATCTCAGGCGCTGGCGCTGAGGGCTTCGAGGGCTTCGGAGAGTTCCAGCCAGCGCTCTTCGAGCTGGGCGGTTTCGTCGTTGCAGGCCTTGAGGCGGCGGCCGCCGTCGGCGATCTCGGCGGGGGGCAGGGCCTGGGTGAGGCGGTTTTCCAGGTCGCTGCGCTCGGTGTTCAGGGCCGCCAGGCGCTGGTCGATCTTTTCCAGCTCTTTCTTCAGGGGACGGGTCTTTTCTGCGAGCTGCTGCCGGGCCTGGGCGCCGAGTTTGCGCTGGTCGCGGGCATCGCCGGCGGGGGCGGCGCTGTCGGCCGGTTTTTTCAGGTCTTTTGCGGCTGCAGGGCTTGCTGCATCTGCGTTATGTGCTATTGAATTTGAAGTCGCAACAGCAGGGGCCGGGGCGGACAATGCCTCTGCATTGGCCTGCGCCTTTGCCGGGGCGTTTGCAGCGGCTCCTGGGGCCGCAGCCCCCTGGGCGGCGGCCTTGGCGGCCGCGCTTTCGGCGGCGGCTTCGGATTTGGCCAGCTCGCGCTGGCGCTTGGCTTCGTCGAGCAGGTAGCGTTGGTAGTCGTCCAGGTCGCCGTCAAACGGTCCCACGGCGCCGCGGCCCACCATCCAGAACTCGTCGCAGACCGCGCGCAGCAGCGCCCGGTCGTGGCTGACCAGCATGACCGTGCCTTCGAACTCGTTGAGCGCCATCGACAGCGCTTCGCGGGTGGCGAGGTCCAGGTGGTTGGTGGGTTCGTCCAGCAGCAGCAGGTTGGGGCGCTGCCAGACGATCATGGCCAGCACCAGGCGGGCTTTTTCGCCGCCGCTCATGCTGCCCACGCC